>CAYMQY010000031.1:0-26484 GCA_964392655.1 uncultured Saprospiraceae bacterium
TTTTGACTTTTACATTTTACATTTTGACTTTAAAAAAATTCGGGATGACTCGTGTTTTTTTACCATAAACTCCCCCTGCAATCTGCAATTTTTTACGTTCCTGCGCCCAAAAGCAGCGAAAAAACCTCGCCCTGCATCTGCATAGATCGCGTACCTTCGGGACAATTCCCGGCCGATTGCCGGCAAGCCAAAAGAGCAAGCCATTGTTGAACGAACAGGAACTCATCCGGGGTTGTTTGCGCGGGTCCGCGCAATGTCAGCGTCAACTGTACGACCAGTTTGCCGGCAAGATGTATGCCGTGTGCCTGCGGTATGCCCGCTCGTCGTCGGATGCTGCCGACATACTTCAGGAAGGCTTCGTCAAGGTGTTCACCAAACTGGATCAGTTTCAGTTTCAAGGCTCCTTCGAAGGGTGGATTCGACGGATTATGATCAACACGGCTTTGCGCACATATCAGCGACAGCGCTTTGATTATGAAACGAGCGGCCACGAAAACCTGCCTGAAGCCCCCGTAGAACCGGATGCTCTGGCTGCTCTTTCGGAAGCGGAGTTACTGCGCCTGATCAGCCGCCTGCCCGACGGGTACCGGGTGGTGTTCAACATGGTAGCCATCGAGGGATACTCCCACGCCGAAGTGGCCGACCTGCTGGGCATTCAGGAAAGCACCTCCCGCTCCCAACTGACCAAAGCACGCCGCTGGCTGTGCGAACAACTCGAAACATTGCACCAAATCATGCCTCAAAAAATCTGAAAACAGTAAAAAATGGAACAACCAAACCACATAGACGACCTGATGCGTCAACGCTTGCGCCAAACCGAAGTGCCGCCCCCGGCCTTCGTCTGGCCCAATGTGGAGCGCGCGCTGCGCCGACGCAAACGGAGGTTTTTCTTCATCTGGTTCCTCACCGGCGGCCTGGCTGCCGGAATGCTTGCCGCAGGCTTGTGGTGGATGTTTGGAAACCAGCCCGAAACCCCGGCAGCGACACAACCGATGGCACACACCCACTCCGGTGTGCCGGCTCCCGTCGCCACCCCGGAAAAATCCACCGCAACCACTGTGGATGCCGGCGCGGATAACGACCGGCTTGAAAAACAAACACCGGGATACACCGGCAAGCGCATGCCCGCCACCAATAGCCCCGAAGCCGCTGTCCGGCATAACCGGGTGGCGCCTGCAAGCAGGCCGTCATTTGCTGCCCAATCTGCTGGCAAAAAGCCTCTTTCCGCTGATATCTACCGGTCGGAGGCGCAAGTTCAAACCGTTGTGGCAGAAACCGGGGCAACTATTCCGACACCGGCGCCCGAATACCTCGAAGCAGCGGCAAAAGGGCAGTTTGAAATAGCTACCGCACCCCTGCCGGTTTCGTTGGGCCTGCTGCCTATGCCTGCCCGGGAAAACACCCTGGCGACCGTCAAAACACCGCCTGCTAAAACCAAACGGGCGCCCAGAAAATGTTACGATTTCCATACCCATCCCAACGCCTGGTTGGTGGACGCGTATGCCGGCCCTTCCTGGGCAGCCAAGCGATTTAAAACCTCCGACTCGGAATTGCAAGACTACCTGCTCGACCGGGAACGCACCGAAATCCGTACCTGGGGGTACAACGCCGGCTTGCGGGCTTCGTACCTGTTCGCCGGAAACTTCCTGTTGCGCACCGGGTTGCATTTCGACCACTTCGAAGAGCAATTCGAATACATTGATCCGGATTTCATCCGGTACAACATCACCGTCACCCAGCAGTACATCAATGGCCAATGGGTAAGCGTGACCGATACCATCGGGATTGAATACGGTACCAATTACCTGAAAACCTACAACCGCTACGCCATGCTCGATATTCCCCTGCAAGCCGCGCTCGAATTGCGCAGCGGTGCCACCGGCGTGAGCCTGAACCTCGGCGGTTCACTCAACCTGCTGTTCGAAAAACGCGGCAGCATACTCGACACCACCGGGAAACCGGCATCGTTCACACCCGGCTCCGGCCCCAATGAGGTGTTCCGCACCAGCCTCGGCATGAGCCTGATGGGAAGCATCCAGTGGTTTTACCACCTGAACCCCCGCACACGGGTCTTTGTGGAGCCATACTACCGGCATATTCTCGATCCGGTCACCCGGCCGGAACTGCCGTACGAACAATCTTATGGCGTCGGCGGGGTGCGACTCGGCCTGACCCGCATTTTTGACTGACCATGTTAAATATTTTGCAAAGAGCAGCACCCCAGCGACCTGCCGTATCATCTCCAAAACAAAACCTCGAATCCTTCTCATTGCCATGCATGCATCAAAGACATATCAACTTTTAGCGGTACTAACCACCCTGTCGGTGACAGTATGGGGCTGCCGAAAGGATGTGCAGGAGTTCATCCCGTACAAGCCTGTTCTGGAAAACCTTGATCAGTTGTTGCTCCAGACGCCAGACCCGACTACTCAATCGGTTTTTCAATTTGGTGGAGCCGTAATTCCCGATACGATACTCACCGCCACAAGCGGCGTGCGCGTGTTTTTGGCCGACACTGAAAATTTATTTGCCGACAACACCGGTACTCCTGTGCCCTGCAGTACTTGCCCTACTCTGAAAGTTGAAGTGACTACCGTACTGCGCAAGGGCGATTTTTTGGCACGTAAACTACCGACTTCCACCTACCCCGATTCTGAAATGCTCGAAAGCGCCGGAGCGGTGCAGGTACGCGTACTCTGTGGCAACAAGGAACTCCAGGTGCTGCCTTCCCGCTACCTGAAAGTTCAAATACCGACCGCCTCTACCAACCAGTCGAACATGACCGTGTTCACCGGCGTGCTTGATGCTGAAAAAAACCTGAGCGGCTGGTCCGACACCAACGAACCCGCCTTTCTGGCGAAGTGGCCGCTTCCAGGTTCCGGAGATCAGCAGGACGGGTACGAACTCATTGTGCCGCAAACTGGGTGGAGCAACTGCGCACGCCCTATAATCGAACAAAGCAGTTCGTTCTGCGTTACGCTTCCCGATCAGTTTACCGCCCTCAACGCTCGCGTGTTTCTTGTTTTCAAAAACAACAACGCCATAGCCGAACTGACGGGCGACGACGAGTCCTCGGAGTTTTGCTTCCCGCAGGCCCCGCTGGGTTACCCGGTGACCATAGTGGTGGTCGGTAAAACCGGGGAACAGTACTGGCTAACCAACCAGTTTACCGAAATCGGCACCAATGTGCAGTTATCCGTTACTCCGGTGCCGATGCAAGAACAAGACCTGCTCAACTTCCTCAAAAACCTGTAAAAACAAACACTGCACTACCCGGAATTCCATCGCAAGACACCCGTGTTTAGTAATAGTACAGGCCGAGCCGGAAACGTCCGCGTTCGGCTTTTTTATCGCAACAAGCAGATGTTTCAAACAGAATTATTTCAAGGTAAAACAGCACTGGTCACCGGCGGCGGTAGCGGAATCGGCCTCGAAATCGCCCGGCAATTGATCCTGCATGGCGCCGAAGTGTACATTGCTTCGCGCAAACCGGAACGCCTCGCGCAGGGAATGGCGCTGCTGCAACCGCTCGGAAACGTCCATAGTTTTCAACTTGATATCCGGGAGCCGGAGCAAGTGGCAAGTCTGGCCGACACCATTGCTGAAAAAAGCGGCAAACTGGACATTCTGGTAAATAATGCCGGTGGCCAGTTTCCCAGCCTGGCGGAGGAAATCACACCCAAAGGCTGGAACGCAGTAATTAATACCAACCTGAACGGCACCTGGTTCGTAACCCAGGCGATGGCCAAACGTTTTTTCTTTGCGCAGCAACACGGCGCCGTCGTCAATATCGTCGTCAACCATTTTCGCGGTTTCCCCGGCATGGCCCACACCGGCGCAGCACGTGCAGCCGTCAGCAATCTTACCCAATCGCTTGCGGTAGAGTGGGCGCAAAAGGGCGTGCGCCTCAACTGCGTGGCGCCGGGCATCATTCAAAGCAGTGGCCTCGAACAATATCCGCCCGAATTGTTGACGGGAATTTCGAAACATGTCCCGATGAAACGGCTCGGCTCCACCACCGAAGTGGCCATGCTTGTGCTTTTTCTGGCAAGTCCGATGGCGGCATACATGACCGGCGAAACGATCTACATGGACGGCGGTGCGCACCTGTGGGGCGATATCTGGCAATACGAAAGTAATTCCTAAATTTTTCCGAAGGGCGAGTGCCGAAGCACCTCTTCTGCTGCCGCAAAAGGCGAAACCCGACCGGCCAGCACCTCCTGCTCCAGGGCTGCGAGCCGCTCCCGCACCCCGGGATGCCCGTAAAACGCCGCATGCAGCCCGGCTTCCAGCGCCTCCTGCAACCAGTATTGTGCCTGCCGGCGGCGGTTGTCGTCGAAGAAACCGCTCGCAGAAATGCTGCTTCGGTATTCCTCAATAGCGTCCCACACGTCGGTAATACCCGACCCTTCCTGACTGCTGCACGCCAGTACACGCGGCGCCCAGCCACTTACCTTGGGTGGAAGCAGGTGCGTGGCGTTCAGGTAGTGGGCGCGGGCCTGATTGGCCAGTTTGATGCGGTCGCCGTCGGCTTTGTTCACCACCAAAATATCAGCCATTTCGACGATACCGCGCTTGATGCCCTGCAATTCGTCGCCGGCGCCGGGCAGCAGCAGCAACACGAACACATCGGTCAGGCGGTGTACGGCGGTTTCCGACTGGCCCACGCCGACCGTTTCCACGAACACCGTGTCGAAGCCCGCCGCCTCCACAAGCAGGATTGTCTCCCGGGTTTTTCGAGCCACGCCGCCTAAGGAATCGCCTGCCGGCGAAGGTCGGATGAACGCTTGTGCAGACTGCGACAGGCGCTCCATGCGCGTTTTGTCGCCCAGAATACTGCCCCGACTGATGGAGCTGCTGGGGTCTATGGCCAATACCGCCACCCTTCGCCCCTGCTCCACCAGATGTACACCTAACGCTTCGATAAAAGTGCTTTTGCCGGCGCCGGGCGCGCCGGTGATGCCGATGCGCAGAGAGTGGAGATGTGTATTTTCAGCAGCAAGCAGTTCCCGAATCACATCCTGCGCCAATGCCGCGTGTTCGGGGCGGGCGCTTTCCACCAGCGTGATCGCCTGGGCGAGCACGACACGATCGCCGGCACGGATGCCCTGGACATATTCTTCAGCGGTGCGCAGCGGACGTGCCATTTCAGGGAGTGTTGTGTGGTGAATAGACGCAGGGTTCAGGGTGCGCCTTGTTCTGAAATAACTTACGGGTCAAGCGAAAATGTGTGCAAAAGTAGGCCAAACTTTGCCCGGACACTTTCAATTTTAGATGAACCTTTCAACCTGGAAATTATGAGCCTCGACATCATTCTTACCATTTGTATTTTGTTCGGGGCAATTATTCTGTTTGCCACCGAGGTTGTGGCTATTGATGTGACGGCCATGCTCGTGATCGGGAGTTTGGTGCTGGCCGGGATACTCAGCCCGCAGGAAGGCATTGCCGGTTTCAGCAATACGGCAGTTGCCACGGTGGCTGCGATGTTTGTGCTGAGTGCAGGCATCGAAAAAAGCGGCGCGCTCAACCCCGCGACTTCTTTCCTGGAAAATCTGTTTCGGCGAAACTACTGGCTCGGCACGATCAGCATGCTGATTTCGGTAGCGTTTTTATCGGCGTTTATCAACAATACCCCCGTTGTGGCGCTTTTCATTCCGGTGGTGCTGTCGTGTGCACGGGCAATTCGCGCCAGTCCGGAGAAGCTGCTGATTCCGTTGTCATTTGCGTCCATGTTCGGAGGTGTTTGCACGCTGATCGGTACATCCACCAATATTTTGGCAAGCGAATATGCCGCATCGGCCGGCCTGGGGGCTTTCTCCATGTTCGAAATGACGCAGATGGGCCTCGTGTTTCTTTTGGCGGGATTTCTGTACCTGCTGCTGATCGGGCTTCGCTTGCTGCCCGGAAATTCAAAAAATACGACGGTAGAAGAGAAGTTCCATTTGGGTGAATACCTGACAAACGTCGTGTTGCAGGCGGGTGCTCCGTCCATTGGCAAGACCATAAAAACGACCCCGTTAGTTACTGAACTGGGGCTGGAAATCATTCAGGTCCGGCGCGGAGACGACCGTTTTTTTTCTCCGCCCGACGACTTTGTTCTTCAAGAAAACGACACCCTCAAGGTACGCGGCGATGTCGCGCAGATACGCAAGTTGCAAACCAGAAACCGGGTACTTGTGCAGCCAATTCTCGGTCAGGATACCTCAAAAAATAAAAGCGGCGGACTGGTGCTGCATGAAGTGGTGATTCTGCCCAACTCCGACCTCTCGGGCGTTCGCCTAGAAGACGTGGACTTCGAAAGCCGGTTCGGGGGCGCTATTTTTCTCGGTGTTCGTGGCCGGAAGGGGCTTCAAAACAAAAAGATCGGCGACTGGACGCTCGCTGCCGGCGATTGTCTGCTGCTGGCCTCGTCGAAAGACAAATCCGGGATTTTCCACAAAGAATTTCCCGACCTGTTCGTGATAAACCACACCGATCATGCGGGTTTTTCGAAGAAAAACGCGCTCATCGCCGCCGCAACGGTGCTGTCGGTCATTGTGCTGGCTTCGCTGAATGTCTTGCCCATCGTGACGGCAGCGTTGGCCGGCTGTTTGGTCCTGATACTGAGCAGAATTGTATCGCCGGAAGAGGCTTACCGGAGTGTCAGTTGGAAGGTAGTTATGCTGCTGGCCGGCTCGCTGAGTTTGGGCGCCGCGCTGGAAAAAACCGGCGCCGCGAGGCTTCTTGCCGACCAGATTCACCACCTGAGCGGCGCATTCGGGCCGGTGGTGGTGTTGAGTGTCGTGTACCTTGTGACAACCTTGCTCACCGAAGTCATGTCCAACAATGCTACGGTGGTTTTGCTGGCTCCTATTGTGATTGCACTGGCTCAGTCCATGGGCGTGTCACCCAAACCGCTGCTGATGGCCATAACCTTTGCGGCCTCCGCCAGTTTTATGACACCGATCGGATACCAAACCAATACGATGGTGTACGCGGCCGGCAACTATACGTTCAAGGATTTTTTCCGGATCGGCGCGCCGCTAAACCTGCTGTTCTGGATACTGGCAAGTCTGCTGATCCCGGTGTTCTTTCCGTTTTGATGAACAACTTTTTTCTCCAAAACTGCAGAGGCGCGGAGTTTTCAGCAGGTTTATTGCCAAAAAACTCCGCGCCTCCGCAGTGAAAAAGACTTTTAAAACCCATCATTTATCCTCGCCCTCAAATGCTGCAAAATCGAACAGCAGAGAGAAACGAAGGGTGTTGTCCAGCGGGTTGCGCTGGTTGGTAGTGGGCACGAGGTAGGAGAAGTTGATGCCGAACACGTTGTACTTCACGCCGAGGCCGACGCTGAAATACTTGCGGTTTCCTTTGGAATAGTGCTCGAAGAAGTAGCCGGCACGCACGGCGAACTGGTCGTCGTACCAGTATTCGGCGCCGATGCCGGTGGTGATTTCCTTGAGTTCTTCACTGAAGCCACCCGGCGCATCGCCGAAAGATTTGAACACGCCACGAATCGGGGAGTACTGCTTGTAATCGGGGATGCCGTCGCCGTCTTCGTCAATGTCGGGACGGGGAGTCGGTACGAGCAGTTTGTTGAAGTCGGTCGTAATCGTGAAGGTATTGAACTGGTCGAGGTTGATTTTCCAGGCAAGACCTATGCCGAGGTTGGTGGGGATGTAGTCCCGATTGACGGAGTTGGTGTACGTGATCTTGGAGCCGAGGTTGGTGATTGCGGCGCCGATGGTCAGTTCGCTGCCGGTTTTGATGACCTTCAGAGGCGTTTTATACGTCAGCGAGAGATCGGCAGCGCCGGCGATACCGGGTTTGATCTCGTTGCCTTCCACCACCTGGCCGGTGGCGAGGTTGGAGTAGATGAACTTGGCGCCGATGGCTGCGGAGAATTTTTTCGACAGTTTGCGGGCATACGCGGCATTCACCTCGAACTCATTGGGGCGGCCCTGGCCGAGTGATCCGCCGTTTTCATCCGTAAACTCAATATCGCCGAGGGAAAAATAACGCAGGCCCAGGCCGATGGTCTGGAGTTTGTCAATTTGCATGTAACCGGACAGGTAGGCCAGGTACACGTCCTGCAGGCCCAGGTTGCGCATCCAGGGGGTATAGGTGGCCGACAAGGCCACTTTTTTGTCGGCAAAGGCCAGTTTGGACTGGTTGTAGTGCATGCCGTTCGGGTCGGCGGAGGTAGCAATGCCGACGTCGCCCATAGCGCCGCCGCGGGCGTCGGGTACAATACGCAGGAACGGCACCGCGGTGGTAACTGCATTGGCGCAGCGCTCGCCGGTAGCAATTTGCTGACCGGTGATCGGGTTGTAACTGAAGCCTTGGCCGTCAATGCACTTGGGCAGAAGTTGTGCCGAGATGGTTGTGGTGCCGAAGGCGAACATGGCCAATAACAGCGCCTGTATCAGAGACTTGTTCATAATTGCTGGAGGAAAATTTAGTGGCAGAAAGTTTTGTTTGTCCAATTCAAAGTCGGTTGGCTGCAAAAAGCGTGCAAAAATACGCGATTCGCCGGTCTTTCCGACTTGTGATGTTCCATGACGCGGGCAGGTGCATTTTGGTTGTCTATTTTGCGGGGATTTCCAGTTGCAGGCAGTCCTTTTTTGCGAAAAATATTTTTTGTTTTAAAACAGGTCGCTTTTCAAACAAATGCCCGCTAATTTTGGCGCGTCAACCCGAAAGGCAGTTTTTTCCCGCAGGCGGACTACCGATAGCACCATGCAGCAGTACGACGAATTCGGTTTTGTGGAACCCGAAGCGGCGGCGCCCGAGCCGCACGTTCCGATGCGGGAACAATTTCCGCCGGCCGGATCCGCCTACATGGGCGGGTACAGCGACGGCTGGGAGTATCGCAGCGTGTTCGCAGGCAGCACATTGGCGAATTCCTATTCCATGGTGCAGCAATTTCTTCAGGAAGAAGGATACGCCGATGTGCCGATCCCGGCAGGGGCCGATGAACTGCGTTTGTTCCGGCGGCCCCGCACAAAACAGTTGCAACTTTTCGGCGAACGCGGGTACGTACACAACCCGATCAAAATTCTGTTCCACAGCGATCCAAAAAAACGCAATACATTGATTTTGTGCGTGTACAACGAGCAGGTGGAAGGCCATCTGTTGCGCTTCCACGGTGTGCTCCGGTGAGCATTTTGCACACATTAAATTTCTTTAAATGTACGCCTTCTGGTGAAGGACTGTTGGCGGGCATCGAAGCATGCGGTTATTTTCGATCCGGAAAAATAATCGCCCATGATACACCCGCGTCAAGTTCCCTTTCTCCGCCTTTTCCTGCCCTGGCTTGGCGGCATTGCTGCCGGCTCCTGGCTGAAGTATGAAATTTCCGGAATCGAGTACGGACTTTTGGCCGGCATGTTTGCCCTGCTGTTTCTGGCGCCCCGGCAGTATGCCTACCGGTTCCGGTGGGTGTACGGGTCGTGTGTGTTTGCGCTGCTTTTCGGAATGGGCTACTGGCATACCCGGCAGCACGATGAACGGCGGCAAAAAATGCATTTCAGCCGGACAAACCAGCAAGTAACCGTGTTCACGGGAGTCGTGTACGACGCGCCATCCAAAGGAGCAAGAATCAAAGTCCCGCTGCGCGTAGAGTCGGCTGGGACAGCGGCAGATTCCTTGCAGACGTGCACGGGAAACGTGTTGCTTTTTCTTCCGGTGACGCCTGGTGCCGAAACCCTGCGCTATGGTGACCGCCTGTGGGTACGGGCAGTAATACGGCCCACGGAGCCGCCCAAAAACCCGCATGTGTTTGACTATCGGCAATACCTGCACTTCCAAAATATCCACTACCAGGCATTTGTAAAAGACAGCGCTTTTGGCGTGCTATCCGGCGGACATGGCCAAGGACTCTGGCGGCTGGCGTTCTATTGGCGGGATCAGTTGCTCGAAGTGTTGCGGGCACATTTTCCCGGCAGGGATGAGTACGCGGTTGCGTCAGCATTGCTGGTCGGCTACAAGGGCGACCTGTCGGAGGAATTGCGCACCACCTACGCAGAAACCGGTTCGATGCACGCCCTGGCCGTGTCGGGTACGCATGTCGGGCTGATGTATGCAGCGTTTTTGTTTCTCTTGCGGCGTATCCCCTGGCGGGGTAACACTCGCCGTTGGGGCGAAACCGGCCTGGTGCTGGCCGGCATCTGGGCCTTTACCTTGCTGACCGGAGCCACAGCCTCGGTGCTACGGGCCTCCGTCATGTTTACCTGCTACCTGATGGGAAAAGCGCTGCGCCGCACGGCATCCATCTGGAACATCCTCGGTGCGTCGGCCTTCATCCTGCTGTGGCTGAATCCCTGGTTCCTGTTCGACGCCGGATTCCAGTTGTCGTATGCCGCAGTGGCGGGCATTGTGGCGTTTTACCCCGTGTTCCGGCGGCTTGCGCCCAGTCCGCACAAATGGGCCGACGAATGCTGGAGCATCCTGCTCATCGGTATGGCGGCGCAGCTAGGCACCCTGCCGCTCTCGTTGTACTACTTCCACCAGTTTCCCGTGTATTTCTGGCTTGCCGGTTGGGTGGTAGTCATCGGTGGGGCGGTGTTTTTGTGGAGCGGATCGGTGCTGGTACTGCTCAGTGCTACCTTTCCCGCGCCCGCAGAATGGTTGGGCTGGTTGCTCTATCACCTGCTGTGGGGCATGAACCGGGTTATCACGGGCATCCAGCATCTGCCGGGCAGCGTGATTTCCGGGATCTGGATTACTGCCTGGGAGGCCCTTGCGATTTACCTGTTCATCGGCCTGTTTTTCGGAGCGATGCAACGTCGCCACGCGCGAATGTTTTTGGCTTCACTGGCTATGCTGGCGCTGTGTGGCTTGTGCCGTCTGGAACGGCAAATCCGGAAGTTCCAGCAGCGTCAGGTCGTAATGTATCACCAAAACCGCCATTTTCTGTTCGACTTTTTCGACGGTACCCGGCACTACGTTTGGGCGGATTCGCTGGACGAACGGCAAGAACGATTTGCCGCGCAGGCCAACCGCTGGGCGCATGGCGTCCGAACTACAAGGCACATTCCAGCCCTTCCTGATACGCCGTTCATAAGCCAAAACCTGTTGGTAAATCCGCCTTTTGTGCAGTTTCATAACCTGAAAATGGTTGTTCTGGACGGCAGCGAAGCCGTGCTTTCCCCCACTACATCCCCCGTTCCGGTGGATGTGCTTATCCTGAGTGGAAATACCAGGATTCATCTGAGCGATTGCCTCAAGCGGTTCCGCTGCCGGCTCGTCGTGTTCGATGCGACCAACCGCCCGTGGCGGGTAGAGCGCTGGAAATCCGAATGCCGGTCACTGGGATTGCCGTTCCACGATATGCGGACAGCCGGCGCCTGGCAGCTTGGGGTGGGAAATACCGAAAAGTCCTGACTATTAACACTAAAACGATCTATAACCATGCTCAAACACCTGATCCGACAGTTCCATTTTTCCAAAACCGAACGTTACGGAGCCGCCGCACTGCTGCTGCTGATCGGCTCCTCGTACATCGCGCCGGAAGTTTATCTGGCCTTTCACAAGCCGGAAAGCACCGACTTTTCGGAATTTGAGCGCCGGATCGCCGCATACCGGCAAGCCGACCTTGCTGCGAACGACCACGCTAACGCTCCCGAGGAAACCACGCTGTTTTTCTTTGACCCGAACACGGCTCCTGCAGAAACCCTGCGCCGGCTGGGTGTGCCCGAGCGGGTAGCACAAACGATCGTCCGGTACCGGGAACGCGGGGGACGGTTCCGGTCGGCGGAAGACCTGGGGAAAATTTACACGTTGCCCGAGGATGTTTTTGAACGTCTTCGCCCGTATGTGCGTATCGGAGGCAACAAAGTCGCTACCGGCAAACAGCCGATTGCCGATGCCGCTCCGGAGCAGTTCCCCTTCGACCCCAACACCGCATCGGAGCATGATCTGTTGCGGCTCGGTTTGCCGCCTGCTTTGGTGGGGCGTTTGCTGCGTTACCGCAAGAAAGGTGGAGTTTTCGTGGAAAAAACAGATTTTCGGAAGCTGTATGGACTGACGGATGCAGATTTTTCCAGGTTAGAGCCTTACATCAGCATCGTCCGGGCCGAAGCGGCTATTCGTCCGGCTGCATATGCCGGAGGCGGGTACGGGAAAAAGGCAGCGCCGACGAGTCTGGATATCAATACCGCCACGCCGGACGATTGGCAGCAGTTACCGGGCATTGGAGCCGGACGGGCGAATCAGATCGTGCGCTACCGGGAAAAATTGGGAGGTTTCGTACAGGTGGATCAGGTAGGCGAGACCTTCGGCATGCCCGACAGCATTTTTCAGAACATCCGGGCTTACCTGCAACTGAACGAGTCGTCCATTCAAAAAATCAACCTGAATACCGCAACCGAAGCAATTCTGGATGCGCATCCGTACATCAGTTTCAAGCAGGCGAAAATGATCGTGGCATATCGCGATCAACACGGCGCATACGCTCGTGCGGAGGACATTCGCCGGATCGCGGCTTTTTCCGATTCGGAGTGGCTGGCACGGGTGCTGCCATACCTGACGGCACAGTAGAAGAAAGCGCGGGATATTACTGCCGTTTCCGCTTGATGGTGCAGCCGATAGCGCGGGTAAAATCCGGATCGGGGCGTTCGTCACGGAGCAGGGCCTCTACGGCGCTCTCTACATACTTGCGTTTGACGGCAGCGGGGGTTTCCGGGTTGTCGTCAATGGCGCCGATGTACCGAACCACGAGGTTTTTGTCAAGCACGTATGCATGCGGCGTGCGGTTGGCGCCAAACAGCGGAAAAACGGTTTGTTCTGCATCATGGAGGTAGGCAAAAGGATAACGCTTGAGTTTGGCGCGTTTGACCATTTCGTCGAAACTATCTTCCTTGACGATATCGGAATCGTTCGGGTTGATGGCGATGACCGGGTATCCTTTTGTGCTGAACTTGCGATGCAGTTCGATGATGCGTTGTTCGTAAAGTTGTGCGTAGGGGCAGTGGTTGCAGGTGAAAACCAGGATGAAACCCTTGGCGTCCGTGTAATCGGAAAAGGACACCATACGTCCGTCCACATTGCGCAGAGAAAAGTCTTCGGCTTTGTCTCCGACCACATAATAGCTGGGTTCGTATCCTGTACTACAGATCGAGAAAACGCCGACCAGAAAAAGCAGAACCGGGATGGGATGTTTCATAATTGACGGGAACAATAGGATGAAATAGGCTTGAAAAACTCGATTGTTGATTTTTGGCTCAAGTAGTTGTGTGTGTCGGACGTTTAGCGCGCTCCCTTGTCACACATCTTCGGTGTTTTTTGAACCTTGCTCACAAAATCAAGAACAAACGCCTCCAGGTCCTCATACGATTCAAACTGCTTCTCGGCTAATGCGCGTTGGTCGCCACAAACCAGCAGGGTTGCCGGAATTGATCCGCCCCAATTTGGATGAACTTTTGGAATCCAGTTGTCAACCTCCGGGTCGGCAAGCAGGATAATTTCCTGTTTCGGGTTCCATTTCCTCAGGAAAGGTATGACGGCCGGCTCGATGCGGCTTCTGAAATCAAGCGTAACCATGATCATCTCAAAGTCCTCGCCGGCGTAGTTGCGATAAAGTTCATCGAAGCAGGGGAGTTCTTCTTTGCAGGGGCCGCACCAGGTTGCCCAGAAATTGATGACCAGAATGGATGAACCTGCTTGCTGGATACGCTCTTCGAGTTGAGAAAAACTGTCAAAAATTTTTAGTGTCTGCCCGGGAAGCAGACAAGGGAGCAGGAAAACCGGAAGAAGAGATAAGTAAATTTTCCGCATGGCAGGAAACACTAAAAATGCATCGTATTAAAAAAAGGCCATGCAAGAAACGAACACTTGCCGAAACAGCAAGTGGTTTTAACATTTTTTCCGACGAATTTTCGAGTCGGCACCTTTTTAAAAATACAAGTCCTTCGAACAAAACTATTCGAAGGACTCATATTCAAAATAAGTGCCAATTTTATTTTACGCCGAAACGGTAGATTCCGGAAAGGCAATGGCTTGATCCACGAGAATGCGGCCACAGTGCTCGCATGCGATAATTTTTTTGTGCAGACCGATTTCCAGCTGCACTTGAGGCGGCACGTGGTTGAAGCAACCGCCGCAAGAATTGCGCTCCACAGTGACGACCGCCAGGCCATTGCGGTAAGTGGTGCGGGTTTTGTCGTATGCTTTCAGCAGGCGCTCTTCAATTCCGTCGCGTGCTTTAGTGCTTTTGTTGCGCAGCCGGGTTTCTTCGGCTTCAGTTTTTTCAATAATGCCCTGCAGTTCGACCTTTTTGGCATCCAGGTCTTTCTGCTTGGCTTCCTGGCGGGCTTCGGCAACCGCGAGGTTGTCTTTTTGCACTTCTAATTTCGCTTTGGCGTCGCGCATTTTTTTCTCCGACAACTGGATATCCAGATTCGCCAGTTCGATCTCTTTTTGCAGCGCCTCGTACTCCCGGTTGTTTTTTACCTCGTCGAGTTGCTTCTGGTATTTTTTGATGTTGTTTTCAGCCTCTTTGGCCAGAGCCTGAATCTGGGCGATTTCCTGTTCGGCCTCTTTTACCCCCGCCTTAAGTTTTTTGCAACGGGTATCCAGTCCGGCAATTTCGTCTTCCAAATCGGCTACCTCCATAGGCAATTCCCCTTTCAGGATTCCTATTTCGTCCAGTTGGGAATCAACTTGCTGGAGGGTCCAAAGTTTTTGCAGTTTCTCGGTAATGGTTGCTTCTACAGTCATTGAGAAATGAGTGATTGAGTGATTGAGTGAGTGGCTTAGGACGTCCGGGGAATCGCTGAATTTTACAGCAAGGCCGCCGGAGCGCAATTTTCAAGCCGGTCGGAGGGCGCTTTTACAAGTAAAAAACCGGGTTTGTGCGTACCTCCGTCAAATGGAGCGCAAAATTAGGGAATTTATCCTGTACAATGTCGCGTAAAAGTTCGATGGTAAACTGTTCGCTTTCAAAATGGCCCACATCGGCTATGACTATGCGCCCTTCAGCATCGAAAAACTCGTGGTACTTGAAGTCGGCAGTCACAAACGCGTCGGCGCCGGCCCGCAGCGCATCCGACAGTAAAAAACTGCCGCTGCCCCCGCACACGGCCACGCGTCGTACGGGTTTTTCGCGCAGCGCAGTATGGCGCACACAGCCGCTTCGAAGCACCGTTTTGACATGCTGCAAAAAGTCAGACTCCGGCATAGGGGCCGCCAGTTCACCCACGAGTCCGGCGCCGATATCCGTCAGGCCGGGCTTCGGCGCCAGAATCCGGGTATCCCGCAAGCCGATTTTTTCGGCAATTTTGGCATTGACTCCCTGCTGGTGCACATTGTCGAGGTTGGTGTGGATGGCGTACAGCGCAATGTCGTCCCGAATGGCTTGCATGACGGTTCGCTCCACATACGTGGCGCCGTTCAGGCGTTTCAGACCGCGGAAAACGATCGGATGGTGCGCAACGATCAGGTTGCACCCCTTGCGTTTGGCCTCGGCCACCACCGCCTCGGTGGAATCGAGGCAAAACAGGACGCCTGAAAGCGCCGCTTCCGGATCGCCTGCGATGAGTCCGGCATTGTCGTACGACTCCTGCAGGTGTGGCGGCGCTACGGCCTCCAGAGCGTTTATGATGTCTTGAATTTGCATGGCCGGTAAAACGTCAGTTTTCGGTTAAAATGTTCGGATGGTTAGAATTTGACTGGCTGCCCGTGTAACTTTGCAGCCGTTTTTCGGTCGAAATTCCGGTATTTTTCAAACCCCTCCGACCATCCTTCTTTTGATCTAAATTTAACAGACATGGTATCCACTCTTCTTTTTCTCGGCAACCTCGGCGCAACCGAACTTACACTCATTTTTCTGGTCGTGTTGCTCCTGTTTGGCGGCAATAAAATTCCGGAACTCATGCGCGGCCTGGGCAAAGGTATCCGCGAGTTCAACAACGCCAAAAACTCTGTGGAGGACGAAATCCGCCAGGGCATGCGCGAAGCGGACAAAAAGACTATCGAGAAATAGTTTTTCCTCCTTGCCTCATTGAGTACGCGGGCGATTTCAAAACGTCCCGAATTTTTCAATCCTGAAAAGTTCGGGACGTTTTTTGTTTAGCGACACTGGATAGCCCGTATCAATCACCCGATCGCCGCATCCAGGTCCGCAATCAAATCCGACACATCCTCCACGCCCACGCTGAGGCGGATGAGCGAGTCGGTAAGGCCCACTTTCAGGCGCTCTTCCCGCGGGATGCTGGCATGCGTCATGCTGGCCGGGTGTCCGATAAGCGACTCCACGCCACCCAGCGATTCGGCCAGCGAAAACAAATGGGTGCCGCTCAGCACCCGGTTGGCGGCTTCCGGGGTGTTGTCTTTCAGGTCGAACGACACCATGGCGCCGAACATGCGCATTTGTTTTTTTGCCACCACGTGGTTGGGGTGGTGCGCAAATCCCGGCCAGTACACCTTCGCTACCTTGGGGTGGGTGGCCAGGTGCTCGGCAATGGAGGCGGCATTTTCGCAGGAGCGCTGCACGCGCAGGTGCAGGGTTTTGATGCCGCGCAGGATCAGGAAACAATCTTGCGGGCCGGGCACGGCGCCGGAGGCGTTCTGGATAAAATGCAGGCGCTGGGCCAGTTCGGCATCGCGCACGATGAGGCAGCCGTGCACCACGTCGGAGTGTCCGCCGAGGTACTTGGTAGCCGAGTGCAGCACGATGTCGGCGCCGAGGTCGAGCGGGTTTTGCAGGAAAGGCGAGGCAAAGGTGTTGTCCACCACGGTCAGGATGCCGTGCTTGCGGGCGATGGCGCACACGGCCTCAATATCCACGATGCTCAGCATGGGGTTGGTAGGCGTTTCGATCCAGAGCAGGCGCGTGTCGGGGCCGATGGCGGATTCCACAGTGGCGGCATTGGTCATGTCCACATAGCGGCTTTTCAGGCCCCAGGGGCCGTACACGCGCACCATCTGGCGGTACGATCCACCGTACAGGTCGTTGACGGAGAGCACCTCGTCGCCGGATTTCAGGAGTTTGATCACAGCGTCCTGTGCCGCCAGGCCCGAACTGAAGCAGATGGCGTCGGTACCGTTTTCGAGTGCGGCGAGGTTTTTTTCCAAAACTGAACGCGTCGGGTTTTGGGTACGGGCGTACTCGTAACCCTTGTGGTCGCCGGGGGCGGCCTGCACGTAGGTGGAGGTTTGGAAAATTGGAGTCATAATGGCCCCGGTGGAGGGGTCCGG
Organism: uncultured Saprospiraceae bacterium; assembly: GCA_964392655.1. Classification (GTDB taxonomy): domain Bacteria; phylum Bacteroidota; class Bacteroidia; order Chitinophagales; family Saprospiraceae; genus M3007. The sequence continues at coordinate 17,176 of CAYMQY010000031.1, forward strand.
CTCAATGCCGGCGTGAATAACCTTGGTGGCAAATTTCATGTGTGGTGGAAAACGGTGAAGAAAAACGGGCGGCAAAAGTAGGAGGTTTTCGGATAGGCGCTACTGCTTCCAGGTCCCGCCCATTTGCTCGAGGTAATTTTTTATCGGCCCCAACCCCACGGATTTTCGGCGGGCATCGAGGTTGGCTGGGTCTTCCACGGGGTACAGCACGAATTCCTTTGTCGTCGGGTCGGTGTACATTTGGCTGCCGTAGCGCTGAGGTTTGCCCTGGTTCTTGAGCACCCGATCTTCAAGATATGCCAAATCCGTAGCCCTGGCCTTGCCCGCTGAAACGGCTTCGCGCATGACGGGCAGCCATTTTTCCTGTCCTTGTACATTTCGGTCGGCGTGTTGGAGCACCAGCCAAAGTGCCCTTGAGGCGTATTCCGTCACCTCATCGGGGCCGAGCCAGCCGTGTTTTTCGAGTATTTCGTTTACCCGAAGGTAGTTGAGCGAGTCCTGTATGATCCAGCGCCGCATCCAGTCCTGCATTTCAGGCGATTGCAGGCTGTGAAATTCGAGCACGCTGTCCCGTTTTACTCGAAAATATTGGTCGAGGTAGTGAATTTGCTCCAGTTCGATGGAAAGCGGGTTGGCGCGGATTTTTTCCAATTTCTCCTGCTTCATGTTCCACTGGGTCATGAGCCGTTTCCAGCCAAAGTCGGTTTGCAGCGCGGAAAAATCCGGTTCCAGCATCCAGTTTTCCTTGTTGTCTAAATAATCGGTCTTGTCAAGGAGCCGCTTTAGTTGAAAAACCGCCGAATCCGGCACGCCTGCCAGCGACCATGCCCGGGCAGCGGCGAAACGGTCGTCCGAGTAGCCGCGCCAGCCGAACACCTCGAATGCTTCCGAAAATTTAAGCGCCGACGCCTGATACGCACCCTGTCGAAACAGGGAATCGGCCTGACGCACGAACATCTGGTAATCGGGATCCTGTCCGAATACCGGAACGGCGAAAAGTAAAAAAGTAAAAACCCGGACGTGCATGATCCTTGTGTATTTTTGTTTGTCACAAAATTAAGAAAAAGCGCCTGTGATCGGCTCCGTGGGCAACCTCGCCATCCCTTTATCGTTCAATGCCGTATGCGCATTTCAAGTTTGTTGTTTTTTTCCCTGCTTTGGGTTGTTTCCCGGTGCTCCGGGCAAACGCCCGACCGCGCTGCCGACTCTTTTTCACTCCTGCTCATCCTGCCTGTGCAGGCGCGTTTTGCTACTGCCGACAACCTGGGCCACCTTTACCTGATCACGGCGACCAATGCCGTGGAGAAATACGCCCCCGACGGGCGGCTGCTCACCCGGTACTCCAACAACCGCCTGGGATGGGCGGCCGGCCTCGACGTCTCCAACCCCCAGAAAGTGCTGGTCTGGTACGCCGATTTTCGCACTGTGGTCGTATTGGATCGCAACCTGACCATGTTGGGCGAACTAAACCTGATCAGCGCCGGCTACCCGGAAGTGCGCACGATAGCCGCCGCTGCCGACGGCAATTTGTGGCTGTACGACGAGGTGGCGTTTCAACTGAAAAAAATTACACCGGAGGGGAATGTGCTTTTCCAGAGTCAGGCGCTCAATATGCTTCAGGCAAACCGCATTACCATAACCTCCATCCGCGACGACGGTTCGCAGGTGCTCGCCAGCGATCCTGCTCTCGGGGTGCTGCTGTTCGATGTGTACGGACAGTTTCAGCGGATTCTTCCCTGGTCCGGTATTGCAACGTTTGTACTGGAGCAGAACTGCCTGGAATATCTCACAGACACTGCGCTGCACATCGAGTATTTGCAGGCATTTGCCGCCCGGGATATTCCACTGCCGGAATCCGCCAAATTCCCGGATGCACGGGTATGGGCCGCACCGAATCGGTTGTTTGTTCAGCGCGAAGCGGCAACAGAAATCGAGGTATGGAGAAGGGAATAAAAAAAATACTGCATACGGTCAGCGCCGGACCGTATGCAGCAGGGTGTGTGTGTAAGCGGAATTAAAAAATCCGGAGAGACTATTAAATGACCAGTTCTTCCACGAGGCGGGAAATTTGGGAGAGCCGCTCGTGGTCGAGTGAATAATAAATGTACTTGCCCTGACGGTCGGTACGCACGACGCCGGCTTTGCGCAGAATAGCAAGATGCTGGCTGGCTACGCTTTGTTCGAGCCGCAGTTTGATGTAGATGTCGGTTACCGTCAACTGCTTGTTTTCTTCCAGCAGGTCTATCATGCGCTGGCGCAATTTGTGGTTCACCGCCCGAAGCACGAGCGCTGCTTTACGCAGTTCGCCGTAGTCGAGCGGCACGTCCTGAACCCCTTTTTTCTGGACGGTGGTATCGGCTTTTGCTTTTCTCATATTATTTGTTTTAAGTATTCTCAAAAAGTATGTTGCTAAACGACTTTTTCTTTCCAAAACTATGCCACTTCAAAAAGGTTAAAATCGGTATAGTTTTTAAAAAACAGATGTAAATAGTTTGATTATCAGAACAAAAGTAGAGTAGTTTTTTTATCAATTTGACTTTTTTTCATATTTTTTCTCAAAAAGGTTGTCGCTTCGAAATAGTGATATTCGGCGGTTTCATGTAACATGGCTCAAAGTACGCTGCATCCTGAAAATCAGCATTTTGAAAAATTTGTTCAGCAATGCTCGCCATCTGTGTGGCCGAACAGGAACGGACTGAAGAAAAAACCGCATTCTCAAAAACTTGCGCGTTCATCATTTTTTCAGAACCGTTCCCGGAAATAACGAGCACATATTCGGGTGAAAAGTCCGGAAGAGGATGCACGAAATTTTCAAACAATTCGTGTTCCAAAACAAGGGGTTGTGCAGGGAGCAATTCCCGCAGGTTATGATCGAATACAGCGGTCCAAACCTCCTTGCGTCGGGCGTCAAGCATGGGCATAAAAACTGCTTTGGCGACATCATTACCGGTAAAGAGGCGCATGCTCTCGGTGGCCAGTGCCCGTAATGTATCAACGGCGATGAGCGGTTTGTCCAAAGCGTAGCAAATTCCTTTAGCCACTGCCGCTCCTACCCGCAGCGACGTGTAGGAACCCGGCCCACGGCTGACGGCCACGGCATCCAGATCGGCCAATGCCAGTCCGGCCTGTCGGATGCATTCCTGAACGAGCAGGGTTAGTGTAGCGGCGTGATTGGGTTGGCCCGGATCTTCCGCCAGGGATACCGGTTCGCCGTCAACGGCGACAGCCGCAGAGCAGACCTCGGTGGCGGTTTCGATGAGCAGGATTTTTGCCATGATTGTGGTGGTTTGGGCTGGACGCGATTCACCCGAAGAAACTTCCCTGAATGATGCCTCCGCCCACTACGTCGTCGCCCTCGTAAAATACGGCACTCTGGCCGGGGGCTATGCCTTTCACGTTGGCATGAAATTGCACCTCCACGTCGTTGCCGACCGGCAGAATGGTGCTTAGCGCGCCTGCATCGCGGTAGCGCACCTTGGTCAAGGCCTCCAGACCGGACTCCGGCAGCGCGGCGTATTTCATCAGATTCGTCTTGCCGACGAGCATGCCGTTCCGGATCAGGTCATCTTCACGGCCCAATACAACGGTGTTGGTGTCGGGGCGTATTTCCGTGACAAACATGGGTTCGCCCAAAGCGATACCCAGCCCCTTGCGCTGGCCGACAGTGTAAAACGGGTAGCCTTCGTGTTGGCCGAGCACGCGGCCTTGCGAATCCACAAACTGGCCGCCGGCTACCTGTTCGTCCAGCCCCTCCACCCGCCGGCGCAGAAAGCCGCGGTAGTCATTGTCGGGCACGAAGCAGATTTCGTAGCTCTCGGCTTTTTTACTCAGTTCATCCCAGCCGCGTTCGGCAGCCATTTGGCGCACTTCGGGTTTGGTGAAAATTCCGAGCGGCATCCGGGTGCGGTGCAGGCACTCCTGGCTGAGTCCCCAAAGTACATAGGACTGGTCTTTCTGCCGGTCGCGGGCGCGGGTGATGTATTTGCGGCCTTCGAGTTCGTTGATAATGCCGTAGTGGCCGGTGGCAATGAACTCGCAGTCAAGCATATCGGCCCGGCGCAGCAGGCTGTTCCACTTGATGTGGGTGTTGCACAGCACGCAGGGGTTGGGTGTACGGCCGGCCATGTACTCGTCCACAAAATTGTCAATCACGTAGTCGCCGAACTCTTCGCGGATATCCACGATAAAGTGATGGAAACCGAGTTTGACGGCCACCTGCCGTGCGTCGTTGATGCTATCGAGCGAGCAGCAGCCCGTCTCTTTTTTGGAGCCGCCCGAGGTGGCGTAGTCCCAGGTTTTCATGGTGATGCCCACGACTTCCCAGCCCTCTTCGTGCAGAAGGACGGCGGTCATGGTGCTGTCTATGCCGCCGGACATGGCGACCAATGCTTTTCCGAGTTTGGACATTTATTCAGGTTTTTGGTTGGAGGGTTTCTGGTTAGAGGGTTTGGTTATCGCAGCCTCAATTGTCCAGTGTTTGCAGGAAATAGTCCACCTTGGAGGCGATGCTTCCGGCTTCTTTTTCGCCGCCGGCGTTACGGGCTTTTTCAGCGGCGGCGCGGGCTTTGGTTTTGTCGCCAAGCCGTTTGTACACCTCGGCAAGGGTGAGGTAATACTCCCCGAGCCCGCCGTTGTCGGCTGCACTCTTGGCCCATTTCTCGGCCTGTTCGAGCGCCGATTTGTCCGTGGGGAATGCCCGCATCACGCTGATGACCAGGTCGTGCAGTTTGGCGGCGTTGTTTTTCACGCTTTTTTTCTGGAAGGACTGAGCCGATTTCAGGTAGTTTTTCACGTCTTTGGTAGCGGCATAGTATTTCATGTCGGCTTCGGCGCTGAAATCGTCGGCGCGAGCGGGCAGCCCGGTTTTCATTTTGGCTTTGGCTTCCTGGAGCAGGCGTTCGTCGCGGAATTCGATGGCTTTTTTCAGGGTATTCTGGCAAGCCAGATTGATGCGGGTATCCACAGCATCCTTGCCTTCCTGAGCGGCTATCTTGTCGCGGTGCGTGAGCAGGAGATCAAACACCCGGCTATCCGACTCGATAGCGCCTTCGAGAATGATCTTGTGGTTGATCGGCGTATGGAGGTCTTTTTGGGTATTCAGGTATTCGTTGGTTATTTTCAGCGAGGGTTTGTTCGCCCGGTTCAGTGCGCGCACGTAGTCGAGCACGAGTTGGGGGTCGCGGTTGCCGGCAGCGTATTCTTTTTCAAAATCTTTGGACGTATCGGTTTTGCCGGCTGCTTTCTGGCCAAAGGCAATGAGGCCGTCTGCCGCAAGTCCGCCGACGTGCTTGTGCACGATTTTGCCCTCGCCGTCAATAATGAGCAGCGTCGGGTAGGCGCTGACGGGGTACTTGCCGGCAAACTCGCTGTTTTCCGGTTTCTCCATGTCAATTTTCAGGTTGACAAAATTGGCGTTGAAGTAGTCGCCTACTTGCGGATCGGGGAACACATTGGCAGCCATACGTTTGCAGGGGCCGCACCAGGAGGCGTAAGCATCCACAAAAATGAGTTTCTGTTCGGTTTTGGCCTGGGCCATGGCTTCGGACCAGGTGCCGTGGAAAAAATTAATGCCCTGGGCAAGAGCGAAGACCGGGATGCTGAGGACGAAAAGGGCCGTTGCAACAAATTTATTCATGTGAAATGCGACTTGTTTTTGTAAAAGCGGGTGCAAAAATACGGGAAAATACGGTTTGGGCTTTCGACGGATTTCGACGGACAGGTTACTCCAACCACTCCGTCAATTTCTGCTGGTACAACTCAAACTCCGGCAAGTTGTTGTGGGCGCCGCCGGGAATGGTCACAAACTCGTCACCGGGTTTCAGGCAGGCCTTTAGGCGGGCGGCGCTTTCGTAGGGCACCACGCGGTCGGCGGTACCGTGGAATAAAATGGCCGGCATCTCGGCATGGCGCAGGTGGCGGTCGTTCGGAAAAAAAAATGCCGGATGAAACGGCACATCGCTGCGGCGCAAGTGCGCGGCTACCAGCCCACGGATGTTGTCGAAAGGGGTTTCGAGCACCAATTTTCGGGCGCGGACGTGCGCTGCCAGAAAACAGGCCATAGCCGAGCCGAGCGAACGCCCGTACAGGATTATACTGCCGGCGTGGTGGTCGGCCAGTATCCGGTCGTACACGAGGCGGGCGTCTTCGTAGCAGGTGCGCTCGCCCGGTTCGCCGGTGCTTTTGCCGTAGCCACGGTAGTCGAGGGCTACAAAATCGTATCCGCGGGAAGTGAAATCCCGGTGCATATTGCCCCAGCGCTGAAGGTTGTCGCGGTTGCCGTGGAAATACAAGACAACACCGCGGAGAGGTTTGCGGGCCGACGGGAACCGCAGCAGATTGAGCCGCGCGCCGTCGGGCGTTTCTAAAAACATTTCTTCAAACGGATGATCGAACGAAAACACATAATCCGCCGCCAGCCGTGTGGGCTGGAAGAGCGCCTTGCGCTGCAGGTACTCCGTAAACGGTTCGATAAATCCGGGCATGTGTGGTCAAAGAATTCAGGATGGCGTCGGGGCTTCTGCAAGTTTCGGGTTTTGCGCGTGGCGTTCGGCATCGCGCTGTGTTTTTTTCGCCAGATTCTTTTGCAAAGCCTCGCTCAGGTCAATACCGGTCTGATTGGACAGGCAAATCAGCACAAAGAGCACGTCGGCCATTTCATCGGCGAGGTCTTGCCGGGCTGTGGCTGCCGCTTCCGGCGTTTTGAACGACTGCTCGCCGTAAAGGCGGGCCATAAGGCGGGCCACCTCTCCGACTTCTTCCATGAGGATAGCCGTGTTGGTGAGTTCGGAGAAATAGCGCACACCCACGGTGCGAATCCATTCGTCCACAGTTTGTTGTGCCTGCTGGATGCTCATCGAAAAAAATGGCTTTAGTACGTTCCCGGTCAGTTTCGCATCCGGGTTTCGCCCTTGCTGAAGAACATGGGGTAATCGCGAAACAACTTGCCGAACACATGGTGCTGCGTCAGCAAAAATGCCTCGCCGTCGTTCAGGTCGGTGAAATACCGGATGATAAATGCCGACCCGTCATGCACATTTTCTTCCACGGAAACGGGCCAGAACCGCACGCGTTTGGTTGTACTGTCGGTTTTGGTGAGTGTGACCACGGCAAACGGCACCAACGACACCACCGAGTCTCGGGCCGGGTTGTTGGTTTCGTAAGCTTCGGCCACGAGGCGCTCAAACTGGAGCAGGTAGGCCTCCGCTACGCCCTTGCGTTGCGGCGATTTGCTCGCAGGGGTGGTGCTGTAAAACGGCTTCACTTCGTAGGCGGCATCGCCCGTTTTTTCGATCTTGAACGAAGCGCTTTTTTGTTGCGGGTACTCCACCGAAACGAACTGGATATCCTCGGCTTTTTCGGAAAAAACGGTGCGGTCGCGCCAGTTGTCGTCGCCCAGCATGTACCGCACGCGAAGTTGTCCGATGAAGGCCGGAATATGCACCACGTATGGCTGCTCGGCCCCTTCCATAATCATGTAGGTGCCCGTTTCGTCGCTGGTGACGCCGCCGACGTAGTAGCTCTTGATCAGGGTATTGTCTTTGCCGTAAATTTCCACTTTGACGCCTTCGGCAGCCAGACTTTTGACCATGGCTGGTTCCGCGGCTTTGGTGGGCAAATAGCGCACATTTACGTTGTGCATGGTTTCGAGCAGGGTTTGCACTGCCGACTGCCGGGCCTTGTACTTGTCGTTATACAGCCAATAGCCGTCTTTTCGGGTAAGTGTGGTGCGCTGTCCGGATCGGTCGGCCAGGAAAATACGGGTGATGGAGGCGGTATCGGGCACGGCGAAATCCATGTCCCACGACACCCGACTGCCGCCGGCTTGCTTGTTTTTATATCGAATGGTGTAAAAAACACCGCTGCCCAAAAGCAGGAACAGCGCAATGAGTAGCCAGGTACGTTTCATGGTTAATAATTTAACTGGTAGATTTTGTGGGCGACAAAGGACGGCAAATAGTTGCTCCGGTTAATGAAAAAAGTCTGCTCCGCATTGCGCGGAGCAGACACATCAAAACAAAACGAAAAACCAACTTTATCTTGAACCGGACGTGGCCGGGTACTTATCATTCTTCGCCGCGGCTCTTCAACTTCACCTCCACATTTTTCTCTTTCCCGCCCCGAACGAGCGTGAGCATTACGGTTTCACCGGCTTTGGAACGCCCGATGATCTCCTGAAGTTCCGGCACTGCCGTTACGTTTTTGCCGTTCACTTTCACAATGATGTCATCAGGCTGTACACCTGAGCGGGCGGCTGAACCTTGCGGATCCAGCGCCTTGATCCAAACCCCCTGTTTGAACGGTATGTTCAGTTCGTTGGCCAGGTTGTTGTCCATCGTAGCGATATCCACCCCGAGGTAAGCGCGTTTGTATTTGCCGTACTTGATGAGGTCGTCGGCAATACGTTTGGCCAAATTGACCGGTATGGCAAAGGAGTAACCGGCAAAGGTACCCGTAGGGGTAGCAATAGCCGAGTTGATCCCGATCAGACGCCCGTTCACATCCACCAGAGCGCCGCCGGAGTTTCCGGGGTTTACAGCGGCGTCGGTTTGAATGAACGATTCGATCGGGGCGCCTTGACGAATAATATTGATATCGCGACTTTTGGCGCTGATGATGCCCGCTGTAACGGTAGAGGTCAGGTCGAAGGGATTGCCGACTGCCAGCACCCATTCGCCGACTTTGACTACGTCCGAGTTGCCGAGTTCGATGGCAGGCAGGTTGTTGGCGTCAATCTTGAGCACCGCCATGTCCGTACTGGGGTCGGCGCCGATGAGGCGCGCCTTGAATTCCCGGTTGTCGTGCAGGGTGACGGTGTATTCGTCGGCGTATTCGATGACGTGGTTGTTGGTCAGGATGTAGCCGTCGGTGGAGTAAATCACGCCGGAGCCAGTGCCCGCGCGGGGACGGGCGTAATCATCGAAATTGAAATAATCGTCGCCGAAGAAGAAGCGGAACGGATTGGTTTGCCGCTGCCGCTGGATAGCGGATTGGCGGCTTTCGGCGGCTTTGATATGCACCACAGTTTCCATGGCAGTCTCGGCAGCCTTGGTGAAGTCGAAGGGTACAGGGGCGCCGCCGTATTCGTAGTTCACTTGTTTGGCGGCGGCCTCCATTGAGTTTTGTACCGGTTGCTGTTGGGCTTGGGGTTTTTCTGAAAACTTGATGGCGCCGAAGGAGACGAGTCCTCCCATGGCACCGGCGAGCAGGGTTGACCAGAATTTGTTCATAGCAGCTTCAGTTTAACGATTTGATGTTTTTGCCTTTGAAAAAAAGCCAATGAAAAACGACGAGGCGCGGGGTTTGCTTTTG
>CAYMQY010000032.1:0-2976 GCA_964392655.1 uncultured Saprospiraceae bacterium
TCGGCAGCTAAAGCAGCCGGTACACAGCCGGTACACAGCCGGTACAACGACTTACGATTCTGCCTTTCCTCCCTTAAGCCGCAGCACACGGCCTGTGCGTTTGGCCAGTTCAGGATCGTGCGTTACGAGCACCAGGGTGGTGCCTGCCGTGCGGTTCAGGTCGAAGATCAGGTCCACGATACCGGCGGCATTGTCGGCGTCGAGGTTGCCGGTGGGTTCGTCGGCAAAGAGGATTTTGGGCGTGTTTGCAAAAGCCCGGGCAATGCATACGCGCTGCTGTTCGCCACCCGACAATTGTGCGGGGTAGTGGTCGAGACGACTGCCGAGGCCGACTTTTTCAAGCCATTGACGCGCGGTGGCCTCTGCGTTGGAATCGCCGCGCAGTTCGAGCGGCACCATCACGTTTTCGAGCGCCGTGAGCGTGGGGATCAACTGAAAATTCTGAAAAACAAAACCTACGTAACGGTTGCGCACTTCTGCGCGTTCGTCTTCCGACAGGTTGTCGAGTGCGACGTTGTTGAGCGACACCGAACCGCTGGTAGCGCGGTCGAGGCCGGCGCAAAGACCGAGCAGGGTGGTTTTGCCCGACCCGGAGGGCCCGACAATCGCGAAAGTGTCGCCGGCAGCCAGTTCGAAGCTGACGTCATCCAGAACGGTAAGAGCCTGCCCGTTGGCAGAGCGATATTGTTTGGTGAGGTGTGTAGCGGATAACATGAGACGGTGGACGGTAGAAGGTAGACGGTGGACAGTGCGGTTAACGGGCGGAAAAGTAACAGCGTTTGGAAGGTTTTGCTCATGCAGACGGCTGAAAAGCAGACCGAAGTGCCGATTTTATAGATAAACAAAACCCCCGTCGGTGGTGACGACGAGGGCTTGCTTTTTGGTTGAAGCGTTCTTGTTTACAGGAATGCCTCTAAAGCCGTTTTTGTGCTGTATTGCAGAATGTTGTTAAGGGCAGCTTGCGACGGATTGAACCGGGCTTTCGGAAGTTGCGTTTTTGCCCGCATCAAACTGTCGAACATGGCGTGCGTTTCAGCATCTTCATCGATGAATTGCGCCATTTCGGCAGTTTCTTCTGCAGACATTTCGTGGTACATGAACTGAACCAGCTTGTTGTATGTGTAGGTTTCTTCCATAGGCGTTTGTAAGCGCTTTGATTTAGAATTTTGTTTGAAAAATCGCGTATAAAACAGTGGGCGGCGCATCATTATTGCTTTTGTGGTGATAATAATTCTGAATTTAACACTTGAAAGGTCACGGAAAACAATGCTGCCCGAAGGTGCATGTATAAGTCTTTTATAATCAGTTTAAAATAACCACTTTCGTGATAATGGCATCGGGCGAATCGAAGGATTCGGAACTCGTGGCGAACACCAGGTAAACCCCCGATGCCACCCGCCTGCCCAGGTAATCCCGGCCGTTCCAGACCGCCTGACCGCCGAGCGATTTTCCTTCATACACGAGGCTGCCCGACACATCGGTGATCTTTACGTTGGCGTCGCGGGCAAGCCCGTAAATGGCAATGGGGCCGTCGTAGCCGGGCTGTACGGGGTTCGGGTAGGCATAAGGCGCCGTGCTGTTGATCCGGCCGCCTTCCGTGGCTTCCGCGCGCAGCGAAATGAGACCTTTTTCAGTGCCGATCCAGGCTTCTCCGGTCTTCGGATCGATGGCGATATCAGTGATGGCATCGTCGAAAAGCGGACTGTTGGTGGACGTGAAACGCGCCACCTGGGTCAGTGCGTCGGGCGACTGGACAAAAACGCCGTTGGTGGTACCGAACCATTTGCGGTTGGCGCCGTCGATGGCAATGGCCCGCACCTCTTCCGTTTCAAGCAGATAAGCATTGAATCCTTCCACGTTGACAATGCGCCGCCGACCGGTGCAGGAACTCGCATCGAACACATTGCTGCCGCATTCAAAACTCACCACACCCTGCTGGGTGCCCACCCATACGTCGCCTTCGAGGTCGACGCCGATGGTGGTCACGCTGTTGGTCGGCAGCGCGCTGTTGGCGGAATTGATAAGCCGGTAGCGGTCGTCGGAAGGATTGTCCAGGTCCGCGCCGCTGTCGTACACCAGCACACCGCCGTTGAACCCGATCACGAACCACTTGTAGCCGTTCTGGTCCACCACCACCTGCAACAGGTTGTTGACCGGCGCTGCTGAAAAATTGCGCAGAGTGCCGTCGGCTTTCAGCACGGCAATGGGCGAAGCAGCGCCGTAGTTGCAGATCCACAGGTTGTTATCCTGATCGAAGGCCATGCCGCCGATGGCGGTGCGGTCAGCGCCGGCGGCTCCGGCGCCTTGCAGAATCGAATTGTTTTTGGAATATCGCACGGTGGGTGCTCCCGGCGTCGTGGCTTCCACGATGCCGCCCACAAAACTGCCGGCGTAAAACTTGTCTTCCGATGGGTGGGGCGCGACGCGCCAGAGGGCGGCGTAGCCGAAATCATCCACCAGTTCGGGGTTGGATTCGCTGTACAGGCGACTCCATTGCCCGTCGCTGAAAATATAGATGCCGAAATCGCGGTACAGGGGATTCAGATCGGACAAAGCGCCGGGTGTAGCCACGTACACCTTGCCCTTTGACACCGCTATTTCCACGGAATGTTCGTAAAAAGGCGAATTATAGGAAAACCGTTCGCATTGCCCCGTGGTGTGGTCGTAATACCGGTACTGGTCGTTGCCGTCGGCAAACCAGAATTTTTTATCGCCGTCCTCGATGCCGTAGAGGGGGATTTCGGCCCCGCAGGCGCCCTGGATTTCGTATCGCTGGCCGGATGGCTCCATATATTCGATCGTGCCGATGTCTTTTTTCCACGCGATCATGAGGCCGGAACCTTCGCTGGTCAGGTAAAAAACCTCGCGGTTGGGGTTAGAGGTAATAGCGGAAACAGCGCCGCCGTCATAACTGTACAGCGTTTTCCCGATGCCGAGATACAACTGGTTGTTCCAGACGGTCAGGGCATTGACAGA
>CAYMQY010000032.1:3076-26003 GCA_964392655.1 uncultured Saprospiraceae bacterium
TGTTTGTCGCCTACAATGTTGATGTTCTTTTTAATAAACGGCAGGTTGACCACCTCGCCGCTGGAAGGGAAATAAATATCGAGGTTGCTGTTCGTATAGGCCAGAATGAGCGCGCCGACTTCCCGGTTGTAGCGGATCAGGCGCATGCCGACGTCGCTCAGGCCTTCCACTTTGGTCAGAAACCGCTGCGAACGGTCGGCTTTATCGATCTCCACCACCGCCCACTCGGAAGCGAAATAAACTTTTGTGTCGCTTTGAGTCACGTACCGCGAACGCTGCCAGGGCAGGTGCTGGCGCCACTCACCGATTTTCAAAGGCGGAAATCCCGTAGAATCCGTCTGGGCAAGTCCGCTGGAAACCGCAACAAAAAGAAAAACAATAGAATAGAGCAGACGCATGGTGTTCGATTGGTTAAAAACATGAATGACAGAGCCATGATGCAGGGAGGCGGGGCCGGGTTGCCTAATTCATCGACTGAATATGAACAAAAGCGGGCTTTATGCCTAATTTTGCCCCGAATTCAAAAAGGCAGCAAATTTGAAAGCGGCAATCAAGCGATTCCTCAAATCCCTCCCCGTTGCATTTACCCAAAATCAACGCTACGACCGGCAAACGCAACGGGTCATTCAGAAAATTTGCAAACCCGGAAGTAATTGTATCGACGTAGGATGTCATAAGGGAGAAATTTTGGACCTGTTCCTCGAACATGCACCGGAGGGCATCCATTTCGGTTTCGAGCCGATTCCCGACCTGTACGAAGCCCTCACCGAAAAATATGCCGGCCGAACGAATTGCCGGCTGATCGACGTGGCGTTGTCCGACCGGGAAGGGACTTCGGGTTTTAACTACGTGGTGAGCAATCCGTCATACAGCGGACTGGTGAAAAGAAACTACGACCACCCGAACGAACAGGATACCCAGATCATTGTCAAAACGAAGCGCCTGGATGACCTCATTCCGCCGGATTTCCCGGTCGATCTGGTAAAAATAGACGTGGAAGGCGGTGAATTGCTGGTGCTGCGCGGTGCTGTTGCCACCCTTGCCCGGTGCAAACCTGCCGTCATTTTCGAACACGGCCTCGGAGCCTCGGAACTGTACGGCGCCACTCCGGAACAGGTGTTCGACCTGTTTGCGGACTGCGGGCTGCGGGTATCGCTGATGCGGCGGTATTTAGACGGTCACGAGCCGCTGGACAGGGAAACGTTTTGCCGGCACTATTACCAAAAACGCGACTATTACTTCATCGCTTACTGACGGTAGAGTTTGCCTGATTCGAGGTATTCCCACACGGCGTCGGGCACGAGATAGCGCACCGACTTGCCTGTGCGCAGGCATTCCCGGATATAGGTAGCCGAAATATCGAGCAAAGGCGCTTCGCATATCCGCACCCGCGGGTGCGCGGCCAGTTCGCCCACATCGTATGCGGGTCGCTTGTATACGTAAATGTCGTAGCCTGCGAGTATTTGCTCGTAGTTTTTCCAGAGGTGCAGAGAAGCCAGGTTGTCGCCGCCCATGATCAGGGCGAAGCTGCGATCGGGATACTTTTCTTTCAAAAAAGCCAGCGTATCGATGGTGTAGGAAGGCTTCGGAAGGTCGAATTCGACGCTGGATGCCTGAATCTTCGGATTGTCGCCGATGCCCAGTTGTACGAGGTGCAGCCGGTCGTAGTCGCGCGCCAGGGTTTTTTTGGGTTTCAGCGGGTTCTGCGGACTCACCACCAGCCAGACCTTGTCGAGGTCGGTTTGTGTGGCCATAAAATTGGCAATGATGAGGTGACCGACGTGAACCGGATTGAAAGAGCCGAAGAAAAGGCCGATTTTCATGTTGAAGAGGGCGTCTTAACCGATGTTTTTATCCTCTTCGCTGACGCGGTTGAGCAGAGCGTCCACGCGGTACATTTCGTCGATGGTGTCGTCGAGGAAAAATTCGAGTTCGGGAATACGACGCATGTTTTTGCCGGCTTTGGAAGCGAGCGCCTGGCGCAGGCGCGGGTAATTGTCTTCGAGTTCGAGGATCACTTCCTGTTTGTTTTCCGTGCCGTAGACGCTGATGTAAATTTTGGCGATCAGCAGATCGGGTGTCATTTTGACTTCAGTGATGGTCACGAGTTTGTCGCGGCCATAGATATTGCTGCCTTCTTCGGTGAGGAGCATTCCGAAATAACGCCGGAGCAGTTCACCTATTTGTTTTTGCCGGATGCTTTCCATTGCTGTATTTGTTGTAAGGTTAAAGCCAGGGGTGAACGGTTTTTCGGGTGTGAAAGTGCCGCAAAGGTACGCTCCTGCAAAACTAATTTTCCCAAAGGATGGTTTTGAAGGCGATTTCCAAATAATTATTGGAAAAAAATCCCGCCGGGGTTGGAAATTCGGGACAGGTCGGTTTATCTTTGCACCCGCTTTTTAAAGCCCGCCTCAAAAACCAAAAACGGTCCGATCCCGTAGCTCAGTCGGTAGAGCACTTGACTTTTAATCAAGGAGTCATGGGTTCGAGTCCCATCGGGATCACAACAATTGCAATTACACCCTTGTAGGTTAATCACTTACGAGGGTGTTTTGTTTTGCTCGAGTGTGGATGTATTCTGCCGGATGGTTTTGAACCGGGATTTCAGGCTTATTCATCTTACCCCAACAACAAGCGGACGGCCTCCGTGAACCCCGCCGGACCTGCCGCTTCGAGCCGAATCAGGTGCGGTATTTCAGACGATACCCACTGTCCATCAAAGCGTCGAACCAGAAAAGGGACATCCACAACCTCCAGCATGGGGATATCGTTCGGGCTGTCGCCAACGGCTGCAAAGCAGGGTTTTTCGGAAGCATCGTGGCAAAATATCTCCATCATCCAGCGTACTGCATTGCCCTTGTTTGCCCGGGCCGACTGAATGGTGTAAAACCGTCCCCCTTTGACCATACAAAAACCGTATGCCTGGAGTGTGTCATCCAGTAAGGCTCTAGATTTTTCGTCAAACTTTGTCAGGATCGTTTCAGTAAACCAACGGCTGCGGGCACGGCCAAGATCATCGGAAACCAAACCGGTAGCAGCACTCATTTCGGCGTCTTCAGTGGTAGCAAATCCTTTGATTTCGGGCATCGGAGCCAGCAAATGGTAAATTTCGGTGACATCTGCATGGGCAAATACAACAATATCCCAGTTGCCCTGACGTCGGGATGGTGAGTACAAGTCGGGTGGGAAAAATCCGTGTGGGATCGCTGCGGCACATCCGTTTTCCAGAATAAACGGCTGAAGAATACCAATCTGTTCCTGAATGAATACTTGCTCGGCAAATGTTTTGGATGAGCAGAATACCAGCGGTATCCCTGCTTGAACCAGCCGGCGTACTGCCGCCATGCTCCCGGCAGGGCTGTACGTTTGGTGATCAATCAGTGTGCCGTCCAGGTCTGTGAATACCACAAGCGGCCGGCTCTTCGGGACAGGTAGTGTCATCATGCCGGCGTATAATTTCCGAATTGACTCCAATCAATAGCGCGGCCGGCGGTGTCAAAATCCATGTCAGCCAAAACAGGATACTTTCGTAGCCGGATGGGGGTGCCATCTTTCCCCACAATTTTATGCTTGCGAAATTCTGCCATAATTTTCTTTTTCAGCACATCCGGACAAATGGGTGAATGCCAGAGCACCGACAGCGAGTATTCGATCATTTCGCGTATGTGCGGATCACCTTTCGTCGCTTCATGCAGGTGTGGGTTCCGCGATTCAATTTGGAAAACCTCGACGCCGTTTTTCATGATCTCCGGGTAGGGTCCGGGTATTACGCCACCGAATTTTTCCATCAAGGTGACAAACTGATAAGTTTCAACGGAAAAACCGGCTGAAAAGTCAAGCGCAAGTGCCAAAGGCATTGACAAAGCATGTTCTCCGGCATTTCCCGTACACAACACATCGGTCTCAAACCCGGTATAATGGCTGAGCAATTGGTTGAGGTATTGGTTAGTTATGCGCGAAACGCGTCCCCATTTGGCAAAAAACAGATCGGACTCAACTATTTTGGGTTTGCTGTGCCATTGAATACGTGTCATGGAGTAAGGGGTTTTGGCCTGGCATAGCCCGGACGAAAAAATGCGTACGTATTCAAATACAGCCCCCGGGAAAAAGTTATCCGAATCAATGAAGCCTACATATTTTTTCCCTGCCAGATTTGCCAGTGCGATACCGGCCATCATGCCTTCGGCTTTCCCGTTCAGTATGTATCCCTCCTCGTCGAACAAGTGTTCATACTTCCCGTTTTTCAGGATTTGAGCCAGCTCAGGGGAGCGCTGGTGTGCAATGAGATACTTTTTTTTGGCGTACCGGCAGAAGGTATCCACCATGCTCCGTTCCATCCGGAAACGATCAATCGGTACACTTTGACTATTTGACAGGATAATAGGCAGGCAGGCATGCGGGATTCCGCAGAGTACGCCCTCCAATAACCGCAGGCGCTCGTTTTTTACCGGTATGATGATTGCAAGGTCTTTTTCAATTTCGTGTAAACGTTCATAAGGGATCTGCTGGATGATATGGAAAGGGCTGTCAAACTCGGAATCCATGCTTAGGCCACCGTCCAGTTCATAAATTTTCTGAACCTTGTAAAACAGGTTTGCGCCGAAACGTTCGGCATTTGTAGGGAGTTCTAATCGCATACAGGTGTGTTTTTTCGCTTATTGGCGAAAATAAGCATGCCCGTTTAGTTGTGCACTACCCCGGGCAAATTCAAAAAGTAAATTGCCAAACCTGTGTACTTTTGTCAACCCATGGAACAACAATTTATCGAAGGCATCCACAACTACTGCGACCGCTGGTGCGAACGCTGCCCGTTCACGGCACAGTGCGAGGTGTATGCCGCCGAGCAGGGGCTTACCGAGGATGAAAAAGACCCCACCAAACCCGCCTTTTGGCTCAACCTCAAAAAAAATTTTGAAGAAATTCTGGAGTCCCTGAACCAGAAGATGGCCGAACTGGGCATCGAAACAGACGAGGACAACCAAACACCCGAACCCGAACCCGACCCCGCCGTGGTGGAACGGGAAGAAAAAATGCGCGAAGCCGCCCTGCACTACGCGCGTTCCGTGGAAGCGTTTTTCAAAGACAACACCGCCTATTTCGAGCAAAAAAGCGAGGAACTGGCCGAGCAAATTGAAGACAGCCAACCCGTGGACCTCGAAAGTTTGCAATTTTTTCAGGACGCCGTAGAGGTCATCCGCTGGTACCAGTACTTCATCGCCGCCAAAATTGACCGCTCCGTGGGCGGCCTCGGCGATGCCGGCGACCCCGACGATTTTGCTCAAAGCGATGCCAACGGCAGCGCCAAAATTGCCATGATCGCGCTCGAACGCAGCCTCGGCGCCTGGGAAGTTGTCGGCCGCCGCCTGCCCGAAAAACAGGAGGAAATCCGCGACCTGCAACGCCAACTGCAACACCTGCGCGCCAAAATGCTCGAACTCTTTCCCGACTGGCGCGTTTTCCACCGACCAGGATTCGACGATCACCCGCAAAATACCATGCGCCTGGATTTTAACCCTAACTAAGCCAAGTGGCTCCGTTCCCACGCCCTCGCCAGATCTACATTAAATTTTTCAACCCGACTTCGCCAAGGCTACGGCGGGTAAACCCGAAACCTTCCAACTTTCCAACCATCCAACCTTTTACATCGTGAAAGACTCCACCCTCCTGCGCCACAGCGCCTACATCAACGGAAAATGGGAAGCCGCCGGCTCCGGACGCACATTCCCCGTCACCAACCCTGCTACCGGCGAGGTACTGGCCCAGGTAGCCGACTGCGGCCCTGCCGAAACGCAACTGGCCATCGCTGCTGCCGAAACCGCCCTGCCCGCCTGGCGCGCCAAAACCGCTGCCCAGCGCGGCGCCCTGCTCCAGCGCTGGAACGACCTCATCCTCGAAAACGCCGAAGACCTCGCCCTGCTCATGACGCTCGAACAGGGCAAGCCCCTCGCCGAATCGCGCGGTGAAGTACGCTACGGCGCCTCGTTCATCGAGTGGTTTGCCGAGGAAGGACGGCGGGTGTACGGCGACATCATTCCGCCGCACGCGCCCAACCTGCGGGTGCTGGTGTTCAAGGAACCCGTGGGGGTGGTGGGCGCCATCACGCCCTGGAATTTTCCCAACGCCATGATCACGCGCAAGGTGGCGCCCGCGCTGGCAGCCGGTTGCACGGTAGTGGTGAAACCCTCGGAGGAAACACCCCTGTCGGCACTGGCTTTGGCCGAACTGGCCGAACGCGCCGGATTTCCGCCGGGCGTGCTGAACATCGTGACCGGCCTCGACGCCGCCGCTATCGGGCAGGAACTGACGAAAAGCCCTGTGGTGCGCAAACTCTCCTTCACCGGCAGCACGGCTGTGGGCAAATTGCTCATGCGCCAGTGCGCCGACACGGTTAAAAAAATCTCGCTCGAACTGGGCGGCAACGCGCCGTTCATCGTGTTCGACGACGCCGACCTTGATGCGGCTGTGGACGGCGCCGTCGGCGCCAAATTCCGCAATGCAGGCCAGACCTGCGTGTGCGCCAACCGGCTGTACGTGCAAAGCGGCATCTACGACCGGTTTGTGGAAAAATTCACCGCCGCAGTGCAGAAACAGAAAGTCGGCGCCGGCACGGAGCACGGGGTGAGCATCGGACCGCTCATCAACGCGCGGGCGCTGGATAAAGTGGAGCGCCTGCTCGGCGACGCCGTGCAAAAAGGCGCCGAGGTGCTGACCGGCGGACGCGCACTGGAGGGCACGTTTTTCGAACCCACCGTCATCGCGGGCGTACAAACCGGTATGGACATCCTGCAGGAGGAAATTTTCGGCCCCATCGCGCCCATTGCCCGCTTCGACACCGAAGCCGAGGTGGTGCACCTGGCCAACAACACCCAGTACGGTCTGGCCGCCTATTTTTACGGCCGCGACGTGGGCCGCATTTTCCGCGTAGCCGACGCGCTGGAATACGGCATGGTAGGCGTGAACACCGGCATCCTCGGCACGGCCATCGCACCGTTCGGCGGCATGAAACAAAGCGGCATTGGGCGCGAAGGCTCGAAGTACGGCATTGAGGAGTTTCTGGAGATCAAGTATGTGTGTGTGGCGGGATTGTAGGGGGTAGTTATCCCCCGCATGTCCCGTACTTTCGCCCGTTAAAATTTTCTGCCGATGCATACCCTCGTTTCCCGCCTGCTGCTGCTCGCCGTCACCCTGTGGTTAGCCTTTCCCGCAAACCCTGCCGCCCAAAAACCGATCACCCTCGAAGACATCTGGAGTGCCGGCACTTTCGATGCCCGGCGCGTGCCGGGTTTCCGGTTCCAGAACGACGGGGTACACTACACCGCTCTGCGCGCAGGCGCCATTGAGCAATACGACCTGCGCACAGGCGAAAAATCGGGCACCCTGCTCGACCCCAATGCGACCACCCAGGCCCTGCCCGCATTTTCCGGCTATGCCTTCAGCCCCGACGAGGACAAAATCCTGCTCGTCGCCAACGAAGAAAAAATATACCGCTGGAGCACACGTGCCGACTATTTCGTGTACGACCGGAAAACGCAGGCGCTCACCCAACTGCATGACGGCCCCAAACAGCGTTGCGCCACCTTCTCGCCCGACGGGAAAAAAGTAGCGTACAGCGTGGACAACGACCTGTATGTGAAAGACCTGAGCTCCGGAAAAACTACCCGCTTAAGCACCGACGGCCAACCCAACGCCATCATCAACGGCACATCCGACTGGGTGTACGAGGAGGAATTCGAACTCGTACGCGCCTTCGAGTGGAGTCCCGACGGCAGCAAAATCGCCTACCTGCGCTTCGACGAACGGCAGGTACCCGAATTCACCATGGACATGTACCGCGGCGGCGACTACCCCGAACCCGTGACCTTCAAGTACCCCAAAGTAGGCGCGCGCAATTCCGTAGTCACAGCCCACATATTCGATCTGGCTTCCGCCAAAACGCTCGCTGCACAACTCCCCGAGCGGGGCGATTTCGACGACTACCTCCCGCGTATCGGCTGGACGCCCGGCGGCCAACTCTGTGTCACCCACCTCAACCGCCACCAAAACCACCTGCGCCTGTTTGCAGTAAGCCCCGCCACCGGCGCCTGCACGGTGTTGCTTGATGAAATCAGCCGCTACTACCTCGACCTGCATGAGCCGGAGTTTCTGGCCGACGGCAGCTTTGTATGGCAAAGTGAAAAAAGCGGCTACAACCACCTGTACCTGCACGACAAAACCGGAAAGCAGGTGGCTTCCCTCACGAAAGGCGATTGGGACGTGACCGGTTTTTACGGCGTGGACGAAAAGAACGGCCTTGTGTTTTTTCAGGCTGCCGCCGAAAACCCGATGCAGCGCGAAATTTATACCGTGAAACTGAACGGCAAAGGCCAACGCCAACTGAGCAAAAGCGCCGGCACACACAGCGCCCAGTTCAGCCGCACGTTCGATTATTTTGTGGACACCTGGTCCGGCATCAACACCCCGCCGCAGTACACCGTGTGCGACCGCGCAGGCAAACCGGTTCGTTCGATCGAACAAAACGAGGGTTTGCGCACTCGCCAGACCGAGTATGGCGCCTTGCCCGTAGAGTTTTTCCAGGTGCCCGTCAAGGATGCTTCCAGCCCTTCTGGCAAACCCTGGAACGGCACGCTCAACGGCTGGATGATCCGCCCCACGGCGCCGGAATTCCAGGGCAAAAAACTGCCTGTGCTCATGTACGTGTACGGCGGGCCGGGCAGTCAGCAGGTGACGGATGCCTGGAAAGGCGCCAACTACTGGTGGTTCCAGATGCTGGCACAGCAGGGATATGTGGTGGCTTGCGTGGACAACCGCGGCACCGGCGCACGCGGCGAGGAGTTTAAAAAAATGACCTACCTGAACCTGGGTAAGTACGAAACCGAAGACCAGATCGCGGCGGCCAAATACCTTGGCAGCCTGCCATACGTGGACGCCAAACGCGTGGGCATTTTCGGCTGGAGTTACGGCGGCTACATGTCGTCATTGTGCATGCTCAAGGGCGGCGAAGTGTTTTCCGCCGGCATCGCCGTGGCGCCGGTGACCCACTGGAAATGGTACGACAGCGCCTACACCGAGCGCTATATGCGCACCGAGGAGGAAAACCCGGACGGCTACGCCGAAAATGCGCCCGTCAATTTTGCCGACAAACTCGGAGGCAAGTACCTGCTCGTACACGGTCTGGCCGACGACAACGTGCACTTCCAGCACAGCGCCGAAATGACCAACCGGCTCATCGCTGCCGGCAAGCCTTTCGATTCCATGTTTTACCCCAACCTCGACCACGGTATCAGCGGCGGCAACGCCAAACTGCACCTGTACGGGCTGATGACCAATTTCCTGAACAAAAATTTGAAGAACGCGAAGACGGATGTGGAACGCCCGTAGAGCGGGAAACTAAAGAGGCTCACAAAGTTTTAGCACGCACAGAGTTTTTTGCCGATTATTCGAGGAACGGATTCCTGCGGAATGACAAAAAAACGCTGTGCCCTCTAAAACTCTGTGAGCCTCTATGACACTTTTTAATCTATGGTGAGCGCAAACGCTTATTCCGCCTCCATGTCCACCGGCTCCTGACGCGTATCACCCGTGTCGTTACCGCCGTTGCCATCGGTATCTTCGGCACCCTCCGAGACCACATTGAATTTGACGGTAGCGATCACTTCCGGGTGGAATTTGACCTGCGCTTCGTAGCTGCCGAGTTCTTTTACTTCCTCCGGCATTTCCAAAAGACGTTTTTCGACGGTGATACCGACCTGCTCGCGGATAGCGTCCACGAGGTGCTGGGCGGTTACGGAGCCGAACAGGCGGCCACTTTCGCCGGCTTTCGCCACAATTTTGAGCGCTTTGGCTGCCAGTTTGGCGGCGTACTCTTTGTACGTGCCCACCATGGCGGCTTCTTTTTTGTCGGACTGTTTTTTCAGTCCTTCCAGCCGCGCCTTGTTGGCTTTGTTGGCCACGATGGCCAGCCCGCGCGGGATGAGGTAGTTGCGGCCATAACCGTCTTTGACTTTGACGATATCGTGCTTGGCGCCTACTTTTTCGATATGTTCGAGGAGAATGATATCCATCTCGTTTTGAAAATTTTTGATTGATGAAATTGACGGCGTCCGGCGAAATGCCGGAATGCCGCAGTACAATTTACTTGAGCAGGTCGCCCACGAACGGCAGCATACCCAGATGGCGGGCGCGTTTGACGGCGGTAGCCACGCGGCGCTGGTACTTGAGGCTGTTGCCGGTGATGCGGCGGGGCAGCAGTTTGCCTTGTTCGTTGATGAACTGAATGAGGAAATCGGGGTCTTTGTAATCAATGTACTTGATGCCGAATTTGCGGAAACGGCAGTATTTTCTCTGATTCAGCCCGATTTTCGGATTGCTGAGAAATTTTACGTCTTCTCTCGAAGCAGCCATATTGTTGTAAAATTGGAAAGTGAACGAATAGGTGGTTTTGGTCGGGGTTGTTACGCCTCGGCGGTTACTTCGACTTCGGCGGCATCAAGGTCTACCACAGCAGGTGCTGCAACGACAGTTTCCGGAGCGGCGGCGGGCTGACTTTTCTTGCCGCGCTTGCCGATTCGGCCGTTGCGCTTGTCGTCGTTGTACTTGATGCCGTACTTGTCGAGTTTGACGGTGAGGAAACGCAGCAACTTTTCGTTGCGCTTGAGGCCAAGTTCGAACTTGACAAGCCATTCGGCTTCCATGCAACCGAACTCCACGCAGTAATAAACACCGCTGGAACGCCGGTTGATCGGATAGGCCAATTGCTTAAGCCCCATTTCATCCACAGCCACGATGGTGGCGCCGAAATTTTTCAATTCGTTCAGGATGTGGTCTGCTGTCGATTTGACTTCATCGCCCGACAGCACTGGATCTACGATGAAGGTGACTTCGTAATGTCTCATTTTCAGATACTTGTGTAGAAATAAATGAACGTTTGCTAAAAGCGGGTGCGAAGGTAGGCCATTGTGCCGGAAAAGCCAAGCGCTGAATTATTTTTTCCCGCGACAACCAGACATTATTTCGCAAACAGGATGCCGTTCAGGCTTTGCATGCGCATTTCTTTTTTATCGAACCGGGCTTGCGAAACATACAACCGTGCCACCGATTTCCTGCCGCGCAGTTCCAGTATCGCCGCGCTATCGGGCATGGCAAAATAATCGTTGCTGCCGGCGGCAGTTGTCCAGCTACGCATGGCCGGTTCGAGCGGGATGGAGTCGGTGGTTGTTTTCCCACCGGCACCAAGAAGCAGCAGCGCCTTGCCGTCAGGTGAAAAAACCGCCGAATGACCGGCAGGACGGTTGATCACGTCGCCGCCCTCGTGCAGTTCAATCCGGTAAAATGTGCGGTAGCCGGCGATAATGCCACGCTGCGGTTTGGGCTGTTGCAGGTACACGGAAACCATCGCGAGTTGTCCATCTGTCGCCAGCCCTTCCGGGGCCGCCTTGAGCCAGCGGGCAATGTCCGTCGCCCGGGTGTAGTAGCCGTTTTTCGTTGTGTCGGTGGTGATCGTCCGGATGGGCACCGGGAACCAGGATGCAATCCGGTCGAGCGCATCGTGCTTGCTCAGCAACAACAGGCAGGAGTGGATGCGGTCGGCGTCTTCCTTAAGCACAGCCTTTTCGCCGGCCTTGAGTACGCCGCCTTCAAACCGCCCGTTTTTTTCAAGCAGGCTGCGCAAAATAGCCGTCTGGTTGCGCTCCGATACCTTGAATGCGCTTAGCGGACCAATAGCGGCCACCAGTACAAAAAGCCCCAGTGAGACGGGAATGAACTTGATGTTGTCGGTTTTTGACCACAAAAAATACCCGCACATGACCAAAAGCCATACGCCCGCATGGGCCACGAAATAGCGTTCCGGGGTGATACCGTAGTCGGAAATACGCCGACCGATAGCCACAAACAACAGCCCGGCCATCGGCAACAGCACCCACCAGAACCACTTGCGGTAGGCTTGCACGATCTTGCTGTCGGAATACTCCGGCAGCAGGTAGTTGATCAGATAGGTGAAAATTCCCGCCACCGAAAAACCCAGCACCAGCGCCGATACCCAGCCATGCGGCAGGTTCCAGGTGACAAGAATTTTGATCGAATAGGCATACAAAATCAAAAAATACAGCCCCACGATGGGGATGAGGATGTACTGACACAGGTTTTTGAACACCACATTGTAGCTGCGTTCCTTCTCCTCAAACTGAAACCTTGCGGGAAAGTGGTAGAGGAAGAAGGTGGTCTGAAACACACCGGTCAGCAAGGCAAACAAATGGATGTACATTTTCCCGCTGATATCGAGGTTGAACAACTCGTTCACGGCCAGCAAGGCCAGCGAGAGTCCACTGTGCAGGATGTAGGCATACACCAGTCCGATGATGAAATTGGCAAACAACTGCTTGTTGTATTCCCAAAAATCAGCCACCGGCAAGCGGTTGAGAAAGGGCGCAACCGCTACAAACAGGTGCGCCGCAAACAGCAGCCCGAAGTAGCGCGGCAGGTCAACCCCTTCCAGCGCGTGGCTGTCCATGTCGAAAACAAAATAATACGCCACGAGGTACGCCAGCCCGACCGCCTGCACACTCCAGTTCCGCCACAGACTCCAGCCCCTCGACTCTGCCCAGACCGTAAGGCCCGTGCAAAGCGCCAGCCCGAGCTGTGCCATGATCCAGATTTTGATGTAATTATCGCCGCCGTCGTGCTCGAGTGCAGCCATTACGCTGAACGTGCCGGTGAAGGCGCAAAGCAGGGTGGAAGGAAACCGGGCGCAGGTGTCCAGAAATGCCTGGGCGAGGAACGACAGGGAAGGAAGTTTCATAATTCGCGGGTGTTTTGCCAAACAAGTATTGATACTTTTGCGGGCTAAAGATCATTGCTTATGCAGAAATTATTGGCGTTGTGCGGATTTATTCTCCTGCTTGTCCCTGCGGGGGGGCAGGCCCAAAATGCCGGAAGTGCAGACTTTCCCGCTGGCTGGTCGGGCACCTGGCACGGCACGCTCGATATTTTCAATGGTTCCGGCAAGGTACAATCCGTGCCTATGTGGATCGAAATCCACCCGATTGACACCTCCACCACCGGGCGCTACACCTTCGGGTTGGTGTACGGCTCCAAAGACCAAGACTGGCGGCCATACGAACTGGTACCCGTGGCGCCGCAGTTCGGCCAGTGGAAAGTGGACGAGAAAAACGGCATCGCCATGGAAAGTTACCTGTACGGCCCCAAACTGCTGTGCTGGTTTACGGTGCAAAACAGCCGCATCCTGTGTACTTACGAAAAACAGGGCGATGACATAATCTTCGAAGTGTGTTCAGGCATGGAAACCGCCGTGAGCACTACCGGCAACGGCACGCACAACGGCGAGGCCATTCCGGAAGTGAAAACATTTCCGTTCAGCGTGTTCCAGCGCGCGGTTTTGAAAAAACAATAACCATGTCGAAAAAACGCGACCGACCGACCCCGCCACCGAAACGCGTTGCCGCAGCTGCGCAGGAACAGCATCCGGCAACGGCCACCACAAAGCGATTCCTGTGGATCGGTCTGGGCCTGGCGGCGTTCGCTTTTTTGCTGTATGCCAACACCCTCGGGCACCAGTATGTGCTGGACGATCCGCTGGCGATCGGCAAAAACGAGTTGGTACAAAAAGGCATATCCGGCATCCCGGAACTGTTCGGACAACACTACCGGGCGGGCACGGAAGGCGCCGGCGCTTCGGCTTTGCTGTACCGGCCGCTGTCGTTGGTCACTTTTGCCGTGGAGTGGAGCCTTGCACCGGGCAATCCGTTTATCGGCCACCTGATGAACGTGCTCTGGTACGCGCTCACCGTAGCGCTGCTGTTTTTTGCCCTGAAACATCTGCTGGCCGGGCACCATTGGCTGTTGGCCGCCGGAGCGGCACTGCTGTTTGCCGCGCATCCGCTGCACACCGAAGTGGTGGCCAACATCAAAAGCCGCGACGAAATTCTGAACCTGTTTTTCGGCGTGCTGGCGCTGTACGCCTGGGCGCGCTGGCTGGAAACGCCGTCGGCCCGATGGTTGGGTGCGGCGCTCGGCAGTTATTTTCTGGCGCTGTTGTCCAAGGAAAGCGCCATTGTTTTGCTTCCGGTTTTCCCGCTGGCAGGCTGGTTTTTTTTCAAAAAAACGGCACGCCAAAGCATCGGCCATGCAGTACTGTTTGCGCTGCCGGCCATTCTATTCCTGCTGATTCGCGCTGCCGTGCTGAGTAAAACGACCGACAAGTTTACCGTCAGTGAAATGGACAACCCGATTGTGGCCGCCTCGGGAATGGGCGAACACCTCGCCACGGGATTCATGGTGCTGTGGCGATACTTCCAGTTGCTGCTTGTTCCAAGCCCATTGCTGAGCGACTACTCGTTCCGGCACTTGTCGGTGGCAGACTGGAGCACGTGGCAAGCGACGGCCGGGCTGGCGCTAATCGGCGCATTGATTCAGTTGGCTGTTCGCGGATTGCCGCAGCGGCAGTTTGCGGCGTTTTGCGCAGCGGCATTTTTGTGTGGTGTGGCCTTGTACAGCCAGATGCCTTTGGTCATCGGTACCCTGTTCGGCGAGCGGCTGATGTACGCGCCTTCGGTGTGGTTTTGCCTTGGGGCCGCGTGGTTGGTGTGGCGGGTTACGGGTTTCGATTCGGGTCGGCCGGCAGACAATTCCGAGTTGCCGCAGGCGAAAACAATCGGCGCCGGTGCGGGCATCCTGATCGGGGTAGCGGTGCTTTTCGGCGTGCTCACCGTTTCCCGGAATGCCGATTGGCGCGACAACCTGACGCTTTTTACTGCCGACAGCGCCAAAGCGCCCAACAGCGTGCGCCTGCACAACGGCATGGGCAGCGAACTGTACGCGCGGTTCAACTCGGAAAAAAATCTTTCGGAAACGGAAAAAAACGAACTGCTGACACAAATCGAACGGCATAGCCGGGAGGCCATCGCCATCCGACCCAACCCGGTGTCGTACCTGAACCTCGGCAACGCCGCCATTGCCCGGAACCATTATGCCGAGGCTATTGCGCAGTACCAAAAAGCGCTTGACGAGGCGCCGAATTACGGTATCGCCCGCATCAATATCGGGCGCACATACCTCGCCTGGGGCCGCGAGGAGGGCAAGCAAAACAACAACATCCCCAAAGCCGTCGAACTGCTGGAAAAAGCCGTGGAATATGGCATGAGCGATGCGAGCACTTATCTCGACCTCGGTACCGCCTACGGGATGCTGGGGCAGAATGAAAAAGCCATTCCGTATTTTGAAAAAACTGTGGCGATGGAACCGAATAACCAGACCGCGTGGCGTAACCTGAGCGTCGCGTACCGGGCTATGGGCAATATCGCCAAAGCCGACGAATGTCAACGCAGGGCTGAAGCGTTGCACTGAGGTTTTTCTGCGTGCTCGCTCTGAACGCACGCACGCAGGGCTGCACCCTGTGTTGGCGTATGGCGCCCTTTCAGGACTTGGAGGTTAGTCTTTCGAACTGTCCCCAACAAAATAGTCCTCCTTGTTTTTGAACAGGAGGTTGAACGTGGTCATGCTTCCGTAGCAGCGGGTGATGTACTGCTGGAGGTTCACCTTGTCTTCGTCGTCCAATTTTTTGTGCGCATTTATTTGCTGTTCGAGCACGCGCAGGCGGTCGCGCATCATCACGATTTTGTGGAAAAACGTGTCAATGGGCACTTCCTTGGGCTGAACACCGTCGGCTTGCAGCACCATCTTGCCCCGCACCCAACGGTCGCCGAGGGGCACCACTTCCAGGCTCTGGCCTGCCCAGGAGCGCAGGATACGTGCCAGCGCCTGCTCGGCTTCGGTGAATGAAACCGACTCTTCTACGGGCAAAGCCTCCACGACCTGCCAGGCGGAATAATCCTTGCCGACCATTTTCAGGCCGAACTGAATAAAACACACTTCGTACGCCGCTACATGCAGGCGGACGATGACCCCGTCGCCGTACGCGGGGTGCTTTACACGAGAACCGATACCAAGTAATTGACTCACTTTTTTGAATGATGAATGATAAATGATAAACGATGAATGCGGGTATGGATCAGGTACATAATACCAAGCACCAGCAGCGCCGAACCTGCTGCTGCCGGCCAGGGCATTTCGATGTCCTGTTCCAGGTCGAGTGTGGAAATTTCCCGGCTGTACAGAAACTGGCCGACGACCTGGGCGGCGTTGTTCACGAAGTGTGCTGCAGCGGGCACCCACAGGTTTTGGCAGCGCCAGTAAAGCCAGCCCAAAAGTATGCCGAGTAACATACGCGGCAAAAAACCCTCGAATTGAAAATGGATAAAACTGAAAATTGCCGATGCCAGCACAATAGCCAGCCAGGGCGATGCAATGCGGCGCTGCAATTGTTGCTGCACCACTCCCCGGAACACCAGCTCTTCGCCGATGGCCGGCAACAGGGCGATGAGGGTCAGATTGGCCAGCAGTTCGAGGCCATTGTCCATCTGAAGCAGGGCCTTGATGGTGTCGGTGGTTTGTTCTTCCAACAGCCGGAGCGAATCGGGCAGCGGCAGCGCCTGATTGATGTTGTACAAAAACAACACCAGCGGGATGGATGCCAGCAGCAGAAAAATGCCGGCAAATACCAGGCGCAGGTCAGGTAGGCGGTTGGCGCGCAAATACGCCAGCGCACGGCCGTTTGGCGGATAAAAAAAACGCACCACCACCCAGCCGGCCAGCACAAACGAACAAAGATGTCCTATGGCCAACATCAGGCGCATCTGCCAGCGCTCGGCAGACGGAGCGTCGGGCGCCAGCATGCCGGACATAAGCGAACTGTCCCAGCCCAGCGTCATTGCCAGCATCTGGAACACGCCGCCGCCGATCATGGTCAACAAAATACTGGCCATGAACATACCCGCGAGAATCAACCAGACCGGGTGGTCGGTTGACTGGTCGATTGGTTGACTGGTTGACTGGTTGACTGGTTGGTTGGACAACGATTGCAATTTTAAAGTGAACAGGTTGAGAAGCAAGTATAATTTCGCGCCAAAAGTAACCAATCAACCAATCAACACTCTGCACATGACCCGACTTTCCGTCAACATCAACAAAGTGGCCCTGCTGCGCAATTCGCGGGGTAGTAATTTGCCCGACCTGGTACAAGTGGCCCGCGACTGCGAGGCTTTCGGCGCCGAAGGCATTACCGTTCACCCACGGCCCGACCAACGGCATGTCCGGTTTGCCGATATTCCGGCGCTGCGGGCGGTGGTGACCACGGAGTTTAACATCGAAGGCAACCCGACGCCGGATTTTTTGGAACTTGTGCTGGCCAACCCGCCCCACCAGTGTACCCTGGTGCCCGACGCTACCGACCAGCTCACCAGCGACCACGGCTGGGACACCCTGCGCCATGCCGGTTTTCTGCAAGAAGTGACGGCCCGCCTGCAGGCAAAAAACATTCGGGTTTCGCTTTTTGTGGACCCCGATCCGCGCATGGTGGAGGGCGCCAAAGCCGTGGGAGCCGACCGCGTGGAGTTGTACACCGGGCCGTATGCGCACGATTTTTCCGAAGATCCCGCCCGGGCTGTTGCTCCGTACTCGGAAGCGGTCCGCGCTGCGAATGCACTCGGTATCGGGCTGAATGCCGGGCATGATCTCAATCTCGACAACCTGCGGTATTTTCAGGAACATTGCCCTGGTCTGCTGGAGGTCAGTATCGGACATGCGCTTATTTCCGATGCGCTGTACTACGGGCTGGCCAATGTGATTCGGATGTACAAACGGCAACTGATGCAGGGCTGAGGCTAATTGGCCGGTTAGAAAAAGTTTTGCTACGGAGTTTTGAGATTGTTTTTTACATACATTTGCCGCTGTCCCGAAAGGACATTGTTCGGCTTCCAAGCCTTTTTATCCAAATTCTAACCTGCCTTATCGGGCAGCCCTTTCTTCTCCATTTGATTACCTTTCTTGCATAATCATCCTTTCTATTCATTAACTAAATCTTTTTTCTGTATGAAGCGATTACTAACAACCTTATGGTTGATGGCGGCCTTCGTAGGCCTGACCTATGCCCAACGCACCGTCACCGGTACAGTCAAGGGCGACGACGGGGAAGCGCTGATCGGCGCAACAGTTTCCGTCAAAGGTGCTGCTGCCGGCGCCCGCACCGACGAACAAGGCAAGTACCGTGTAGATGTACCTGCCGGTGCCGATGTGCTGGTTTTCCGGTACACCGGTTACAAAACCGAAGAAGTCACCCTCGGCGCATCCAATGTGGTGGACATCGTGCTGGCAGGCGGTGTGGAACTCGGCGAAACCGTCGTGACCGCTCTGGGCGTGTCGCGCGAGCAAAAATCATTAGGCTACGCATTGCAAGCCGTCGACGGTGACAAACTCGTGCAGGCGCGCAGCACCAATATCGTATCGGCACTTTCGGGTAAAATTGCAGGTGCCCAGATCACGTCGAGCAGCAACCTCGGCGGCTCCACGCGGATCATCCTGCGCGGTGCCCGCTCCATTCAGGAGCAAAACCAGCCCCTGTTTGTGGTGGACGGTGTACCGTTCGACAACTCCAACTTCACGACGGCCGACCAGGCCCGCGGTGCACTCGGTTTCGACTATGGCAATGCGGCACAGGACATCAATCCCGACGACGTAGAGTCCATTTCGGTGCTGAAAGGCGCCTCGGCTGCAGCCCTTTACGGCTCACGTGCAGCCAACGGGGTGATCGTGATCACGACCAAAAAAGGCAAGGGCAAGAAACAGCCCATCGGCGTGACCTTCAGTTCCGACAACTTTTTCAACAACGTGGCCTTTTTGCCCGACTACCAAAACAGTTATGGCGGCGGCCCGGCATCGCTCACCCTGACTCCTCGCGGGTACAACGACAACTCCGGCTATTACAAAACTTCGTACACCGACGATAGCGGGAATACCTTCTCGTCGTTTGACCTGATACCGGACTACTCCTACGACGGTTCCTGGGGGCCGGCTTTCAGCAATACACCAAAATCGTATCTGGATGAGTTTGCCGCAGCAAACGGCGTTACGTTCGGCGACCTGAGCGCCTACAACAACGGCGCGATTTTCTACCGCCCCTGGAACAGCTGGGACGCCTATGACGCCGACAATTTCGGTCGTTCGATCGGCTGGTCGGCACAGCCGGATAACATCAAGAATTACTACGATTCAGGTTTCTTGTCGAACAACAATGTGTCGTTCAGCGGTAGCAACGAAAAAGGCTACTTCCGGGCGTCTTACACGAACCTGTACCAGAAAGGCACGATTCCGAACGCTCAATTGAAGCGCAATTCTGTAGGACTGAACGCCGGTCTGGAGGCGACAGATTACCTGTCCATCAATGTCGGCATCAACTACACCCAAAACAAAGGCCGCGGACGCGGCGCTACCGGTTACAACAGCACAGGTTCCAACTTCAACCAGTGGTTCCAGCGCCAGTTGAACATTGACGATCTGAAGTTTTACAAAGACCCGAACGACCCAACCGTACAGCGTTCCTGGAACCGCACGAGTGCCGACGACGGGTTCCCGCTCTACTGGGACAACCCGTACTGGTGGGCTTATGAGCGCGCCCAGAACGACCAGCGCGACCGCTTCTACGGAAATGCCGGCATCACGGTCAAGTTTACCGACTGGCTGTCGCTCACCGGTCGCGGCATGAGCGATTTCTACACCGAGCAGCGTTACGAGCGCATTGCCGTTGGCAGTATTGACGTGTCCAAATTCAGCAAGGACATCTACACCGTCAACGAAAACAACTTCGACCTGATCCTGCGGGCAAAAGGGAACCTGACCAACAAAATCTCCATTGAGGCTTTCGTCGGCGGCAACCGCATGGACCGCAAGATCACCCGCAACTTCAACAGCACGCAGGGCGGCCTGGGTACTCCGGGTTTCTACAACCTGCAAAACTCCACCGGCGCACTGTTGGTTACGGACGAAACTACGCAAAAGCGGATCAACTCGGTGTTCGGTTCGGCTTCGCTGGGCTTCAATGGTCTGTTCTATCTGGACGTAACCGGTCGTAACGACTGGTCCTCCACGCTGCCCTCCGGCAACAACTCCTACTTCTATCCCTCTGTGGCCGGTAGTTTTATCCTCTCGGAAATTTTGCCCGACAACCTGACCAGCACCTTGTCGTACGCAAAACTTCGCCTGAGCTGGGCACAGGTAGGCAACGACACCGAACCGTATCGCATCGCTGACCCGGTGTACGACGCACGCCCCAACTTCGGCAGCAACCCGATGATCACCACGGCGAACGTCATCAACAACCCGAACCTGAAACCCGAGAATACGACGTCGTGGGAAATTGGCGGTGAATTCCGCCTGTGGAAAGACCGCGTAACGCTCGACGCTACGTACTACAACAGCGAAACCAAGGATCAAATCGCACGAGTGGACCAATCCAGCACAACGGGTTATACCTCGCGTATTTTGAACGTGGGCACCATCAGCAACAAAGGCATCGAGTTGGCCTTGTCGGTGGTTCCGGTTCGCACGACCAACCTTGAATGGAGCGTCGGTGTCAATTTTGCCAAAAATACGAACCGGGTAGAAGACCTCATTGACGGGGTTTCCTCCATTCGTTTGTCCACCTTCCCCTTCTCGGTGAGCATTCAGGCGCGCGAAGGCCAGCCCATGGGCGTTATCGTGGGTACCGATTTTACCTACGACGACAACGGCAACAAATTGGTGGACGCCGACGGCTTTTACATTCCGACGGCCGAGACCGTACCGCTTGGCTCCGTTTTGGCCGACTTTACGGGCGGTATCAGCACCTCGCTCACCTACAAAGGTTTGTCTTTGGGCCTTTTGTTCGACTACCAGAGCGGTGGCAAACTGTTCTCCTTGTCCAATCAGTGGGGCAAATACTCCGGCCTGCTGGAGGAAACGGTGGCCAACGGCATTCGCGAAAACGGTACTATCGTGCCGGGTGTATACGAAGAAGGCACCATCATCAACGGCGAAGACATGTCGGGCAAACCCAACCAGTCGAACATTAGCGCAGTTGACCACTTCTTTGCCAATCAGGGCTATGTGATTGCTGCCGCCGACTTGTACGACGCCAGTTTTATCAAGTTCCGGGAGGCCCGCCTCACGTGGACGCTGCCGCGCAAGTGGCTGAAAAATTCCCGGATCGTGCAGGGCGCATCCATTTCGCTCATCGGTCGCAACCTGGCTATTTTGTACAAAAACATCCCGAATATTGATCCTGAAGCCGCACTTAGCTCCGGCAATATTCAGGGTTCGGAAGGCGGCCAGTTGCCCACCGAGCGTTCGATCGGCTTCAACGTTACCCTCAATTTCTAGGATGAAAACCCGTTTTTTCAACAATTAAACAACAACCATTATGCGAAATATTAAATTATTCGGCTTGGCGCTTGTGCTGCTTGTGGCGGCTTGCACCAAGGATTTCGAGGAAATCAACACCAGCCCGAACAACCCGCCGAAAGCATCCACAGCATTCCTGCTTACTTCCGCACAGAAGTATATCTGCGACAACACCTACGACGAGTGGTTCAGCGGACGCTTCGGCATGCAGATGGCTCAGTATTGGGCTTCCAACTCCTACACCGACGAAAGCCGGTATACCACCAGTTCGCTGCGTTCGCGTATTGCCGACCCGTACTGGCGCCTGCATTACAACACGGGTCTTCAGGATCTGCAAACCATTCTTTCCACCATTGAAAAATCGCCGGCAGAAGCCGAATTCAACGGCGATCTGAACAACCAGAAAGCGGTGGCGCTCATCCTGCAAACCTTTGCCTTCCAGATCATCACCGATACCTGGGGTATGGTACCGTACACGGAGGCACTGAAAGGCCAGGCGATTGCCTACCCGAGATACGACGATCAGCGCACCATTTATCTGGGCATGCTGGAAACACTCAACACGGCTATCAGCCTGATTCGGGAAAGCAACGCGGGTCCGAAGGGTGACCAGGTGTACTACGGCGACATGACCCAGTGGAAAAAATTTGCCAACTCGCTCAAAATGCGCGTAGCCATGCGCATGGCCGACAAGGAAGATGCCGCTGCCAAAGATGCTATTCAGCAGGCATACCAATCCGGAGTAATTCTCGACAATGGCGACAATGCCGCGTTCCACTACCTCGGCTCGTTGCCGAACGCCAACCCGATTTACGAAGATTACCTGTCGCGCAAGGACTTCGCGTCCAGCAACACCATGGTGGATACCCTGCTCGCTCTGAACGATCCGCGCGTCGGGTACTTCTACGCGCCGGCAACGGCTTCCGGCCAGTTCATCGGCGAACGCTACGGCATGACCGATGCTCAGGCTGCCGTGACAACCCTGGCCGATGTATCGCAGCGCAGCGCCCTGATTCTGGAACCCGACTTCCCGGCCATGCTGTTCGATGCCGCCGAATCGCGCTTCATCCTTGCCGAGGCAATGGAACGCTGGCCTTCGCTCTCTTTAGGCGGCGATGCCAAAACGCACTATTCGGAAGGCGTACGCGCGTCCATGGAATTCTGGAGCGGAGGTTCGTTGCTTTCTTCGGAAATTGACAATTATCTGGCACAGCCGGGCGTGGACTACGATGCGCTCAAAACCGCCGGCGCGACCTGGAAGCAGATCATAGGTTTCCAAAAATGGATCGCTCTCTACAACCAGGGTGTTCAGGGCTGGAGCGAATGGCGCCGACTCGACTTTGGCGTGCTTCGCAAGCCTGCCGGTTCCTCTGCTTTCAGTAACCCGGCAATTAAACCGGAGGATGTCGTGCCGTTGCGCCTGATCTACCCGTCGGAGGAGGCTACCTTGAACGCCGAAAACTTTAGCACGGCGGTAGGTACACAAGGCCCGAACAACTTCCGGACGCGCCTGTGGTGGGATGCGCAGTAAAATTCAGCATACCACTCAGGAATAATAGTGTGGTTGTCTCATTAAGAGGGGTTCACCACTAAGTCCACTCAGAACACTAAGTTTCACTAAGATTAACTCTTGCCTTAGTGA
>CAYMQY010000033.1:0-12435 GCA_964392655.1 uncultured Saprospiraceae bacterium
GTCGAGGTCATCCTCCTGACCGCCTACGGCAACATCCCCGACGGGGTGCAGGCCATCAAAAACGGCGCCTTCGACTACCTGACCAAAGGCGACGATCAGGAGCGCATCCTGCCGCTCGTGAGCCGGGCACTGGAAAAAGCCCGGCTCCGGCAACGCATCCTGCACCTGGAAAAACAGGTCGGGCACAAGTTTTCCTTCGAACACATCATCGGGGACTCCAGAGCGCTGAAACAAGCCGTGGAACTGGCCCGCCGCGTGGCGCCCACCGACGCCACCGTGCTGCTCA
This sequence comes from uncultured Saprospiraceae bacterium, assembly GCA_964392655.1. Lineage (GTDB taxonomy): Bacteria > Bacteroidota > Bacteroidia > Chitinophagales > Saprospiraceae > M3007. Next base: position 287 of record CAYMQY010000033.1, read on the forward strand.
CCGGCGAAACCGGGACCGGCAAGGAGGTGTTCGCACAGGCCATACACCACGCATCACCGCACCGGGAGCAGCCTTTCGTGGCGGTCAATTGCAGCGCGCTGGGCAAGGAAATACTGGAAAGCGAATTGTTCGGCCACCGGGCCGGCAGTTTCACCGGCGCCGTGCGCGACAAAAAAGGCCTGTTTGAAGAAGCCAACCACGGCACCCTTTTCCTTGACGAGATTGGCGAAATGCCGCCCGACCTGCAGGCCAAACTGCTGCGTGTACTGGAAACCGGCGAGTTCCTCAAAGTGGGCGATACCAAACCCACCCGCGTGCAGGTGCGGGTCATCGCCGCTACCAACCGCGACCTGCTCGCCGAAAGCGAAGCCGGGCATTTCCGCCAGGACCTGTACTACCGGCTCTCGGTGTTCACCATCCACCTGCCGCCACTGCGCGAGCGACGCGACGACATTCCCGCTTTGGCCGGGCATTTTGTGCAAATCTTCGCCCTTAAAATGAACCGCCGCACCCCGCCCGCTTTGTCGGCTGCTTTTCTGGAACGCCTTCAAAACTACCCCTGGAAAGGCAACATCCGCGAACTGCGTAACGTGCTCGAACGCGCCCTCATCCTCTGCGACGGCGATACCCTGGAACCGGCGTTTTTGCCCTCGGATTTTCAAGCCCATCCCGGCAGCGACATCGGCTCCGACTTTTCCCTTGCCGCCGCCGAGAGCCGGCAAATCCGGCAGGCGCTGAACCAGACCGGCGGCAACAAAACCGAGGCCGCCCGGCTGCTCGGTATCGGCATCAGCACCCTGTACCGCAAACTGGAAGAGTACGGGATGCACTGATCAGTCGGCCTGCCTTTCAAAATGAAAAACAACCCGTTCATTTTGGCAAGGTTTGACATGCGTGCTCCCGGGCTATTTTCTTTTCTTTCACTGGCAATGCGCTTGAAATCAGCGTTTTGAAACTTTTTTCCTTCGCGCATTTCTGCAAGCGGAACGAATCTTGGCACCTCGCCGGGAAACGAACGTCATGAAATTCTTTTTCTCCATGACCGTGCGCATCGGCCCAAAATCAGGCTCCGCCACAAATTGCGCGTGGCTTTTCATGCCAATGATCCGGGCCTGACTTCACCACCAACTCTTTCAACCATGCTTTTAACCGTCGTTGTTTTCGCCCTTGGGCTGATTTGCTTCTACCTCTGCTTCAAATCCATTGATGTATTTGAAAAAATCTGACCACCCATGCTTGTACTCTTTTTTATCGCCTTGCTGGTTTTCGCGTACATGCTGTACGTGCTGATCAAACCGGAAAAATTCTAACACTTGTAACCATGATTTTTGAAATCACCTCCATCGCACTGCTGTTTGCTGCAACCGTGCTACTGGCCTGGCCGCTCGGCAAATACATTGCCGCCGTGTATGCCGGCGAACGCCACTGGTCCGATCGGGTTTTCGGACCGCTGGAACGGTTAGGTTTTCGCTTGTCGGGTATTGACCCCTCGCGGGAAATGACCTGGCAGGATCACCTGCGCGCACTCCTCACGATCAACGTGGTCTGGTTTTTCTGGTCCATGTTCGTGCTCATGAACCAGGGATGGCTGCCCTGGAACCCCGACGGCAACCCGTCCATGACCCCCGATCTGGCGTTCAACACGACCGCCTCGTTCATCGTCAACTGCAACCTCCAGCACTACTCCGGCGAAAGCGGGCTGACTTACTTTTCGCAGATTTTCGCGATCATGTTTTTCCAGTTCGTCAGCGCCGGCACCGGCATGGCGGCGGGCGCCGTGGTGTTCAACGCCATGCGCCGGCGTACGGCCACGCAGTTGGGCAACTTTTACGAGTACTTTCTGAAAAGTTGTACCCGCATCCTGCTGCCTGTCAGTTTCATCGCAGCCCTGGTGTTGATCGCCGAGGGCACGCCGATGAACCTGTTCGAAGGGAAAGACACCCAAATAGCCCTTCAGGGTGACACCGTTCAGGTGAGTCGCGGCCCGGCAGCCGCCATGATCGCCATCAAACAGGCCGGCACCAATGGCGGCGGTTATTTCGGCGTCAACTCGGCGCACCCGCTCGAAAATCCCACCACCCTGACCAATGCCGTCGAGAACATCCTGATCCTGCTGATCCCCATGGCTTTTGTTTTTGCTCTGGGCTTTTACCTAAAAAACCGCCGCTTGTCCCGCACGATTTTCTGGACCATGAGCGCAGGTTTCCTGATGATCCTGAGCGTCACGATTTGGTCGGAATTCCAGGGCAACCCGAATCTCGATCGCCTTGGTATCGCCCAAACGGAAGGCAGCATGGAAGGCAAGGAAGTGCGTTTCGGCGCTGGGCTGTCGGCGCTGTGGGCTATTTCCACCACGGCGACTTCCAACGGTTCGGTGAACGCCATGCACGACAGTTTTACGCCGCTGGGCGGAGCCATGCAACTGCTCGACATGATGGTCAACTCCCTGTACGGCGGGGTAGGAGTAGGTTTTCTCAATTTCTACATTTTCATCATCCTGTCGGCGTTCATCGGCGGGCTGATGGTGGGCCGCACGCCTGAATTGCTTGGGAAAAAAGTGGAAGCGCGGGAAATGAAAATCGCCATGCTGGTAGCGCTATTGCACCCCTTCCTGATCCTCGTCGGTACGGCCATAGCCGCCTGGTTGTCGGCCTCCGGAAACCCGATCGCGGCCAACTGGCTGAACAACCCCGGCTACCACGGTTTTTCGGAAATGCTGTACGAGTTCACCTCGGCCTCGGCCAACAACGGCTCCGGTTTCGAGGGTCTGGGCGACAACAACCCGTTCTGGAACATCTCGACCGGTATCGTGCTGCTGCTGTCGCGGTATTTGCCGATCATCGGCCCCGTAGCCATTGCCGGGCTGATGGCCGCCAAAAAAACCATTCCCGAAAGCGCCGGCACCCTCCGTTCGGACTCGGCCACGTTCGGCTTGTTGATCCTCACCGTCATTTTCATTCTTGCCGCTCTGGCGTTTTTCCCGGCACTGGCGCTGGGACCGCTGGCGGAACATTTTTCTTTCTAAAACTATGAAACGTCAACGATCCACTCCCCTATTCGCGCCGGCACTTGTCCGGGAAGCCGTCCGGGAGTCTTTTCTGAAACTTGATCCACGCCGGATGGTGCGCAATCCGGTCATGTTTACCGTGGAAATATGCACGGCGGTGATGCTGGGCGTTTGCATCTGGATTTTGGCAGGCGAACAAACCCAGGGCGCCTTCGGCTACAATTTTGCCCTTTTCCTGTGGCTGTTGTTCACGCTGTTGTTTGCCAACTTCGCCGAGGCACTGGCCGAGGCGCGGGGCAAAGCCCAGGCAGCCAGTCTGCGGAAAACCCGAGAGGAAACCCCGGCCAGGGTACTGAATGCCGACGGTTCCGTATCGGTGAAGTCATCCAGCGAATTGAAAAAAGGCGACCGCTTCGTGTGCGAAGCCGGCGACCTGATCCCTGCCGACGGCGAGATTATCGAGGGCATCGCCACCATTGACGAAAGTGCCATCACCGGCGAAAGCGCTCCGGTGATTCGCGAATCGGGCGGCGACAAATCCAGCGTGACAGGCGGCACCAAGGTGCTGAGCGACCACATCGTGGTGGCTGTCACGACCGAGCCGGGTGCGAGTTTTCTCGACAAGATGATCGCCCTGGTGGAAGGCGCCAGCCGGCAAAAGACCCCCAACGAGGTGGCGCTGAATATCCTGCTGGCTGGCTTCACCCTGGTTTTTCTGATTGTTTGTATCACCTTGCCACCTTTTGCCGGATACGCGCAAGCGCCGCTCACCATCGCCGCCCTGATCGCGCTGTTTGTTTGCCTGATCCCGACCACCATCGGTGGCTTGCTGTCGGCCATCGGCATCGCCGGCATGGACCGCGCCCTGCGAGCAAATGTGATCGCCAAGTCGGGCAAAGCCGTGGAAACCGCCGGCGACCTCGACACCCTGCTGCTCGACAAAACCGGCACCATCACCATCGGCAACCGCAAGGCCACGCATTTTTACCCAGCACAAGGCGTGGATGCCGGGCACTTCACGCGGCAATGCGTGTTCAGTTCGCTCGCCGACGACACCCCCGAGGGGAAATCCATCGTGGAACTCGGCTCTGCCGACAAAACCCTGTCTCAGCAGCAGTTGCAATTCATGCTGGCGGAAAAGAGCGCCATGAAATTCATCCCGTTCACCGCCGAAACCCGCAGCAGCGGTGTGGATCTGCCGGGCGGCCTGCGCCTGCGCAAAGGCGCCTTCGACGCCATCCGGAACATAGTGGAAGCCGCCGGCAACAAGGTGCCGGCAGAAACGACGCAGCAGGTACAGGACATTGCCGCCAACGGCGGCACGCCGCTGGTGGTGACTGAAAACGAACAGGTTATCGGCGTCATCGAACTGCAGGACATCATCAAGCCCGGTATCCGGGAACGCTTCGAGCGCCTGCGTAAAATGGGTGTGAAAACCGTAATGGTGACCGGCGATAATCCGCTCACGGCGAAATTTATCGCCGGGCAGGCGGGTGTGGATGATTTTATTGCCGAGGCCAAACCCGAAGACAAACTGGCCTACATCCGCGCTGAGCAAAACAGCGGCAAACTCGTGGCCATGATGGGCGACGGCACCAACGACGCCCCGGCGCTGGCGCAGGCCGACGTGGGTGTGGCCATGAACTCCGGTACCGCCGCCGCCAAGGAAGCGGGCAACATGGTGGACCTGGACAACGACCCGACCAAACTGATCGAGGTGGTGGAAATCGGCAAACAACTGCTGATGACCCGCGGTACGCTCACGACGTTCAGTATCGCCAACGACGTGGCCAAATATTTCGCTATCGTGCCGGCTTTGTTTGCGGCAGCCATTCCGGGCCTGAACGCCCTGAACATTATGCACCTGAGCAGCCCGGAGAGCGCCATCCTGTCGGCGGTAATTTTTAATGCCGTCATCATTCCGATGCTGATTCCGCTGGCGCTGCGCGGTGTGCCTTACCGTCCGGTGGGCGCAAGCGCCTTGTTGCGGCGCAATTTGTTTGTGTACGGTTTGGGGGGCGTAGTGGCGCCGTTTGTGGGGATCAAGGTTATTGATTTGATCCTGAGTATACTTTAGACGTGCAGGTATTGGTCAGATAAACTTTTGTAGTACAGACCACAATAATTAAGTGTGTACGACCGGAGGCCGCCTGACCACACTCCACATAAAATCAGTTTACATTTCAAACTCAATATAACATGAAATCGCATATCCTGCCCGCACTACGTATGACGGCAGTCACCCTGGTGATTTTTTCAGGATTGTATACCTTGGCCGTCTGGGGCGCCGCTCAGGTGCTGCCCACCAGCGGCCTCGGCACGCGCATCAGCCACGAGCGCGGATATTACTACGCCAATATCGGCCAGGTCTTCTCGGAAGACCGCTACTTTTGGTCGCGGCCCTCGGCGGTGGACTATAATGCCGCAGGCTCCTGCGGATCGAACAAAGGCCCGACCAATCCCGACTACCTGACTACCGTGCAGGCCCGGATTGATTCGTTTCTGGTACACAACCCGGGCGTACGACGCACCGACGTGCCGGCCGATCTGGTCACCGCTTCCGGCAGCGGACTCGACCCGCACATTTCGCCGCAGGCGGCTATGGTGCAGGTGGCGCGGGTGGCCAAAGCACGCGGACTGGAGGCCTCCCGGCTGGAAGCGCTGGTGCGGCAGCATACCGAACCGCGACTGCTCGGTATTTTTGGAAAAGAAAAAATCAATGTCCTGCGCCTGAATCTGGCACTGGACGCCATGAAATGACGCACAGACTTTCCAGGTTTTGAAAACCTGGAAAGTCTCCAAACTAACACTATTACGATGAAAAACAAACTCTTGCTCAGCCTTCTCTTCCCCGTTTTCCTGCATGCCCAGACGAATAATACCGACCTGACCTGGGCCTTGTCGGGCTATGCCGAAACCTACTATGGCTACGATTCCCGCAACCCCGACGACGGCGACCGGCCCGGATTCGTGTACTCGCACAACCGGCACAACGAAGTCAACTTGAACATTGCTTTCCTGCGCGCCTCCATGCAGGCCCCGCGCCTGCGCGGAAACCTGGCGCTCATGGCCGGCACCTACGCCAACGCCAACCTCGCTGCCGAAACGGGCACCATGCGCAACGTTTTTGAAGCCAACGCCGGGGTGAAGCTCTCCAAAACCGCCAACCTCTGGCTCGATGCGGGCATTTTCGGCTCGCATATCGGCTTCGAAAGCGCTATCGGCAAAGACTGCTGGACGCTCACGCGCAGCATAATGGCCGACAACACGCCGTACTACGAAGCCGGCGCCAAACTGACCTACACGGCTCCCGACGACAAGTGGCTCGTCAGCGCGCTCGTGCTCAACGGCTGGCAGCGTATCCGCCGTGTTCCAGGTAACTCCCTGCTCTCCTTCGGCTGGCAGGTGACGTACAAGCCCTCGGCAACGCTGACGCTCAACAGCAGCAGTTTTATCGGTACCGACCAGCCCGACGACACCCGGCGTATGCGCCTGTTTCACAACCTTTACGGCATTTTTCAACTGAACGACCGCTTCGGTCTCACCGCCGGCCTCGATCTTGGCTGGGAGGAAAACCCGGTTCCGGAAGAAAGCGGCAATGTTTGGTTTTGCCCCATCGTGATCGGACGTTTTCAGGTAAATGACCGGCTGGCGCTGGCCGGCCGCGTCGAATATTACCACGACAAAAACGGTGTCATCATTTTTACCGACACCGAGCACGGATTCCAGACCTTTGGATTTTCGATAAATGCCGACCTGAAATTGCACGAGAACGCGCTTTGGCGCGTGGAGGGCAAGGTGCTGCAAAGCCGGGACGCCATTTTTGTAAACAACAGCGGCACGGTGTCGGGCAACAATGCCGTGCTGACAACTGCCCTGGCCATCTGGTTTTGAGTCATGGACAAAGAGCAAAGTGTGCAGCGGTTTCTCGACCTGATCCGCCGTTCCCGGCGGGGCAAGTTCAAACTGTACGTGGGTATGGCTGCCGGCGTAGGCAAAACATACCGTATGCTGCAGGAAGCGCACGCGTTGCGGCGCAACGGGGTGGATGTGCTGGTCGGGTACATCGAGACGCACAACCGGCTCGAAACGGCTGCGATGCTGGAGGGATTGCCCATAATGCCACGGCGCACCTTGTTTTACAAAGGCAAGGAACTGGAGGAGATGGACCTCGGCGCTATTTTGGCCCGCCACCCCGAAGTGGTGCTCGTGGATGAACTGGCGCACACCAACATCGAAGGCAGCAAAAACGAAAAACGCTGGCAGGATGTGCGCGACCTGCTGGAGGCCGGCATCAATGTCATTTCCGCCGTCAATATCCAGCACCTGGAAAGTCTGAACGAAATCGTGCAGCAGATTACCGGTGTGGAAATTCGCGAACGCGTACCCGACGTGGTGTTGCAACTGGCCGACGAGGTGGTGAACATTGACCTGACTGCCGATGAACTCGTTACCCGTTTGCGCGAGGGCAAAATTTACGCGCCGGACAAGGTGGAAATCGCGCTGCGCAATTTTTTCCAGCCGGAAAAAATCCTGCAACTGCGCGAACTGGCCCTCAAGGAAGTGGCCACTTCGGTGGAGCGCAAAGTGGAAACCGAAGTGACCCGCCCCGGCGACCGGCGATCCGAGCGGTTTCTGGCCTGTATCAGCAGCAACCACAGCACCGCGCAGCATATTATCCGCAAAACGGCTCGCCTGGCGGGGTACTACAACGCCCGTTGGTGGGTGCTGTACGTGCAAACGCCCGCCGAGTCGCCCGATAAAATCCCCCTTGCCGCCCAGCGGCACCTGCTCAACCATTTCAAATTAGCCATCGAATCGGGCGCCGAAGTGCTGCGGGTGGAAGGTACATCTGCCGCCGAGGCCATCCTCGAAAAAGCCGCCGAACTGGAAATCACCACCGTCTGCATCGGAAAGCCGCACCTGTCCATCTGGCAAATCATCTGGAACACCGGTATGTTCAACCGCCTGCTCAAAACCCTCGGTGACCGCGACATTGACATCATTATCCTCAGTTGAACGCTATGACAATCAAAACCAAACTTGCGCTTGGCCTTGTGCTCCTGTTCGGCTTGCTGGTGGTGGTGAGCATCCTCGGAATGTTCAGCGTGTACACGCTGTCTGCCGATTCCGGCGCCATTCTGAAAGACAACTACCAGTCGCTGGACTATGTGCAGAAAATGCAACGAACATTGAACAACCCGGTGTTTGATGCGGCGTCGGCACTGGAGTTCAGCCATTATCTGGAGCAACAACGCCGCAATATCACCGAGCCGGGCGAAGGCGACGCTACGGATGTGCTGGCACAGGAATATGCCCGCCTGCGGGACAATCCGGACGACAGTCTCGCTCGCCTGCGCATACGCGAACAACTCCTGCTGATCAGCGAGTTGAATCTGCGGGCGATTGACCGAAAAAATGCACTCGCCCAGCGCACCGCCGGCCAGACCTACACCGCTTTGAGCATAATAGCCACATTTTGCCTGATCTTCGGCTTTGTTTTTTTGCTCAATTTCCCGCAGTACATCGCCGATCCGGTTCGGCGGTTGACGGAGGGCATCCGCGAAATCGCACAGGGCAACTACCGGCAACGCATCCACCTGAAACGCCACGACGAATTCGGCGAACTTACCACCGCTTTCAATGCGCTGGCCGCCAAACTCGACGCGTACGAACACAGCAACCTTGCCTTGCTCATGTTCGAAAAGAAGCGCCTGGAAACGGTCATCGGCGCCATGCACGACCCGGTGATCGGCCTGGATGAGAACCGGCGTGTCCTGTTTGCCAATGAACCGGCCCGCACCTTGCTGAACCTTTCTGCCGAAAAACTGATCGGCAAAGACGCTCGCGAAGCGGCGCTGTCCAACGACCTGCTGCGTACCCTGCTCAAGCGCCTCGTGCAGCCGGACAACGATCCGATCAAAATTTTTGCCGATGGCAAGGAGTCCTTTTTTCAGCCGGAAAACCTTGAAATCGCAGTTTCAACAGAGAACGATGAGGAAAAAAAGATTATCGGATATGTGCTGCTGCTGAAAAACGTGACTGCCTTCCGGGAGCGCGACCTGGCCAAAACCAATTTTATTGCCACCATATCCCACGAACTCAAAACGCCCATTTCGTCCATAAAAATGGGCCTGAAACTGCTACGCGATACCCGTGTCGGTACGCTGAACGACGAACAGCAACACCTGCTGCATCAGTTGGACGACGATGCCGGACGGCTGTTGGCTATTACCGGCGAGTTGCTCAAAATTGCCCAGGCGGAGTCGGGAAATATTCAACTCAACATTATCCCTGTTGCGCCCCAAAACATCATCGAAACGGCGCAACAGGTGTTGCTCGGGTTGGCAAAAGACAAAAATGTCGCGCTTGAAATTTCGGAAATACCCGAAGAAACCCTCCGGGTGCAGGCCGACGAAGACAAGGCCGTGTGGGTGTTGGCCAACCTGCTGGCCAATGCCATCCGGTACAGCCCAGCGGGCAAAACCGTGCGTATTTCAACCGTTTCCCGGCAAGACCGCTTGCGTTTCACCGTGCGCGACGAAGGGCCGGGTATCCCGGAGGAATTTCACAGCCGGATTTTCGACCGGTTTTTTCAGGTGCCGGGATCGGGGTCGAACGGCTCCGGGCTGGGGCTTGCCATCAGCCGGGAGTTTGTGTGGGCCATGGGGGGCGAGATCGGGCTGGAGTCGGCGCCGGGCAAGGGTAGTTTGTTCTGGTTTGAATTGCCGGTGATACAGGGAACGGAACAGGTTGGTGGTATTTCCTATTCCAAAACCTCGTAACATTGCCCCGCATTTTAACAAGAACAAGCAATACCCATCATGGAACAGTTGGCCATGCCGGATTTCACCTCCGGCGCAGTATGGATCAGCCTGCTCACCCTCACGTTTCTGGAAATCGTGCTCGGGGTGGATAACATCATTTTTCTTTCCATCGTAACCGCCAAACTCCCGCCCAAAGACCAGCCGAAGGCCCGTAACATCGGGCTGTTGCTGGCTATGGGCCTGCGGATTATTCTGCTCTTTGCCTTGGTCTGGATCATCGGCATGAACCAGCCCCTGTTTCACATTGACCTGCCCGGCCTGCACGGCGATGTGACCGGTCAGAGCCTGATCCTGTTTCTCGGCGGCACTTTCCTGTTTTACAAGGCCACCACCGAAATACACCACAAATTAGAAAGCCCGAGCGAAAGCGACGACCCGGATGGAGGCAAAGGGAAAAAGGCCCTGAGTGCCGTCATCATGCAGATCGCGCTCATCAACATCGTGTTTTCGTTCGACTCCATCCTCACTGCGGTGGGCCTGACCAAGGAGCTGTCCATCATGATCATTGCCGTGGTGGCTTCCGTGCTGGTGATGATGGCTTTTGCCGGCCCGGTCAGCGAATTTGTAAACAAACACCCGACGGTGCAGATGCTCGGCTTGGCGTTTCTGATCCTCATCGGTTTTTCGCTGGTCGCCGAAGCCGCCCACCTTGGGCATTTTATCGAAGGCGCCGTGCCGAAGGGCTACCTGTACTTCGCCATTTTCTTCTCCCTGTTTGTGGAAATGCTCAACATCCGGATGCGGAAATCACGCGATCCCATCCAGTTGCACGGCTACGCCGAAACAGCCGTTGAACAAGGTTTGCTGGAAGATGTGGACGGAAAAGACAACCCGAAAACAAACCGATGACACTCAACCTTACCCGGAACATCGTCTTTTTCGACGTGGAAACAACCGGCCTGAACGTGGTGCGCGACCGCATCGTGCAGATTGCGCTGGTCAAACTATTCAAAAACGGCGACCCGCCTGCCGAGTTCAGCGCGCTGGTCAACCCCGGCATACCGATTTCCGAGGAGGCTATGGCCGTGCATGGCATTACGCCCAAGGATCTGGCCAACAAGCCCACATTCCAGCAACTGGCGCAAAAAATATGGGACTTCATCGGCGACGCCGACTTGGCGGGCTACAACTCCAACCGCTTCGACGTACCCATGCTCATGGAGGAGTTTGCCCGCGTGGGCATGGAGTTCGACGTGAGCAAACGCCGGCTGATTGACGTGCAGCGCATTTTTTACAAAATGGAACCCCGCACGCTCAAGGCAGCCTACCGGCTGTATTGCGGCAAGGAACTCACCGACGCCCACGATGCGCTGGCCGACGTGAAAGCGACCGTCGAGGTGTTTCATGGCCAACTGACCACCTACGAGGGCAAAGACCTGCTCGATGAAGACGGCAACCTGATTCCCGCGCCGATCAAAAACGACATTCAGGCCCTGCACGAGTTCACCAATGACCTCAATTTCCTCGATGCCACCCAGAAAATACGCGTGCAACCGGACGGCACACCGGTGTTCAACTTCGGCAAGTACGTCGGACAGCCGGTGAAGGACGTGCTCGCCAAGGACAAGAACTATTACTTCTGGATTCTGGAAAAAGAATTTTCCTCCCAACTGAAGCAGATCGTGAAACAATTGATGCGGGAAGTGGAGAAAAAATAACCACACATGCCCACAGCCGATAGGCACTTACCGGCTATGCATCCGAACCAATTTTGCAAACCGCCAGCGTCCATTCATCTGTACACCCACGGTATACAAGCCTGGGGGCAATCCGCCGGTATTGAGTCGAATCCATGACGCATATCTCATTTCAGGAACATGCACCAACCGCCCTGCAAGATCGAATACCTGCACGGCCTGTAACTGTCCAACACCAGTCGTTTCTATATGTGCCAGATCGTTTGCCGGGTTGGGAAAAATCCGGAAAGACGGCCCATACAAATCGGCTTCGTCGCTTTCGAGCGCGACATTCAGTACAAGAATGATCGTACTATCGCAGCCGTTTACAGTTTTCAGGTCAATGCTATAGGTACCCGTTTGTGCAAAAACGGAATCGCCCACTACATAGGTGCCGCCCGATTCAATCGTTGCATGCACGGTGTCGTAATATTCGGGCCGGTATAGAAGTTGGACGTACAGGTAAAAACTGTCGCAGCCGTTGGCATAAAAATACGTTTCCACTCCGGCAGGATTTTGTTCGTCGTACAGCGAGCCGTTGATGGTCAGGTTTTCACCCGGGCACAACTCGTAGATCGCGGCGCCCGCATCAACTGGCCAGAAGTACACCTGCACCTGCACCACGCTGTCGCAGCCGTT
>CAYMQY010000033.1:12535-15778 GCA_964392655.1 uncultured Saprospiraceae bacterium
TCGGCGAAAACGCAGTTTCAATGGCCGGGAAAAACTGGAGCGACACTTGCACCACACTGTCGCAGCCGTTGGCCGCCGGGAATATCTCCGTGCCCGAAGGTTGTTGCGCGTCGTACAGGGTGCCATTGACGAGCACGCTTTCGCCCGCGCAAAGCGTCGGCGAAAACGCAGTTTCAATGGCCGGGAAAAACTGGAGCGACACTTGCACCACGCTGTCGCAGCCGTTGGCGGTCTGGAGCACTTCCGAACCCATGGGGTGCTGAGCGTCGTACAGGGTTCCGTTCACGAGCACGCTTTCGCCCGCGCACAACGTCGGCGAGAGTGTGGTTTCGATGGCCGGCAAAAACTGAACAATGATATGCAACGTACTGTCGCATCCGTTGGCGGCAACGAGATTCTGCGTACCGACGGGATTTTGAGCATCGTACACGATGCCGTTGATTGCAATGCTGCCCCCGACGCAAATTATGGGCCGTATCAGTTTTTGAACGGGTGGTAAAAAATGCAGGAACACAAGCACATGACTGTCGCACAGCATGCTTGCAGTTTGAAAAATCTCCTCTCCTTGCGGATTTTGTTGGTCGTACACGGTACCATTTACGGTCAGGCTGCCGCCCGCACAAAGAGTATCGCGCAGAAAAGCATAAAATGCAGGCACAAACGTGATTTTGACCGAAATAAATGTATCGCAGTCACCAACCTCGACGATACCAGCCGGATTATTCTGGTCAAACGTTTGCCCATGTATCGTGTAGCTGTCACCGGTACAGAGGGTCAGATTTTTTTGCACCTGTACGGGCGTTTTCGGGATTAGCCGCACCGGGACCGGCATGGTCATCAGATCGTTTTCCAGCAGCACCTGTAAAATTGTATCGTTCGGTGGTGGCCCAAAAACAGGTGCTGCCGTTGTGGCGCCGTTTGGCCACAAGTAATCAAACTCCCGGTACAGGAAATTTTTAGTCAGGGTCATGGACCAGTCGTGCAACATGCCGGAGCCTGCTTTTGCCAGCAAGTGCCAGGTGGTATTGATTGGCGTGCCGTACAGATCGGCCCACTGCCCCTCCGGGCGATACCTGCCGGTGTACGGCGCCCCGGCAATGTCCAGTTCGTTCGTTGCTTCCGGCGAAAAGCAGGTGTTGGTCAGATACCCCCCGGCGCCGTTGTTGGTAGTCAGTTCAACCCGGCCCGAATGTGGGGCTTGCAGATACAAGCGGGTGCTGGCCACTGGTGTTTGCATATCTACGCACACGTCCTCGATCATGTACGGCGATGTGAAATAATCGTAAGGAAAATCCTGAGGATATAAGGGCGACTGCACGAAAGTTGACTGGAGGGGATACGGTGTCGGGTTGTCGAACGGAAACTGTACGGGAGGCTGAGGCTGGAACGCTGCAACAGGTTGATCCTTGCAAAGAACCTCTGTCGTTGAGTCTATTTCGGCAATATAAAACAGACGCGCACCTTTCAGTTGGCAGCCCGGGTTCAGCGAACGATAATTCAGCACAAAAAATTCGCCTTCATCTGCAATGGAATCAGCGATAATTGTGGGCTGAAACGACAACATATTGGCGGAAACCAACCCTGATGCCGGTATATCCAGATTGTAGTCTTCTCCAGGCGTCGCCGTTCCCCCGAAGTCATATTCGATCGGTTGAAAAATCGGCAGCCAGTTGAAATAAAAATAGAGTGGTTTGGTGGTACAGCCTTCCAGGTAAACGTGGTCGGTGGGGCCAAAAACCGGATTCATCCTTGGCGAGCCGATCGTTTCCAGAAACATACCGGAATCGTATCGGCCGTCGCGCACATCGGCGATGACAAGCGTCAGGTTGTACTCCTGACAGGGAGTTACCGGAACCCTGATTTCAAATGTATCTGAAATGCCGTTAAAACCCATCCACCAGTCCGCGAAGGAATAGGGTTTTTGGTTCTGGCAAAAGATGGTATTCACGCCAATGGTTTGGCCGGATTGCGTTTTGGCGATGTTGACCGGAACTTGACCCGATTTGTTCAGAAAGATGCCCATCAGGTCGTTGTAAGTTGTGCAACTATACTGTGGATATTCTTCTGAAGCAAAGGCAAACCGGAAGCGCAGGGTATCTACAAACGGGGTAAAATCCACGGAAAGAATTGCGGCATCATAAGCCAGATTGCCCGGGTTGAGCATCTGCACATACGGTTCGTTGACGTATGCAGGACTGATCGCGTGGTCCAAATCAAATCCGGGCACAGGTGTGTCGTGGTACCTGCCGGTAGTCAGCAAAATACCCCGGTCGAACGGGAACAGGCCTTTCCCGTCTTCAAAGACCGTGTATTGCCTGTCCTGCCCCAAAAATGTGGTTGCGTGTACAACTGCCACACCCGGTTGGAACAACCTGTTTTGGTATTCCAAGGGAAAATCATCATTAACCTCGAAAGAGGATTGTGCGCTTACAGAATAACTGCCGAGCCATAAGATGACAAGAAAGTAGTGTGTTTTCATATGCGGATTTGCGATGTAAATCAGTTGCCAGGCAGATGCAGACGATATCCTGTTCGCTGCTTTTTCAGAAAACCCGCTACCTTAGCCCCATAGGAAACACAAGCCGAATACCATGATCACCAACCTTGCCGACAGCCACTCCATCGCCAACCGCTTTCTCGCCGAACTGCGCAACGCCGAACTGCAAAAAGACCGCCTGCGTTTCCGCCGAAACCTCGAGCGCATAGGTGAGGTGCTGGCCTACGAAATTTCCAAAACGCTGGACTACGAACCTGTCGAGGTGGAAACACCGCTCGGCATCGCTACTGTGAACATGCCCGCCGACCGGATTGTGTTAGGCACCATCCTGCGCGCCGGACTGCCCTTTCACCAGGGCATGCTCCACTATTTCGATCATGCCGACAACGCCTTCATCAGCGCCTACCGCCGCCACCACAAGGACGGCTCCTTCGACATTCAACTGGAATATGTGAGCTGCGGCGACCTCAACGACACGGTGCTCATTCTCGCCGATCCGATGCTGGCCACTGGCGCCTCGCTGTGTCTGGCGCTCAAACACCTCGAACGGCACGGCACCCCGAAAGTCATACATGTGGCCGCCGTCATAGCCAGCACTGCCGGCGTGGAGGCCGTGCAGCGCCAGTTCCCCAACGCCCACATCTGGCTCGGCGCCGTGGACGAGGAACTTACCGCCAAATCGTACATCGTGCCCGGTCTCGGCGATGCGGGCGACCTGGCTTACGGCGACAAATCCTGAGGTTTTT
>CAYMQY010000033.1:15878-18091 GCA_964392655.1 uncultured Saprospiraceae bacterium
AAACGTGCGTTTACCCGATCCCCTGATTAGGATTTTTACCCGGAATGTCTTTGAAATAATTCCAGAAATAGGCCATGTCCTGCTCCTCATTGTCGGTGGGATAAAAAAGTACAGGATCAAAAAACACTTCCTTTTTGGGCCAGTTAAAAATACACAGGGCAATGGGCACTCCTGCCTGCCGGGCAATGTGGTAAAAACCAGTGCGGAATCGCTCCACTTTTTTACGCGTACCCTCCGGCGAGATGACGAGGTGCATGCGCTGGTTCTGGCGGAAGGCTTCCACCGTGGCGGATACGAAATTGCCACCCTTCCTGGACCGATCCACCGGGATGCCGCCCAACCACCGGAAAAACGCCCCGAACGGCCAGACAAACAGGGTGTGTTTGCCCACATAATTGGCGTGCATCTTGCCGGCGCTATTGACCAGAACGCCCACGGGAAAGTCCCAGTTGGATGTGTGCGGGCCGACCGCCAACACTAATTTCGGTACATCGTACGGGTATTGGCCGGTGATTTTCCAGCCCCATAGTTTCAGGATAAAGGCGCTGAGTGCGGAGAACATGGTTGGATTGATTCGATTGGTTGGATTGATTCGATTGAGGCAAAGTTTGTAAATAGTTGGTTGATGCCGGTAGTTTTCACCAAGTGCGTGAATATTTTTGATGCCTGAAGCCCAATCTGATCAATCGAATCAATCAAAATGTCTACGCTCATCCTGAACAACATTGCCCAACACATCCGGCTGACACCGGAGGAGCAGGCGCATTTTGTGTCTTTGCTGACCATGAAAACCATCCGGAGGAAACAGTTCCTGCTGCGCGAAAACGAGGTTTGCCGGCACTCGGCATTTGTCACCCGCGGTTGTCTTCGGGGATACACGGTGGATGCCAACGGCTTCGAGCACATCCTGCAATTTGCGCCTCCGGGCTGGTGGATCGCCGACATGTACAGCCTGCTGTCCCAACAACCCGGCAACCTGAACATTGACGCGCTGGAGGACACCGATGTGCTGCTGCTTGCCAAGAGTGACCAGGAGCAACTGTACTTCGACATTCCAAAATTCGAGCGCTTTTTCCGCATTATTACTGAAAATTCCCTGGTGGCCAGCCGCCGTCGCCTGCTCGACAACATGAGCCTGAACGCCCAACAACGCTACGAATCCTTCTGCCGGCACTATCCCACCCTCATCCATCACCTTGCCCAGAAACAAATAGCCGCGTACATCGGCGTGACGCCGGAGTTTTTGAGCAAGATGAAATCCGACCTTCTGCGAAAGTCCAAAGGCTGAAGCCATCAGTCATTTTTTCCGCCCACGGCTTCAGCCGTGGGTTGAAATTTCTTAATCTACATTATTGGCCCGAGGGCAGCGGTCACCCCATTTTTGTCCTGTCAAAAAACAGGAGACTGTTCAAAAGACCCGCGCATGGCGCAAATACGCATCGCTCATCGTTCATCACTACCCCGCTCATTTTTACAAAAACGACACCTGCCATGGACAGAAAAGCATTTCTCCGCAACAGCCTGCTCGGTGCAGGCGCCCTCGCAACGGCCCGCGTATCGGCTGCCGTCATCGAAAACGACATTGACGAACTGCGTCCGCTCGACCTGCTGGGCTTCAACCACATTCCGAACACACAATCAAAAATTATGGCAAACACCGTTTTGCATAAAGCCGAAACCCGCGGCAACGCCAACCACGGCTGGCTCAACAGTTACCACACCTTCTCCTTCGCCAACTACTACAACCCCGAACGCATGAACTTCGGCGTGCTGCGCGTGCTCAACGACGACACCGTCATGGGCGGCAAAGGCTTCGGCACCCACCCGCATGACAACATGGAGATCATCTCCATCCCGCTCGAAGGCGACCTCGAACACAAAGACAGCATGGGCAACGTGGCCGTCATCCGCAATGGCGATATCCAGGTGATGAGCGCCGGCACGGGCATCCGGCACAGCGAGTACAATAAAAACGTAGACAAAACGGTCAAATTCCTGCAAATCTGGGTGTTCCCGAACAAACGCAACGTGACCCCGCGCTACGACCAGATCACGCTCAAACTTGCCGACCGCAAAAACAAACTCCAGCAAATCCTGTCGCCCAACCCTAACGACGAGGGTGTATGGATTCACCAGAATGCCTGGTTCCACCTCGGCACCTTCGACAAAGGTTTCAAAACCCAATACCGGATCAAAGGCGGCTCCGGCAACGG
>CAYMQY010000033.1:18191-25860 GCA_964392655.1 uncultured Saprospiraceae bacterium
CTGCTCGAAGAAGCCAATGTCAATTTGAAAGAAGTGACCGTCAAAGTGGAGCGGTACCGGAACAAGGGCAACCCGGCGGTGGAGCTGATCCGGAAAGCCATCGAAAACAAGGACAAAAACCGTAAGGAAGGTTTCAACTACTTCCAGTACGAGAAGTACGAGAAACTCGGCATGGCCCTGAACAACATCACCGAAAAGACCAAAAACAACTTCATCTGGCGGAACTTCAAGTTCGTTTTCGACAATGCGGACACCAACAAAGTGAACGACAAGGTGAGCCTGCTGCTGTACATGCGGGAAAAAATTGCCGATGTGTACTACCGCAAATCGCCGCAGGATCAGAAAGAGTACGTCTCGGGGGAGCGGGTAGTGGTGCCAAAAACCCTGTTCGATATGTCGGGCCTTACCTACCTCATTGACAACCAGTACGGCTCGGTGGATTTTTACGATGCCGACGTGACGCTGCTGAACCTGCCCTTCGTCAGTCCGCTCAATCCGATTGCGCCGAATATTTACCGGTTTTACATCCAGGACACGGTGGCAATCAACGGCGACTCCTGCATACACATGTACTTCGCGCCCCGCCAGAAAACCGACCGCGCGTTTATCGGTCACCTCTGGATCGCCCACGATTCCACGTATGCTCTCCGGAAAATAGAAGCCGGCATTCCGAAGGAAATCAACGTCAACTGGGTAAACGAAATGCAGATCAGCCAGGAGTTTGGCTGGGTCGGCACTTCCGCTACCGAACGCGGTTTGATGCTGACCAAAGACGAGGTGTTCATGGATTTCGGGATCACGCAAGGCGACAGTACCAAATCCATCCTCGGCAACAAAACCACCACCTACCGCAACTACCGGATCAACCAGCCCCTGCCCGACAGTCTGTTCAGGACCACGCTGGCCACCATCCAGACGGCGGATGCACTTGGCAGGGACACGACATTCTGGGAGAAAAAACGGCATGTGAACCTGAGTCGCTCCGAAAAAAACCTCGAAGTCACGCTCGACAGCCTGAACAAAAACCGCACCTTCCGGCAGATCATCTGGGGCCTCAAGTTTTTGTTCGAGGGCTACACGACCATCGGCAAGTTTGACATCGGCCCGGTCAACACATTTTACAGTTTTAATCAGGTGGAGGGTTTCCGCCCCCGCATCGGCGGACGCACCAACTACAATTTCAGCAACCGCCTCATGTTTGAAGGCTACGTCACCTACGGCACCAAAGACCGGCGCTGGAAGGGTTTTGGCACTGCGCGTTATTCCTTCAGTTCGGAAAAAGTGCGCCTGTTCCCGCTCAATGAAATTCAGTTTTCCTACCAGAACGACACCGAAATTCCGGGGCAACGGCTCCAACTCGTCAACGAAGATAACTTCCTGCTCTCGTACAAACGCGGCGACAACTCCCGGATGTTTTACAAGGAATCCGTCACGCTGGGCTACACCAAGGAGTCGCGTTCGGGCATTTGGTACGGCCTCGAACTGCGGCACACCGACTTCAACGGCGCCGGCTCGTTGCTGTTCGATTACCGGGATCAGGGCGAATTGCGCTACAAAAAAGACCTGACCACGATCGAAGCCGGCCTGTCGCTGCACTATGGCCCCAACGAAAAATTTCACGACGGCGCCAATTTCCGCCGGCCCATCCCCAACAAGTACCCCGTATTCGACCTGTGGTACGACGCCGGCGTGGCCGGCCTTGCCGACGGCGAATACGCCTACCATAACCTTCGTTTCCGGGCCTTCAAAATGTTTTACCTCGGCCCGCTGGGCCGTACTACCTGCGTGCTGGAAGCAGGGCGAATTTTCGGGCAGGTGCCCTACCCGCTGCTCACGATCCATGCTGCCAATCAGACCTTTTCCTATCAGTTGGAATCGTACAACCTGATGAACAATCTGGAGTTTGTGAGCGACAAGTACGTGTCCATTTTCGCTTTTCACAATTTCGGAGGTGTGTTTTTCGGGCGTATTCCCCTGTTGCGCAAATTGCAGTTCCGGGAGGTGGTGTCGCTCAAAGCGCTCTGGGGCGGCCTCGACGACCGGAACCGGCCAACCGACCAGAACAAACTGCTTTTGTTCCCCACAGCCGCCGACGGTACCCCGGTAACGCATACTCTTGGCAACACGCCTTACATCGAAGCCAGCGTGGGGGTAGCCAACATTTTCAAGTTTTTCCGCATTGACCTTGTGCGTCGCTTCACGTACACGGACCACCCGGCAATAACCAAAACCGGCATTCGGATGCGGGCAAAGTTCGAGTTCTGACAAGAGCGCCGTACCTTCGCCCCCGTTCTAACCAGCGTGTTTCCGATCTATGAAGCAAACCACCATTGTCGCTCCCGTTTCCGTCGAGGGAGTAGGCTTACATACGGGCAAGTCCGTGAAACTCACCTTCAAGCCCGCACAGGCCAATTACGGCTATCGTTTTCAGCGGGTGGACCTGCCCGATCAGCCCGTCCTGCCTGCCGACGTGAAGTTTGTGGTGTCCACCAACCGGGGTACCACGCTGCGCAGCGGCGATGCCCAGGTGGCTACCGTGGAGCACGTGCTCTCGGCCCTTACCGGACTCGGAATTGACAACGTGCACATGGACATTGACGGCCCGGAAATGCCCATCATGGACGGCACCTCTATGCCCTTTGTGACGGCTCTGACCGAAGCCGGGCGCAGCGAACTCGACGCCGAGCGCGAGTATTTTGTGGTCACCGAACCCATTTCGTACAAAGACGAACTCACCGGTATCGAACTGATGGCCCTGCCCGCCGACTCGTTCGAGGCAACTGTGATGATTGACTTCAACTCCCGGGTGCTCGGCCAGCAATTTGCCGCGCTGAACAACCTCGACGACTACACCCGCGAAATCGCCCCCTGCCGCACGTTCGTTTTCGTACACGAACTGGAAAAACTGCTCGACATGGGTCTCATCAAAGGCGGCGATTTTGACAACGCCATCGTCATCGCCGACCGAAAAATGGACCAGGACGAACTGGATGCGCTGGCCCGGAAAATGGGCAAGCAGTCCATCAATGTGGACTCTGAGGGTGTGCTGAATACGGTAAAACTGCACTTTCAGAACGAACCCGCCCGGCACAAACTGCTCGACGTGATCGGCGATCTGGCACTCATCGGCAAACCCATTCGAGGCAAAATCGTAGCCACCAAACCCGGCCATACCGCCAATGTGGAGTTTGCCAAAATCCTGAAAAAGCATTACACCGAAAAACGCCGCCTGCTTGGCGTGCCCCGCTACGACCCCGACAAGGAGCCGCTCTACGACATCAACGGCATCAGCCGGATGTTGCCCCACCGCTACCCTTTCCTGCTGGTGGACAAAATCATCGAACTGAGCGATACCCACGTGGTGGGTATCAAAAACGTGACCATGAACGAACCGTTTTTCATGGGCCACTTCCCCAACAACCCGATTTTCCCGGGCGTGCTCCAGATCGAGGCAATGGCCCAAACCGGTGGCATTCTGGCTCTGAACACCGTGCAGGATCCCGGCAACTGGGATACCTATTTTTTAAAAATTGAAAACACCAAGTTCAAAGCCAAAGTCATCCCCGGTGATACCCTGATTCTGAAAATGGAATTGCTGGAACCTGTCCGCCGGGGAATCGTGCATATGCTCGGTACGGCATACGTAGGCAGCAAACTTGTTTCGGAGGGCGAACTGACGGCGCAAATTGTCCGACGCAACAAAGACGGCGGAGCCTAAGCCACCAATTCCAGCACAACACAAGGCAATTTCCTAACCTGATACCGGCGCCTTTTCAAATACGGCTATTCCATGAGCGAGATAAGCAACCTGGCGGTCATTGATCCCCAAGCACAGATCGGCAACAACGTCACCATCGGTCCGTTTACCGTCATCGAAGGCGATGTGGTGATCGGCGACGACTGCTGGATCGCCAACAACGTGACCATTCTCAACGGCGCCCGCATTGGCAAGGGCTGCAAAATTTTTCCCGGCGCCGTTGTCAGCAGCATCCCGCAGGACCTCAAGTACAAAGGCGAGCCAACTACCCTCGAACTCGGCAACAACGTTATCGTCCGGGAATTCTGCACCCTCAACCGGGGCACCACCGACAAGTGGAAAACCGTAGTCGGTGACAACTGCCTGCTCATGGCATACGTGCATGTAGCCCACGACTGCATCATCGGAAAAGGCTGCATTCTGGCCAACAACGCCACGCTGGCCGGACACATCGACATCGGCGACTATGCTCGCCTCGGCGGTCTGGTGGCGGTGCATCAGTTTGTACGGATCGGCGGTCACGTGATGATCGGCGGCGGTTCTCTGGTACGAAAGGATGTGCCGCCCTACGTTATGGCTGCCCGCGAACCGCTTTCGTACATCGGGATCAACCGCGTGGGGCTGCATCGGGCCAAATTCCCGCGCGAGGTCACGCACCATATTGAAGATATTTACCGCATCCTGTTTGTGCGCGGTGTAGCCACACCCAAAGCGCTCGAAGCCATCGAAAACGAAATCGGGCAGTCGCCTTACCGCGACGAAATCGCCGGCTTCGTGCGCGAAGCCAAACGCGGGCTGATGAAGGGATTCCGTGCGCACAGCAGCAATAACTCCCGTTCCGCAGACCATTCCCACGACTAAGTTCGCCGTGACCATTTACCTCACCGACGCCGGCAAACGTTTTCGATTCGACTGGATTTTCCGCGGATTGAATTACCGCTTCGACACCGGCGGGCGCTACGCGCTGCTCGGCCCAAACGGCTCGGGCAAATCCACACTGATGAAAGTGCTTTCCGGGCATCTTTCCCTCTCGAAAGGCAAGGTGGCATTTGAAAAAAACGGCAAAACGCTCGATCCCGATGCCGTGTACCGCGAGGTGAGTTATGCAGCCCCGTACATCGAACTGATCGAGGAATTTACGCTCGACGAGGCATTGCGGTTTCATGCCCGCTTGCGCCCCTTGCAGGCCGGTTTCACCGTCGAAAACCTGTACGATCTGCTTGACTTGCCACGCGCCCGGCGCAAGGAATTGCGTTTCTTCTCCTCCGGCATGAAACAACGCGTCAAACTCGCGCTGGCCGTCTGCACGGATGCGCCTGTCCTGTTGCTGGACGAACCCACCACTAACCTCGACCTGAACGCCGTGCGCTGGTTCAAAAACCTTGTGGAAACCCGCGTGGGCAACGACCGCCTGCTGGTCATCGCCTCCAACGACCCGGGCGACCTGGAGCTGTGCCGGGAACAGGTGAATATTTTGCAGTATAAATAGGTGCGGGGCAAATCCTACCTTCGCCGTATGAGAAAACTGTTCACCGCCGCCCTGGCGCTGTTTTTGTGCGCCCCTGCCCTTGTTTTTTCCCAAAAACTCGAACACTTCGACGTGCTGCTGTTCGCCATGAACCGCAAAACTGACAACCTGTGGTATCCCTTTGCGCCGCGCTTTCTCACAGCGTTCAACCCGGCAGGCTATAACAACCAGCCGCAGTTTTTTTCGCCGCAGGAACTCTGCCTGACCGTGCAACTGCCCACCGACACCACCCAGACGGACATATATTCGCTCAACATCCTGCTCAACACCACCACCCGCGTGACGGCCACTACGACCGCCGAGTACTCCCCCACACCCGTGCCCGGCGGGCGGCGCTTTTCCGCCGTGCGCGTGGAACCCAACGGCGACCAGCGCTTGTGGTCGTACCCGCTCGACCGCTCCGACAACGGCCAGCCCGTGCTGCCCGGCGTGACAAACGTGGGCTACCACTGCTGGCTGCGCGACACCCTGCTCGCGTTGTTTTTGGTGGGTGAGCCGCACGCCCTGGCTGTCATTGGCACCGGCGAACAGCGGCTCCAGCGCATCGCCTCCAGCATCGGGCGTTCGTTGCATGTGTTGCCCGACGGGCGGTTGGCCTTCGTGCAAAAAGCCACCGAACAAACCTGGTACATCAAGACCTGGGACCCTGTGAAAAAAACAACCGATCTGCTGCTGAAAACCCCACCCGGCTCGGAGGATTTTGCGGTGCTGTCCGACGGAACCCTGCTCTCCGGCAGCGGCAGCAAACTGTTCCAGTACGACCCAAAGCGCCAAACCGATTGGCTGGAAATAGCCGATCTTAGCCGCTACGGTGTAAAAAAAATTACCCGCCTGGCCGTGAGTGCGGACGGGAAACTGGCGGTAGTGGTGCAGTAGCCGTTTTCAATCAGGTTTGCTCAGGGTCTTCGTCCCGGAAGGAGCCTTAAATCTTTACTTTTCAATGATTTGGTAGAAGTAAATGCAGTGGTTTGCGAAAAACCTGCCTGCTGTTGTGGCGATGCTGAAATATTTGCGGCTTCAACTATTTCGGTTTCAATATGCTCAACAAAAACATTGTGCTCTTTGGGTTTACGCTTTCCATTCTGTGCCTGATCGCGGCATCACGCAATTACCCGGGCGGCAGTCCAAAAGACCCCGACTCGATCGGGTTCAGTTGGGCAGAAAATTATATCAGCGATATGCTGGAATACAAGGCCGTCAATGGCGCCGACAACCCTGCCAGGCCGCTTGCAGTGGCAGGTGCCGTGCTGATGGGGCTGAGTACCGGGTTGGGTTTTCTGCGATTTTCCCGAAAACTGGCCCTGAAAAAACTGTCGGTTGTCATAAAATATGGCGGTTTGCTTATGGCCTGTTCTGCCGCCCTGGTGACGATCCCTGTTCTGCATTTTCCACTGGTCAATGTGGGCATTGTTGTGAATCTGCTGGTGTCTTTTTACATCACCGTCACCCTGTTCAAATCCCGGCTTACGGCTTTAAAAGTGCTGTCGGTTTTGTTTTTGGCGAGTTTTTACGGAGCGGCCTACATGTTTTCGACACGGAGCGGACTGGAATACATGCCACTGGTTCAGAAAATCACCCACCTCTTCCAGATTGTCTGGGTGTTGGGTCTGGAGTATTTTACGGAGGAAGCGGATTTTGAGCATTTAACCTGAGCGCTGACGGAAAACCTGCTGTAGTAGTGCAGCAGGTTTAAGTACATTTGCCACTCCCATGCGCATCCTCCACTTCTCCGACACCCACCTCGGTTTCCAGGCCTTCGACCGCGTGACCGACACCGGCGTGAACGCCCGCGAGCAGGACGTGTACGACGCCTTCGAGCGTGTAGTGGACCGCATTCTGGAAATCAAACCCGACGTGGTCATCCACAGCGGCGATTTTTTCCACCGGCCCAGCCCCTCCAACCGGGCGCTCACCTTCGGCCTTGAACAACTGCGCCGCCTCTGCGATGCGCGCATCCCCGTCGCCATCATCGCCGGAAACCACGAGACGCCCAAGACGATTTACAACAGCCCCATTCTGCGCGCCTTGCGCAGCCTCGACTGCGTGTACCCGATCTTCGGCGACGCCTGGGAAAAATTCGAGTTCGACAACGTGGTCGTGCACGGCGTGCCGCATATCAACGACAACCGCCTCCTGCATCAGGAACTGGAACGCCTGCAGCCCGTGCCGGGGGCGTTCAATCTGCTGCTTCTGCACACCTCGCTCGGCAAACGTTTCCTGATGGAGGAATACGGCGAGCAGGTGTTCCCTGCGGAGTTCGAGGCCAAACTCGCGGGATTCCAGTACGTGGCGCTCGGCCACTGGCACAACTGCCAGAAAATAGACTTGCACCCCTGCGCCTGGTACGCCGGCAGCACCGAACGCCTGAGCGACACGGAAATCGG
>CAYMQY010000034.1:0-21109 GCA_964392655.1 uncultured Saprospiraceae bacterium
CGCCAGGCGTTCCACCTGACTGCGGAATGCCAGTTCGATATGATCTTTTTTGCGGGAAACTGCCGTCGGGTCGTCGTGGGGTGGAGTTTGTTCCGAATTCATGTACGGTAGGGATAGGTGAATGCAATGCAAATTTCAGGCGGTAGAACAAGTGTAATGCGCGCATGGTTGTATCAATTTTGCAGGCGCCGGCAGGGTCGGGGTTTGTCCACTTTGGGCAATTGTCCTCCGTCGGCGGCGTTCTTTTTGCGATTCCCGGAAAAAACCATTCAACTTGCGCCCCGAAAGTTGCGTTCTGCGTTACCGATATTTGTTTGCCATGTTTTTTTGCTGCCCTATGAGAAAGGTGTTGTTGGCCGTTCTGGCCCTGTCGGCGTTGCGCAGCGCGGCGCAGGATCCGATCTTTTCACAATTCTATGCCACGCCGCTGCAACTGAACCCGGCATTTGCCGGCAGCAGTTATGCGCCGCGGGCAGGCGCTGCGTACCGCAACCAGTGGACGGGTTTCAACACGGCTTACCGTACTTATTCGGTATTTTACGAACAAAGTATTGACCGGCTGAACAGCGGGCTTGGGTTCCAGTTGGAAGGCGACGACGCCGGCAACGGCATCTTGCGTACCACCCGCTTCTCGATCAATTACGCGTACCGGCTGAAGATTTCGGAAAACCTCGCCGTGAAAATCGGAGTGGAAGGCGGTTTTATGCAAACGGCGCTGGACTGGGAGAAATTAGTGTTTCCGGATCAACTCGACCCCTGGGCCGGTCCGACGCTCACGACTACGGAAACCCGGCCCGATCAGTTGAACAAAACGGTGCTGGACCTTTCTTCCGGGCTGTTGCTCGTGAGCAACCGGGTGTGGTTGGGCATGTCGCTCAAACACCTGAACACGCCTGCCCGCGGCTTCCTGCTGGTCAACGACAACCTCTCGGGCGGACTTCCGTTGCGCTACACGGTGACCGGCGGCACGGAGCTGTCTGTTAAGAGAGGCAATAAACAAAATCAAGGCTCGTTTATCTCCCCGAATTTTTTGTTCGTGTCGCAGGGGCCATACAAACAACTGAACCTCGGAGCCTACGCAGCGGCGGGGCCTGTTTTCGGGGGAGTATGGTTCCGGCATACGTTTGGAAATGCGGATGCAGCGATTCTGATGTTCGGTTTCCGGCAGGATTTGTTCAAGATCGGGTTGAGTTACGACCACACGGTTTCGGGCCTTGCCGGCATATCGGGCAGTACATTCGAGTTGACGCTGGGAATTTTTTTTGACAAAGGCCGAAAGCGCTCGCATGACCTGAACGACTGTACCAAAATGTTCCATTGAATTCCGATTGCTTCGACTGCACAAGATTGAAGAAAAGACCAAAGGCGACGAAATTTTTCTCCTTTCGTTAAATTTGGTGGACGCTCCATAGTGAAATGTTTTATTTGCCTACATTTGCTGCTCTTTTTTCAGAACCTGCTATACTAATTTTAATAAAATGAAAAAAACACTCATTCACGGGTTTGTTCTGCTTTTACTTGGCCTGATGGTGGCCAGCTGTGGCCGGAAAAACGACCGCTCCTCGACTACCAACTGGAAGTACAATGATCAAAAATGGGGTGGTTTCGAGAAACTTGACTACGAAGGACAGGCCACCGGCCCGAATCTGGTGCTTGTGGAAGGCGGTACGTTTACCCAGGGCCTTACCGATCAGGATGTTACGTTCGAATGGAACAACGTGCCGCGCCGTGTAACGGTACCGACGTTTTACATGGATGAAACTGAAGTTGCCAACATTGACTACCGCGAATACCTCTACTGGGTAGAAAACGCCTGGGGAGCCACCTATCCGGAAGTCTGGCGCCGCGCCCTCCCCGATACCCTGGTATGGCGGGAAGAACTGGCCTACAACGAGCCTTTCGTGGAAAACTACTTCCGCCACCCGGCCTACGACGACTACCCCGTGGTAGGTGTCAACTGGCTCCAGGCCGGCGAATACTGCAAGTGGCGTACCGACCGCGTCAACGAGATGATCCTCATCGAGCGCGGCATCCTCGAAAACACGCCCGATCAGAAAAACGAGAACAACTTCAACACGGAGGCTTATCTCGTAGGCCAGTATGAAGGTACCGTTCGCAAAAATCTGCCTGACCGCCGTACCGGTGGCGAACGCCCGGTGCGTATGGAAGACGGTATTCTTCTGCCGATTTACCGCCTGCCGACGGAAGCCGAGTGGGAGTACGCCGCACTTTCGCTTGTCGGAAATCAGGCCGCCAGCAAGGACGAACTGATCACCGATCGCCGTATCTATTCCTGGGACGGCAACACGGTGCGCTACCAGAAACGCAACCGCTACCAGGGTAAAATTCTGGCCAACTTCAAGCGCAGCGCCGGTGACTATGCCGGTATGGCCGGCGCCCTGAACGACAACGCGTTCTCGCCCGCCCCCGTGCGCAGCAACTGGCCGAACGACTACGGCTTGTACAACATGGCCGGCAACGTGAACGAATGGACCGCCGACCTGTACCGTCCGCTCACTTCCACCGACCTCGTTGATGCCGACAATATGGACCTCAGCCCGTATCGCGGTAACAAGTTTATGACCAAGGTGATGGACCCCGAAACCGGAACACCGGTAACGAAAGACAGCCTTGGCCGCCTGAACTACGAACTGATGGATACCACCACGACGGCACTTCGCGACAACTACAAACGCCCGGAAGTGTACAACTACCTCGACGGCGATATTGAGTCGGAAGTAGACTATAAATATGGTATCAGCACCCTGATCAGCGACAAGGCTCGCGTGATCAAAGGTGGCTCCTGGGCCGACCGCGCCTGGTGGCTTTCGCCCGGCGCCCGCCGCTTCCTTGAGGAAGACAAAGCCAGCAGGGCTGTTGGTTTCCGTTGCGCCATGACCCGCGTAGGCTCGCCGACCGGAAATGATGCACCCTCCGGCAACGAGTTCAAAGTGAAGAAAAAATCCGTGAAGCGCAAGTACAAATAAATACGTTTGTGCTGCGATATTACTCCTGAGAACGGGAGGGCCTCGTGTCCCTCCCGTTTTTTTGTTGCACGGCAGGTTCAAACCCGCACCAATTATCAACGACTACACCTACGATGGTTTCTTTGGAGAAGCTTTATTCGATTTTCAGGCAGCACCCAACGGTGTGTACGGATTCCCGACGGGTAACGCCCGGATGCCTGTTTTTTGCCCTCAAAGGAGAAAAATTCGACGGCAACCGCTTTGTCGGGCAGGCACTCGCCAACGGCGCTGCGTTTGCCGTTGCGGATGCGCCTCCCGCTGATCTTGCCGCATCGCCACAGTGTTTGCGCGTACCCGATGTGCTCGATGCCTTGCAGCATCTGGCTACATACCATCGTCGGCAATTCGATATTCCGGTGATTGCCATTGGCGGCTCTAACGGAAAAACCACCACCAAGGAACTGGTAACCGCTGTACTGAGCAGCCACTACCCCTGCCACAGTACGAAGGGCAACCTGAACAACCACATCGGGGTGCCGCTGACGCTTCTGGATATGCCGATGGATACGGAAGTGGCGATTGTTGAAATGGGAACGAATCGCGCGGGCGATATCGAACAGTTGTGCGAAATAGCGGCACCGACCCATGGGCTGCTCACCAATATCGGCAAAGAGCATCTCGAAGGCTTCGGCAACCTCCAGGGTGTGAAAAAAGCCGAGGGCGAACTTTTCGAGTACCTGGCCCGGCACCATGGATGCGCGTTCGTGAATGCCTCGGAAAAGTATCTGAAAACCATGTCCCGGTCACTTTCCAAACGGGTTTTCTACCAGGCATCTGAAAAACTGAAACCACAGGATCAGGTCATTGATGTCCAACTGCTGCCGGGCGCTCCATTTGTGCAGGTGGCGTTTTTATCGGAAGACAACAGGCAGGTGGAAATCCGGTCGAGGCTCATCGGGCGGCACAACTTCCAAAATATCATGACGGCGGTAGCGCTTGGCGTGTACTTCAAAGTGCCGGCAGCGAAGATCAAGGCGGCCATCGAGCAATACGAGCCGAAAAACAACCGCTCGCAATTGCTGACGAAAGGCGGAAATACCATTTTTCTCGATGCCTACAACGCCAACCCGTCCAGTATGCGGGCGGCACTCGAAACGCTTCGCTTGATGCCGGCCGGGCAAAAAGTGGCTATTCTCGGCGATATGCTCGAACTGGGCGCCGAGAGCGAGCGGGAACACCGCGACATCCTGCGTTTCGCCTCCCGGCTCCGGCTGGATCGCCTGGTTATCGTCGGGCCGGAATTCGCGCGTTGTGCCGGGGCATCCAAAAATGTGCTGCATTTCCCGGATGCGCTTTCCACAAAAGAGTGGCTGGATAAGCAGGCTTTCCACGATGCATTTATCCTGATCAAGGCCTCCAGAGGAATTGGTCTGGAGCGCGTGGTGGCTGATTAACCGCCAAACCGACGCAATGCCTGCAAGAGCCGGTCGGGTAATTCCTCCCGGCAGGCGGCCTGGTAGTCCTGAAACGAACAGGGAACGAGGTAGTGTCGCTGGTATTTCTTTTTGGAACCGACCGGCGTTTGCATCCACCAGCGGCCACTGCGTGCGCTTTTCCAAAAAGTAAGTTGATATTGCAACTGGCGAAAATCCACGATGTACTCGGTCAGCCCGTCCGTGGTGGCTGGAAAATCATTTTTTCGGTTGAAATACCCGTCAAGGAAATACCACAGCATCTGGCTGATTGCCTGTGCCGTTTGCCGGTCGGGGTCGCGGTCGAGTCGGTGGCCGTAAATTCCGAAGGAGCTCAGCTTGTCGC
This sequence comes from uncultured Saprospiraceae bacterium, assembly GCA_964392655.1. Classification (GTDB taxonomy): domain Bacteria; phylum Bacteroidota; class Bacteroidia; order Chitinophagales; family Saprospiraceae; genus M3007. The sequence goes on from CAYMQY010000034.1 coordinate 4,785, forward strand.
TCATACCGGCATACCGGCAAAGTTGGCAGGCTTCTTCCACGAAGTAGCCGGAAGGGGAGGGGGCCTCTACACCCGGCGCCTCGGATTGTTTCAGCGCCCGCAGGTGAAACGTCAGCAGATCGGCATCGCGAAGCACGGGCTCGGTTTCCTCCATGGCCGTTCTGGATTTACCGAGACGCACCACATCGAAATTGTTTTGTTGTAAAAAATCCACGGTTGCGGGAGGCGTTTGGTGGGATTGCAAACCCACCAGCCCAAGGTGAAACAGCAGGGAGTGGCGCGGCGAAAGCAAGGACGCGTACACGGGTTTTCGGTCGCCGGCAAGGGGCGATTCTGCCAATAGCAGGGATTCGTCCACCACCGCAAGGTTGACCAGCGATTTGGTTTCCTGATAAGCCAGAAATTGTGCCGAAGCCAGTTCGTCCGCTCCGCCGAGCACAATCGGAACCACCTTCCCGCTTAATAATTCGAATAAAACCGGTATCAACACGGCCGCATCGGCACGCCGGAGGTTGCCGAGGTCCGCTACCGAATCTTTCGGAAATGGGAAAACCGTCCGGTAAAGTGTATCCCGAACGGCATTTGCCTCTTTCTCCCGTACTCCGATCAAGACTACACGCACGTCCTTCAAATTGGGGAAATCGGTGCCGTGCAAGCGGATATTTTTCCCGAAGGCGTGATCTTCAAGTGGGTCAATCATCTTCCGCAACGTAGCGGGTAGTGGCTTAAGCCAGTTTTGCAACATGTGGCGTACTTGTTTTGGCAGCAAAAAAAGGCGTTTACCCGGTAATCAAAGCAAAAAAATCAGGCTCGGAAGCGTAATCCGGTAACAAGTCTTTTTCGGTAAGCAACAAATCCAATTCTATTTTCGCTACTTTTGCGGCGTCCTACGGGCAAGGGGTCTGTCCCTCCGTATCCAAACAGGTTTTCGAAACAAGGTAGCGGCTGACGGCGCGTTGATTTCCGGCGATGTTACAGCAACAATTCGCTCCCGATTCAGGACAAAGAGAAAAAATACTTCGGCTCCAAATAATATTTCTTTGATTGCCCTATATTTGACCCGCAATTAACCGCCCTTGAGGTTTTCTCCCAAAAACAACAGACATTAAAGTCCGAAAAAACAAATCATAGTTTGTATTTTCATAATTACGCCAATTCAAAAGCGTTGAACTAAACTGTTAACATTTTTTAAATCTAAATGCAGTGACCCTATGACAGTTAGAAACTTAGTATTCGCTGTTCTCTTTATGTGCGCCACCTTCAGCCTTACGGCTCAAGATGCAGCGGCGCCTGCCGGCGGTGCATACCGCTCCTTCACACCCGCCGACCAATGGGAATTGGGCATTCATGCCGGTGTTCCGTTTGTTTCGGGCGACCTTGACGCTAACCTCGGCTTCGGCGGCGGTTTGCACGTGCGCAAAGCGCTCGACCACATTTTCTCGGTGCGCGTTGGTGCCCTGTATGCCAAAACCAAAAATGAAGTGGCCCCCAGCAGCGCTGAAATGAGCTGGATTTCCGGCTCGGCTCAGTTGGTTGTTACGGTCAACAACTTCCGTTTCGACAAACCTTACCGCAAACTCGGTGTGAACCTGTTCGCCGGTCTGGGTTACTCGAGCTTCACCACGGACTACGTCAACATCGAACAGTCCCCCGAGCGCGGATCACCTACCGCCGGTGGCAGCATTGATGCAAACGGCGTTACGTTTGAAGCCGGTATCGGCCTCGCTTACCGCATCAGCCCGAAATTCAACATCGGCCTTGAATACACCCTTGCTTCCGTACTCGGTGGCGACGGCGACATTCTGGACGGCGACGAAAACTACCGCGATGGCGGTTCCACTACGTCGTACAGCGACTACCTGCACTACCCGCACCTGACGCTGAACTTCAACCTCGGCGGCAAAGACAAAAACGGCGCAGCCAAATCCGAGCCGCTCTACTGGGCCAACCCGCTCTCGCAAGTCAGCGATGCCATCTCCGCGCTCGAAGCCCGTCCGGTGTACGATCCGACCGATACCGACAGCGACGGCGTGATTGACATGATTGACCAGGAAAAAGAAAGCCCCGCCGGCGCTCGTGTAGATCCGCGCGGCGTAACGCTGGACAGCGACATGGACAAAGTGATGGACTACAAAGACAAAGAGCCGTTCTCGCCTCCCGGCTACACGGTGGATGCCAACGGCGTAGCCCAGGTACCGAAGCCGATCACCGAAGCCGACGTGAACCGCATTGTGGACGCCAAACTGGCCAACTTCAAACTGCCGGTACAGGAAGGCCTCTCCGACTGGTTCCTGCCGATCATCAACTTTAGCTCGAACAGCTACAACATCGGCTATGGGGAGTACGAAAAACTCTACCAGATTGCTCAGGTGCTGAAAAACAACTCGAAAGTTCGCGTTGCCGTCACCGGCCACACGGATGCAGTGGGTTCGGAAGGCTACAACAACGTACTGTCTTACAACCGCGCTATGGCCGCTATCGAGTTCCTCGTGAACCAGCATGGCATCTCGCGCGACCGTCTTGTGCTGGACTACGCCGGCGAAGGCAGCGCGCTGGTTCCGGCGAAAGGTTCCTCCGAACTGAACCGCCGCGCCGATTTCCGCGTCGCCAAATCCGGCGAAACCGACAAGGCTCGTCCGGAAGGTCCTGATGCCGGCAAAGGCCGCTTCATGGGCAACAAAGCCTCCGGTTTCTAATTTGATTTATCAGTAATGAGGCCAATGAATTTTGTTCATTGAGCATCAGGTATACCTTCATGGGCAACTGCCGGACGCCGGTAGTTGCCCATTTTTGTGCCCCATACCTGCAAATACTAAAGAAAAACCTGTGTTCGTTTAGAGGTACTTTTTTGCTTTTCCGCGTCTGCAATGCCAAAGCAACTCAATATGAAAGGAATCAAATTGTCTGTTCTGAGCCTTTGTCTGGCTGTTTTCCCGTTTTTTGCGCCGAATTTGCCCTCAAGTCCGGTTGCTGCACAACCGACAGCCGACTCCACTCGTGCCGGCGACGGTGCTTTTCAGCACGGTGAAAAAATCACCTACAAGATTTATTACAACTGGAATTTCGTCTGGCTGGCTGCCGGCGAGGTCACCTTCAAGGTATTTGACGAAGACAAGCACTTCCATTATCAGGCATACGGCGCCACCTACGATTCGTACGAGTGGTTTTTCAAGGCTGAAGACAAATACGATTCCTGGGTGGACAAAACCACGATGTTGCCGACCCGTTCGGAACGCAGCATCCACGAGGGCAAGTACCAGATTTTCGAGCGGATATCCTTCGACCAGGCAGCCCAAAGCACAACCGTGTGGCGCGCACCCAAACGCGGCGAACCGGAAACCAAAACCGAGCACACCGTAAAAGATAAGGTGCACGACATCCTTTCCAGCCTGTACTTCCTCCGTACTATTGATTTTGCCGCCAAAAACAAAGGCGCCGAAGAACCTTTCCGCATCTTCATGGATCAGGAAGAGTTTCCGCTCAAGATGCGCTACATGGGTAAGGAAGGCCGTAAAAAAGTGCGCGGAATGGGGCGTTACAACACCCTGAAATTCGAACCGCAGGTCATCGTGGGCAATGTGTTTAAAGATGAAGCCAAAATGACCGTTTGGGTCTCCGACGATGAAAACCGGATTCCGATCATGCTGGAAACGCCCGTTTCGGTAGGCTCCGTGAAGATGATCCTGAAGGAATACGAAGGGCTTAAGTACCCGTTCAAAGCAAAAGTGGACTGATCTGCCACAAGCCTTGCCCGCAAGCAAAATAGGCGTACATTTGCCCCGCAATCGGCGCACCCCCGGTGCGTGCGGGCCCGTAGCTCAGGTGGTTAGAGCAGCTGACTCATAATCAGACGGTCGCGGGTTCAATTCCTGCCGGGCCCACAGGAAATAAAGCGATTTGTGCGTGTAATGTGCATGAGTCGCTTTTTTTATCTCTCCCGAGTTTATGTGCAACTGACCCGAACGGCCGCAGCGGAAATTGCGAAGTATCCATTTTATCTACGCCAAACAACGTCAGTCGGCTTTCTGTCTACTTTTGCGCCATGCGGCTTTCCGTGGTCATCGTCAACTACAACGTGCGCGCCTTTCTGGAGCAGGCATTGCTTTCCGTGCGCAAGGCCATGCAGGGCATCGAAGGCGAGGTATGGGTGGTGGACAACAATTCGTCAGACGACTCGGTGCCGATGCTGCGCACGCGTTTTCCCGAAGTCCGGCTCATCGCAAACTCCGATAATCCCGGTTTTGCCGTAGCGAACAACCAGGCGATACGCCAAAGTGCGGGCGAATACGTGCTTCTGCTCAACCCCGACACGCTGGTGGAGGAAGATACCTTTCGCCGTTGCCTCGATTTCATGGACGCACACCCCGAGGCCGGCGCGCTGGGGGTAAAAATGCTCGACGGCAGCGGCGTTTTTTTGCCCGAAAGCAAACGCGGATTCCCCTCCCCCTGGGTGGCGTTTTGCAAAACGGCGGGCCTCTCCCGTCTTTTCCCGAAAAGCCGCCTGTTCAACGGCTATTACCTCGGTCACCTCGGCGAACACGACACCAATCCCGTGGATGTGCTGGCGGGCTGTTTTATGTGGATGCGCCGCGTCGCGCTCGACAAGGCCGGACTGCTCGACGAGGCGTTTTTCATGTACGGCGAAGACATTGACCAGTCGTACCGCATCTCGCAGGCTGGTTACAAAAATTACTATTTCCCCCACACCCGCATCCTGCACTACAAGGGCGAGAGCACCAAAAAAGGCAGCCTGAACTACGTCCGCGCATTTTATCAGGCCATGATCATTTTTGCCAGCAAGCATTTCAGCGGCAAGCGGGCGGGCTTGTTCGTGCTGATGCTGCAAGCCGCCATCTGGCTGCGGGCGGGTCTGGCGGTGCTGTCCAATGCCGCACGAAAGGTGTGGCTCCCGGCAGCGGATGCGCTGCTGATCTTCACCGGTCTGGTGCTGCTCAAGGACTTTTGGGCCAATTACTACTACAAAGATCCGTACTACTTCAAGCCGCCCGTGCTGTGGTTCAATTTTCCGCTGTACACCACCGTCTGGTTGCTGGCGGTATGGCTGAGCGGAGGCTACGACCGGCGTTACGACCTGGGCCGGCTGCTGCGCGGAGTCGGGTTGGGAACGGTTTTGCTGGCCGCCATCTACGGATTTCTTGATCTGGAATACCGGCCCTCGCGTGCCTTGCTGCTGCTGGGCGGCGCCTGGGCGGCTTTGTCACTGACGGTTCTGCGCGCGCTTCTGCACTGGGTCGAATTTCGCAACCTGCACATCGGGCAGGAGCGGGTCAAAAACCTCGTCGTCATGGGCAGTCCGGAGGAAAGTGCGCGGGTCCAGGGGCTTTTGGCTCAGGCCGGAGTGGCGGCAAATATTGTCGGCGCGGTACCGGCTGCTGCGCCCGGTTCCGGCGAACGCGACGAACTTTCGGCGCTGGTTCGGATTTTCGGCGCCGATGAAGTGGTGTTTTGCACCCGCGATGTTCCCGTCCGCGATGTACTGGACTGGATGCAGCACCTTGGCCCGAAAATTTCGTACAAAACCGTGCCCGAGGGAAGTAGCAGCATCATCGGCAGCAGCGACAAAAACGAACCCGGTGAACTGTACACGACCGACATCCGCTACCGGATCGCGCAGCCGGAACAACGCCGAAACAAACGAGTATTTGATCTGGGGGTATGCCTGCTGATCCTGCTCGGGCTGCCGTTTGCGCTGCTTTTTTTTCGAAAAACCAAACCGCTGCTGCGTCTTTGGTGGCCGGTGTTGCTGGCACAAAAAACCTGGGTTGGTTATGCGCCCGCACCCGGAACCGAAACGCTACCCCGGTTGACGCCAAACGTATTTTCTCCACTTTCCGGCTGGGAAAACATGGAAATCGGTGCAGATACCACCGCCCGGCTCAACTTCCTGTACGCACGAGACTGGAGCGTGTGGCGGGATGCGGCCGTGGTATGGCGGGTCGTGTTTGAATAACCGCGCCAACTCAAAACTCGAAACTACTTCTGTGCTTTCCCCACTAACCACAATGCCACTGCCAAAAAAACGAGATTCGGAATCCACATGCCCAGCAGAATGGGGACCGAACCGCTGGCAGCAAACGACACGGCAAACTTGGACAACAGGATGTACCCGGCGCCGAGGCCGATCCCGATAGCGAGGTGCAGGCCCATGCCCCCGCGCACCTTTCGCCCGGCCACGGCGAGGCCGATGACCGTCAGAATCAGGATGGTAAACGCGTCGGCGGTGCGGCGGTACAGTTCGATCTCGTAGTTGCGGGACGTGAGCAGCCCCCGGCTCCGGTCGCGGGCGATGGCTTGCTTGAGTTCGACGGAAGTCATTTCTTCGTTCTGGTTGTGGTACCAGATAAAATCTTCGGGCAGCAGGTTGATGGCCGTGTCGAGCGGCGTGTTGTAACGCCGAAACGTTTCGCGTAGCCCGTCGAAGGTGCGCACGGTATAGTTGTTCAGTTCCCAGCGCCCGGTTTTTTCTTTCCAGACAGCCTGCTGGGCTTCCAGCAAACTGAGCACCCGGTTGCCCTTGAACTGTTCCAGACGCATACCGGTAGCGGTTTTGTTGTTCTTGTCGTACCCCTGCACATACACCTTGCGGTCGGCGCCGACCAGCAGATGCACGTACGATTTTTTACCTTTCTCCTGATCGGTCCACACGTAGGTGCGCTCGAATTTGAGCCGTGACTTGTTGGCCATCGGAATCAGGAAGTGGTTGAGCGACAGGTGTAGCACCGCCACGACGCCGGCGGCTACGAGGTAGGGGCGCAGCAATCGTCCGAAACTCACCCCTGCATTCAGAATGGACAAAATTTCGGCGTTGAACGCCATGCGCGAGGTGAAAAACACCACAGCCACCAGCACATACAGCGGCAGCAACAGCCCGCCCATGTACAGCACGAAACCTGTGTAGTAGTCGAACAGGATTTCTCCGAGTGTGCAGGGTTTTTCAATAAAACTTTTCACCTTCTCGCTAAAATCAATGGCCATCGAGATGATCGTGAAAATCAGGACGGCGAAAAAGAAGGTGGCGAGGTACTTGCGAATCAGGTAACGATCGAGGGTGCCTAACACTTTTAGCGATGAGCGATGAGCGATGAGCGAAGAGTGATGAGTGCCGAGCGAACAGTGATGTGATTGCCGTATAAAACCGGTAACTCACGGACACGGTCGGAGTGATAAACCTTCCAGGTTTTCAAAACCTGGAAGGTGTACGGTATCGGTAACGAATCAGAACGGCAGATCGTCGCCGCCGGCGGGAACCGGCTCGGCGGGCGCGGTGACGGGCATTTCGCTGCTCCGGGCAGCCGGGGCATTTTCGGCAGGCGGGAAGCGATTTTCGGTGTTGCCGCTGCTTTCGCGCATAATGCGGAAGGTATTGGCCACAATATCGGTGACATAGCGGTCCTGACCGTCCTGGGTCGTGTATTTCCGGTAGGAGATTTTTCCTTCGACGTACACGAGCATGCCTTTTTTCAGGGAGCGCTCGGCGCGTTCAGCCAACTCGCGCCAGACGACCACGTTGTGCCACTCGGTGACGGTCTGGAAGTTGCCGTCTTTGTCTTTGTAACTTTCGTTGGTAGCCAGGGAAAAACGCGCGACGGCAGTGCCGCCTTCGAGGCGCCGGACTTCGGGGTCGCCGCCAAGATTGCCGATAAGGGTTACTTTGTTGATCATGGTTTCAAATTTTTAACGTGAATGTTACAATTCGACCCGAAAGTTACGGCCTTTCCGTCCAGAACCATTCGACGATGCGCGGTACAGCAAGTATTTTTTTAAAATATATTTGTTTTTCCGGCTGCCAGTTTTCGGCTTTAGCCAATTGAAAACCAGTTGGTTCGAAATTTTCATCCAGATCAAATTCGCAAAAAAATGCCGTAACAATTCGGTGCGAAAGGGTTTGTCGGTAAGGTTTGCTCACCCGGCGCAGCGCGATTCCTTCGGGGCGTCCGGTGGGGAAGAAATGGTCGAGGAGCTGTTGCGGCAAGGCGCTCGGATCTGTTGGTGTCTCCGGCAGTTCGAGCAGCGGAAACTCGTACAGATTCCGCCAGATGTCGTCGCTTTCGCGTTGGCGGACCCACACGTTTTCGCCCTGATAAAAAACGGCATACACAAAAAAACGCTGCTGTTTGGCAGCCGACCGGTTTTTCGCCGGCAGCCGTTGCATGGCTCCGGTCCGGAGAGCGACGCAGTGTTCGGCAAACGGGCAGGTGGAGCAGGCCGGCTGCCGGGGCGTGCAGTGGCCGGCGCCGAAATCCATGATCGCCTGATTGAATGCGCCGGGGCGCCCGGCGTCGAGCAACTGCTGAGCCAAGGCCGAAAATTCGCGTTTGGCAGCCGGGGTATCCACGGGCGTTTCGATGCCGAAAAATCGCGCCAGTACCCGGTACACATTACCGTCGAGTACGGCATGCGGCAGGCCGAAGGCGAAGGAAGCGATAGCTGCCGCCGTGTAGTCGCCCACACCCGGCAACGCCCGGATGCCCGCGTAGGTGTCGGGGAAAATACCGCACTGTTCGTCAACGATGTGTCGGGCGGCGGCGTGCATGTTGCGGGCGCGGGAGTAGTAGCCCAGTCCTTCCCAGAGTTTGAGTACCTCGTCGAGCGGGGCCTCGGCCAGGTGACGCACGGTGGGGTACGTTGCCGTAAACCGCTCGTAATACGGCAGCCCCTGCTCCACCCGCGTCTGCTGCAGAATAATTTCCGAAAGCCAGACTTTGTACGGGTCACGCTCGCCTTTCCAGGGCAGCGGACGTTGGTGCCCGGCGTGCCAGGAAAAAAGTTGCTGCCGAAAAAACCGAAAAACCTCCATTGCCGTATTCTAAATAAAACTGCCCGAAAAATAACCCAACGGGCTAAAACGGGTTTTTCCCAAAATTTTCTGTTAACCCCTGCGTGTTAGAAATAAGTTGGCATGAATTTTTAATCCACGACTATAGGTTTCATCACCAAATTCACGATCATGAACACAGTAATCAGCGTTGGCCTCCCCCTCGTCGCTCTTGTTGCCGCCGGCACCTGGAGCACGACCAACTCCATCGAACCGAAAGCCACTAAAATCACCCGCACCGAAAAAGCCGTCGCAGTCACCCCCGAAAAGGCGCCAAAGATGCGGGCCTCGGCCACTACCTTGTACAAAAACGAATCCTTCGATCTTCGTTTTGCCGCCCCTAACGCGCCCTGCCTCGGTGTGGTTGACCCGGCAGGCCACTTTTTTTACCTCGTATTTCCGGCAGAAACGACAGTGGGCGAACTGAAACCTCTTGTGGACAGCAAGACGTTTTCGTCGCTTGGTACCCTCACGATCCACACCGGGACGCTCAAAGCCGACCCGTACATCTACGGCGTGTACGAAAATCAGCGGGTATTCACCCAAAGCGGTACGTACACGTTTATCCTCGGCGCAAATCTACACGTAGACGACCCCATGCTCGTGGAAAAAGTCACGATCCGCTACGTGAACAAGCCGCGCCCGGTTTCGACGACAGCGGAGGTGGACGTGATGGAGCAAACAAAATTCAATTCTTAAGCCGGATATGAAAAAGCACGTATCCTGCCAATTTTCTGCCCTGCTTCTGGCTGCCTTTGCCCTGGCAGGCAGCTGCACAAACAAACCTGTCCCTCAGCCGCCGCCCAAAGAAAAAATCGACCTCGAAACTGCCGTATGGCAACTCACGAGTATCCTCGCTGATGCTCCGATGCAAGTTCCGGATACCTTGCCGGTGCCTATCACTGTAAAATTTTCGGGTGGAAACGTGGAGGGATTCGGCGGCTGCAACAGTTTCGGCGGCAAGTACACTGTTGCCGACACCCGCCTCACCATTGGCAGTGTCCGGATCACCAGGATGTTCTGCGAGGGCGCATCCGAATGGGAAAACCAGTTTGTCCAGCGCCTCGAAAAAAGTCAGACGTTCAAAATTGACGGCGAACGGCTGGAGATTTCGAGTGGTGATACGGGCGGATTGGTGTTTCGACTGAACTGGAAAAAACGGTGAGACCACCCGTAGTTTTCCAATCAAATTGACATCTTTGGCGCTGCATGCGAATACGCCACGCCATACTCCTTGTTTTTGCGCTGCACCTCAGCCCTCTGGTTGCACAGACCAACACGGATAGCCTTTGGCAAATCTGGAAGGACGGGATACGACACGACACCGTTCGCCTGAATGCCCTGCAAGGCTTGGCCTCTGCTTATTTGCACCATTCGCCCGATTCTACACGGATATTTGCCCTGCTGCAACTGGAGTTTGCCCAAAAGAAAAATCTGCTCAAGTGGCAGTCCCGAGCGCTCAATATCATCGGGCTGACCTACCGTTTCCAGAGCGAATACGCTACTGCGCTGGATTACTTTGAAAAAAGCATCGCCTTGCTGGAGAAAACCGGCGACCGGAACTACATGTCTGCTGTGTACGGAAACATGGGCGGCGTGTACCGGCTGCAAAGCAATTTCCCGAAAGCCATAGATTGCATCAAAAAGGCGCTGCAACTGGCAGAGGAAACCGGCGACCGGAAACGCGCCGCCGATGCCAATGTCAGCATTGCGATCATGTATTACGACGACACCGGTGCGCTCGACAAATCGCTGGAGTACCTGCAAAAAGCGCTTCGGGTGTATGAAGACCTGAACAACCGGAACGGACTGGCTCTGGTATATGGAAATCTGTCCACCATTTACCTCGATATGGGCAACCTCGACACCGCCCTGTTTTTCAATGAAAAATCGCTGACGCTGCAAAAAACACTGGGCGACCTGTACGGCCAGGCTACGTCCTTACACAACCGTGCTACCATTTTCGGTATCCAGGGGAAATACCCCGAAGCCATCGCCGACTTTGAGGCCGAAATTGCGATTTTCGAATCTATCGGCGACCAGGAGGGCCTCGCCAATTCCTACAACAGCATGGCCGATCTTTGGATGCAGCAGAAACGCTATGCCACGGCTGCTCAATGGTGCAGCCGTGCACTTCAGATTGCCCGGGAAATCGGAAGTCCCAACCAGATCGAGGTGAAATCCTGCCATTGTCTGTACACTGCGTTCCAGAAACAAGGCAAACACAAACAGGCACTGGAGTATCTGGAGCAATTCGTTACGGCTAACGATAGCCTGCGAAAAAACGAAACGATCCAAAAACTCCGGCAAATGGAGATCGAACGCCAGTCGGTGGCCGACAGCCTGAGCCGCGTCGAAGAGAAGTTTCGGATGGAAATAGAGCACCAGAATGCCTTGCGGCGCAAAGACCGGACAGTAAGCGTGCTTACGGCGGCAGCGTTGGGCGTGTTGGCACTCGCACTGGCCCTCTGGGTGCTCATGCTGTATTTCCGCCGGCGTTCCCAACGGCTGCAAGCCCGCTCCGACGAACTGGAGAAACAACAACTGCTCAACGAAATAGCGCTTCTGCGCACGCAGGTCAACCCGCACTTCCTGTTCAACAGCCTCAGTATTTTGACCTCTCTGGTGCATGTAGATGCCAACCTGTCGGAGCAGTTCATCGAGCAATTGTCGCGCTCCTACCGCTACATTCTGGAGCAAAAGGAGCAGTCGTTGGTGTCGCTGCGCACCGAACTGGAGTTCATCCGCTCGTATGCTTTTTTGCTGAAAATCCGGTTTGACAACAAGTTCGACCTCGCCGTAACACTGCCGGAAACGCTCCTCGACTCCTGCAAAATAGCGCCCCTTACCCTGCAACTGCTCGTAGAAAACGCCGTGAAGCACAACCGGATGTCGGAAAAAGAACCGCTCGTGGTGACCGTTTCCGTGGAAAACGGCGACACCCTCCTGGTGAAAAATCGCCTGCAACCCCGCACTACGGCGGCGATTTCCACAGGCGTGGGCCTGCAAAACATCGCCGACCGCTATGCCTTGCTCACCAACCGGACGGTTTGGGCCGGCGAAACGGAATTCGAATTTGTGGTGCGTGTGCCGCTGCTTTGCTGAGCATTATTTCCGCGTCCACCAGAAATAGAACGGCACGCCAGTCAGCATCAAAAGTACACCCAACATGGCTTCACGCGGGTGGCTGAAGCAGGTGATCACGATCAGCGCTGCGCAAAACAGAATAAACAGCGCCGGCACCACCGGATAGCCCCACACCCGGTAGGGGCGCTCGGCCTGTGGTTCGCGTACGCGCATGACGAACACTCCGAACGCTGTGGCGCCGTAAAAAAAGAATGCGGCGAAAATCAGCATGTCCGTCAACTGATCGAAACTGCCCGACAGCACCAACAGACAAGCCCACACCCCCTGCATCCACAAGGCGGGGTTGGGCGTGTGGGATTTGGGGTGTATCTCGGCAGCCCGAGGAAAAAACAAACCATCGCGGGCCATGGCGTAGTACACGCGGGGCGGCATGAGGATGGTGGCATTGGTGCAGCCGAGGGTGGTGATGAGGATGACGATGGAAATGAGCACGGCGCCGATGTCGCCCGCAAAATGCCGCACCACTGCAACGGCAGCAATTTCGTTCTGGTTTTTATAGCCGTTCACGATCTCGTCAACGGGTAAAACATACAGGTACGTGAAGTTCACCACCACATAAGCCCCGATGATGATGAGCATGCCCGAAAACAGGGCCAGCGGCAAGTTTCGATTCGGGTTTTGTATTTCGCCGCCCAGAAAGCCTACCGTATTCCAGCCTTCGTACGCCCAGAAAGCGGCCAGCAAGGCGGCAAACATGGCTTTGATAAAATCAAAATCCAGCCAACTGCGCGGTTCGTATGTAGCCGCCGGGGTTTGAAATGTTTCAAAACTGCCGCCGCCGAAAAACAGTCCGGAGAGCACGATCGTCCCAAGCCCGAGAATCACCAACCGCGTGATCCAGGTACTGAGCGCCGCTGCGCCCCGCAGGCCACGAGTGTTAATGAATGTGAGCACCAGAATGAGCACAATGGTGACGGCTTTGACGCCTGCATTTTCGAATGGCTTGAACACCCAGAACTGGATATTCTCGATTTCCGGCGCAAGCCGGGGCAGTTCATAAATCGAGTTGAGCGACTGCGTGAACACGTAGGCAATGCTGGCTATGGCCCCGGTTTTTATGACCGCGAACGTTGCCCAACCCCATATAAAACCCATGAACTTCCCGTAAATCCGCCGGAAATACACATACTCGCCGCCGGAATCGGCCATCATGCCGGCTATTTCGGCATTGCTCAGGGCACCGCACAGGCTGATGATACCGGCCAGTACCCAGGCCCAAATGACCAGGTCGGGCGAGCCGAGTTGGTCCGACATGGGCGCCACTTTTTTGTACACGCCCGATCCGATAACCGAACTGACGACGAGAATGGTAGCAGCGCCGAGTGTCAGGCTGCGCACGAGTTGACCTTGTTGTTTTGCCATGAGTTCTGTTTTTCACCGCAGAGACGCGGAGGCGCCGAGGTGTTTTTGCCCTGCGAGGCCGAAAGGTATCAAATCTTGCATAACCCAACTCCGCGTTACCGGGACAAACTCAATCACCGTTTCCAGAATGCCAATCCGTTCGGGCCCTGCAGTGTGCTGCCTTCGAGGTACACCCCAATGGAAACACCCGAATCAGCCTCTAATTTTTTCACCAAATTCATCCGGGTATCGCAGGCGTACAAAAAGCCGTCGGGGCCGGATGCCACGCCTTCCAGCAGGCCGAAGCCGTCGGCAAAAATGCCTTGGTACGCCAGCCCGGCGCTCTCGGGCCTGAAGCGTTTGATGGAAATCTGGTCGAGGTCGGCTACTAACAAGTCGCCGCCCGGCGAAAACCAAAGCGCCGAAGGGCCCCGCAGACTACCCGTCGGCGACAACACAACGGAACCTCGCTCACCAGCGGCAAACCGACGGATTTCCTTGCCTTGGAAGCAGGCTACATACAAATTTCCCGCTTTGTCCCAGGCATGGCCAACGGGGCCGTCCAGCGGCCCGGTCACATCCCGATCAAAACGACCGGTAGCGGCATCGAAACGCAAGATACTGCCCTGGCCGTCGGCCCACTGACTGACGTACAAAAAACCGTCGGGGCCGAATGTCAGTTTGACCGGGTTGCGCAGTTCGTGGCCGGAGGTAAAGTTTCCGAGGAAAGTCCCTGTCGCCGGATCGAACTTCAGCACCTGCCGGGCGGGTTGCGCCACCACGTACAACATGCCGTCGGGGCCGATGGCGAGGTCTTTCGGGTCGCTGCCGATTTGTATTTTGCCGAAGCCGCCTTTGTGTTGTCCGGTGAAGGCGTCGAAACGCTCAATGGTACCGGTGCTGCGGTTGCTGACGAACAGGTCGTAGCCTTGCAGTGTAGGCGCCACCCGTACCTGCTCTTCGGTCACACGGTTGAACCACAAGGTCATGGACTGTTCCCCACCGCTACCGCTCAGGGTGACCCGAAGGGTTTCGTTGTCCTGAAACCAGTATTCGATGGTTTGCGGGAAATCGTGTTCCGGGTTTTCAAACGTCCAGGAATCGGCGGTGAAAAACGTGAGCGGGAAGTCAATTGTGGCGCTGTCGTTCTGGTCGGGCACGGTCGCCTGATACACAATGCCGCCGCCGTCCAATCGCGCCAGACGCAGGTACTCGCGGATCTTTTTTGCGCCGTCGGGCGCCAGAGCATAGCCTTCGCCCAGCAGCACATCCGGAGATACCGGCTCCCATTTTTCAAAACTGGATTTCCCGGCGCGTTTCCAGGTGCCGGCGAGTTTTTGCAAGCCGTCCCACGGTTTCTGTGCAGCCAGGGCGCAGGCAAAAATTGTGGAGAAACAAAGGGCTGCTGCCCGTACAAACATGGTTTTCATAGCACTGATTTTCAGGCAAAGTTCGGGCATTTTCCGGTTTCCGGAAGCGCTGCGCCGAAGGTGATTCAAATGCACCGCAGAGACGTGGAAACGCGGAGCGATATTCTCTGCGTCTCCGCGTCTCTGCTGTGAAAAATTTGTGCAATAGCGTGGGATATACCCACCCAAACTTGGCACGATTTTTTTAAAACCTGAAACCGGAAAAGAGCTTTAGCATTTGATTGGTTAATTGTTTTCATGGTTATGTTGCGCCATTTCGTCGGAAAGACGGGGTGGCTTTTTTTATGGGAAAAATCCACTTTGGGAGATCACAAACGGCGGCTCAGTTGTGGCGTCATCCGGTTTTTCCAGTCGGCGAACGTACCGGCAAGAATATGCTCCCGGGCCGTGCGCACGAGCCAAAGGTAAAAGCCCAGATTTTGAAGCGAAGCCAGTTGCATGCCCAGAATTTCCTCGTTCACAAACAAATGCCGGAGGTAAGCCCGGGTGTGGATTTGGCTGGTGGCCACGGGGCACTGCGCGTCTATGGGGTCAAAACAGTCCTTCCATTTGGCGTTTCGGATATTGACGATGCCTTCTGCGGTGTAAAGCATGCCGTGGCGGGCATTGCGGGTAGGCAACACGCAGTCGAACATGTCGATGCCCCGGGCTATGCATTCCAGGATGTTTTCCGGGGTACCCACGCCCATGAGGTAACGCGGCTTGTCGGCCGGCAGAATTTCGGTCACCAATTCCGTCATGGCGTACATATCTTCCGCGGGTTCGCCGACCGACAGCCCGCCGATGGCGTTACCCTCCCGCCCGAAGGAGGCGATTGTTTCGGCGGAAATTTTGCGCAGTTCCGGGTAAGTGCTGCCCTGTACGATGGGGAAAAGTGTCTGGGCATAGCCGTAAAGCGGCTCGGTGGCATCAAACCGCTCCACACAGCGCCGAAGCCAGCGGTGGGTGAGCTCCATTGAATTTTTTGCGTAGCGGAAATCGCAGGGGTAGGGGGTACACTCGTCGAAGGCCATGACGATGTCGGCCCCAATGACGCGCTGAATATCCATCACGCCCTCTGGCGTGAACGTGTGCCGGGAGCCGTCAATGTGGCTCTGAAATGTGACACCTTCTTCTTTGATTTTGCGCCGGTGCGCCAGCGAGTACACCTGAAAACCGCCGCTGTCGGTCAGGATGGGCTTTTGCCAGGCATTGAACCGGTGCAAGCCGCCGGCAGTGCGCAAGGTATCGAGACCGGGGCGCAGGTACAGGTGGTAGGTGTTGCCGAGGATGATTTGCGCCCGAATGTCCCGCTCCAGTTCGTGTTGGTGGACCGCCTTGACCGTCGCTGCCGTGCCCACCGGCATAAAAATAGGCGTCTCGATCCGGCCGTGGCCGGTTTCGATCAAGCCTGCCCGCGCACGCGATCCGGCATCGGTTTTTATCAGATCGAAGGTCATAGTTTCACGCCAGATTCCGCCGGCTGTCCAATTTTAACAACACCCCGATCATGAGCGTGAACCCGATGAGCGAAGAACCGCCGGCGCTGATGAACGGCAGGGGAATACCGATGATGGGGAACAGGCCCATGG
>CAYMQY010000034.1:21209-25158 GCA_964392655.1 uncultured Saprospiraceae bacterium
CCGCCGGCGCTGATGAACGGCAGGGGAATACCGATGATGGGGAACAGGCCCATGGTCATGCCGATGTTTATGATGACGTGCACAAAGATGACTCCGGCCACGCCGTATGCGTATATCCTTGAAAAATTGGAGCGCTGGCGTTCGGCGATTTGTGTGATCCGGTACAGCAATACGAAGAACAGTCCGACTACGCCGAGTACGCCCACGAACCCGTGTTCTTCGCCGACGGTACAAAAGATGAAGTCGGTGCTTTGTTCAGGTACAAACTTGAGTTTGGTCATGTTGCCGTTCAGCGGGCCTTTACCGAAAAGCCCGCCGGAGCCGATAGCCATTTTAGAGTGCAGCAGGTTGTACGCCGAGCCGCGCGCATCGGAACTTGCTTCGGACGGATTCAGCCAGATGCGGATGCGTTGCTGCTGGTGTGGCGCCATGAGCGAGTACCCAAACTCGGCCAGAAACACCATGCCGCAGGCAAGACCCAGCACCAGGCCAACCAGTTGCAGTTTGCGTTGGATGAGGCTGTTTTTGCGCAGGTAACTTTTCAGAAAAACCACTACCAGAAATACCAGTGGCAGCGCCATGACCCACAGCGGATCGAGCGGCGCAAGAGCCTGTTGCTCCGCCGGCGAGGTTTTGCCCAATGCATATTCGTTCACCAGCGCCCATGTCCAGGTACTGATCGCATTCCACCAAAAAATGATTGGGGCAAGCACCCACAATACGATCCACCAAGGGCGAGAATTCTGGTGCTCGGAAACGATGCGCAGACAGGCGAGCCACATCAGCACGGCCGCCACATGAGCGGCGGGGAACATCAGCCCGAGTATAACCATCAGCGCCGTGCCGAATCCCAGCACATACCAGCCCGACGGTAGTCCCTCGCGGTACATGACCAGCACAAAGGAAAAAAACACCAATGCCGAGCCGGTATCTTTCTGAAGCAAAATAATGAGTGCCGGGATCAGAAAAAGCGCCGCAGCGTAGATGCGCGGCTTCATATCGCGGAGCGTAACTCCTGTAGCGCTCAGGTAGCCGGCAATGGCCAGCGAGGTGCTGAACTTGGCTATTTCCGAGGGCTGGAACGAAAATCCGCCGAACTGATACCAGGCGTTGGCACCGTTCACTTCCCGGCCCAGCACGATGGTACCGGCAAGCAAAACCAGCGAAACTAAATAAATCGGGATGGCAAGTGTGCGCCAGAATGTCCAGTCGGACATCTGGATGAAAAAGAAAATCACCGCGCAAACGACCATGAAGAACAACTGCTTGCCGGCAGTATTTCCAAGGTCGAAGATTTGTCCGCCGCCGGCAGCGCCCGCACTGGCCGAGTAGATCATCACCCAGCCGACCATGACGAGCGCGATGTAGCAGGTCAGCAGGACATAGTCCAACTCCTGAATGCCGGTGGCCGTGTTTTTTAAACCTTTCATTTCTGGCGGCTTGCGCGGTGTTTAGTTCAGAAAGTCGCGCGGGTGAATGTTGTTGTCCCGGGTGGGGTAAGCGTCCGGGTAGGTGTCTTTCAGTAGAATGAGTGCGGAAAGCGCTTCTTGTTTGGTCAAAAACGCTCCTGCACGGAGTTTGTAGTACGGCTTTTCGTGCACCCAGTCGGCTGAAAATTCGGGGTGCAGGCTCAGGAACTGTACTTTGCCGGCTTCCACGCGTTGGCGGTCGGTGCTCGACAGAATCTGGATGCGCCAGCCTTCCATGCGCGGGTTGGCGCGGTTTTGTGCCGTCCAGTTGCGCACCAGTTGTTCCACTGCGGGGTCGGCATTCACCTGTACGGTTTGTGCGCCGGCATAAGCGCCACTTGCCAAAAAGACCAAAATTGCGAAAAGTTCAGTACGCATGGGACGGGCGGTTTACGTGCTTGATTCAACCGGTACAAGGGTGTTGCTTTCCGGTACGTTCTGTCAGTTTTTTCCCAGAATTTCCAATCCCGAAGACGTGCCGATGCGGTCGGCGCCGGCTTTTACCAGCGCCTCGGCGCCGGTACGGGTACGAATACCTCCGGAGGCTTTCACCTTCATTTTGTCGCCGGCGAGCGACTTGAGCAGGCGCACCATTTCGACGGTCGCCGGATGCCCGTGAAACCCCGTGCCGGTTTTCAGGTAATGGATACCGGCATCGCGGGCAAGGTCGGCGGCCTGCCGTATTTCAGCTTCGCTCAGCAGACCGCACTCCAGAATCAGTTTGGATATACGGCCCCGGATGGAAGTGGCCCGCGCGATGCCGTCTATGTCGTGCTGTACGTGGTTCCAGTTTCCGCTTTTTACGGCGGCGATGTTGAGCACGGCGTCAATTTCGTCGGCGCCTTCGTCCAGTGCGCGTTTGATCTCCTCGCTTTTGGCGGCAATAGCCGTGTATCCCATCGGGAAACCCACCACAGTAGCTACGCGCACCCGGCTCCCTTCTCCGAGGATGCGTTTGGCATCGCGCACAAAAAACGGCGGGATGCAAATGCCGACAAAACCCGACTGGAGCGCCTCGTCGCAAATACGGCGCACGTCGTCCAGCGAGCAGTCCGGCTTCAGGAGTGTATGTTCGATTATTCCGGCTAAATTTGACATCAGGTTATACAGCACATTTTTGAGCCGCCAAAAATAGGGCGATCGTTTGTAATGGATGCAAAACCAGATTGTTAAAATAAATTTTTACCGCACCACCGTCACATTGCCGCTGTACGCAAGCCGGACACCGTCGTAAAACAGCACATCGGCACGCCAGACGAACACGCCGGGTGAAACGGCTTCGCCTTTGAACGTGCCGTCCCAGCCGCCCGGATCGTCGTTGGCGCCGCCGATGCGGCGGAAGATCAGTTCGCCCCAGCGGGAATAAACTTCCAGCGTGACCTCACTTACCTCGGCGCCACCGTACACAGTGAAAAAGTCAT
Source organism: uncultured Saprospiraceae bacterium (assembly GCA_964392655.1). Lineage (GTDB taxonomy): Bacteria > Bacteroidota > Bacteroidia > Chitinophagales > Saprospiraceae > M3007. Next base: position 24,100 of record CAYMQY010000034.1, read on the forward strand.
TGACCCCGTCGTCGTTCGGGCTAAACACGTTGGGGATATACACATCCCGCACTTTCAGCACCGACACGGTAAGGCTGTCGGTAGCCGTACAGCCCCCCGGCGCTTCCACCGTAAGTGTGTAGGTGGTGGTTTCGGCAGGTGTGGCGAGGGGTTCAGGACAGTCGCTGCAGGAAAGTCCCTGCGGAGGCACCCAGGCAAACAGGTCGAGCGGGGTATCCTGAGTCAGCAGAATTTGCACGCTTTCGGCCAGTTCCACCGTCAGGTCTTGCCCCAGTTCGATATGCGGGATGATCGGCGCTGCGAGTGTGGCGGAGGCGGCAGCCGTACAGCCGTTGGCATCTTCCGCCGTCAGGGTGTAGGCGCCGGGCGGCAGGTTTAAAAAATCCGTCGCGCTGACCAGACTACTGCCGGAGAGGGCATACCGGTACGGAGGCACGCCTCCGGCGACGCTTGCAACATGCGCTTCGCCGGTGTTAATTCCGCTGCAGCCGGGGTCTTGAAACCGCGCGTCCAGTGTCAGAGCGGGCGGCTCCGACAACACCACGACGTGTATCTGCGAACAACCCGCCGCGTCGGTAGCCGTGCAGGTGTAGATGCCCGCAGGCAAATTTTGAAGAGTTGCGCCGGTACTTCCGTCACTCCAGGCGTACGAATACGGCGCAAAACCGCCTGTGAGCGTAGCGGCAATCGAGCCGTTTGTTTCGCCGGCACAGCGAATGTGGAACCCGTTGAACTCGGACGTTGCGGCAGAAAACGTCAGCGCGGGAGGTTCCGCGACGGTTTGCAGCATCGCAAGGTCGTTGCCGAAGTTGTCCTGTACCAAAATCGTGTAACTGCCGCTCGGCAAGTTCGGGATGGTTGTCGGTGTGTTCAGCGCGGCAATGGCGCCTGTTCCCGAAGGTCCACCCCCACCGATGCGCTGCCAGATGTACGCGAAAGGCGGTGTGCCGTTGGCCACGGAAAATTCCAGCGAACCGTCCGACAGGCCGTTGCAGGTCACGGGTTTTGCCGCCACTTGCCCCTGAATTTCGCATTGGATAACGAGAAGTGACAGGTTCA
>CAYMQY010000035.1:0-2097 GCA_964392655.1 uncultured Saprospiraceae bacterium
TGAATGTAAATTGCGGCCTGCATCCAGCAGTTTTTCAAAAAAATTGCGGTACATATCCCGCAATTTTTTTGAAAATTTGCGGCATGGATACCGCAAAATTGACAAAACTGCAACAGCAATCAGACCTGCTTGTCGGTCAGATACCCATGGGGCACCGGCGTTTTTTACTGGACGACATTGCCTGGGATTGGCGCTGCACCGGCATACGCGGCCCACGCGGAGTAGGCAAAACAACCCTGATGCTGCAACGGATGCGGCTTTCTCCGGCATTCCCGGCCTCGGTTTATCTGAGTCTCGACGATCTGCACTTCAACAGTTTTTCCCTTCGGGATACCGTGGAGGCATTCCGCCGAAACGGCACTACGCATTTCTATCTGGATGAAGTCCATAAATATCCGGGCTGGTCGCAGGAGATCAAAAACCTGTACGATTTTTCCCCCGACATACACCTCGTGTTCACCGGCTCATCGGTAGTGGAATTAAGCCGCCAGGAAGCGGACCTCAGCCGTCGGGCAGTCATGTACGACTTGCCGGGTCTGTCTTTTCGGGAATACCTGAAATTGGCGCAAATCGCTGATTTCAAGGCTGTCAATCTGGATGATTTGCTTGCCAACCACCGGCAAATCGCACTCGAGGTGAACCAGGAGATCCGACCTGTCGGGTATTTCAACCAGTACCTCCGGGAAGGCTACTACCCGTTTTTTCTGGAAGAGCCGAAATTGGTGCTCGTGCGTATTCGCCAGGTGGCCAACCTCGTACTGAATCTGGACTTGAGCCTGTCGGAAGGCGTGCGCATCCGACAGGTGCAAAAAATCGGTCGCCTGCTCCAGTTTATTGCCGACTCCTCGCCCTTTAAACCGAACTATTCCACGATAGCCCGGGCGTTGGAACTGGACCGGGATACCATCGGGCGCTACTTTGAACACCTGCAACAGGCCCAGTTGGTAGCGCAGGTGCATGCCGAAACACAAAGTCTCGGCGGACTGCAACGCCCGGAGAAAATCTATCTGGACAACACCAATCTGGCATTTGCGCTCTCGGCAACACAACCCGACCCGGGCACCCTGCGGGAAATATTTTTCCAAAACCAACTGCGGGTGAAGCACCAGATCACCTGCCCGGCCAAAGGCGATTTTCGGGTAGGTGCCCGTTACACCTTCGAGGTGGGCGGCCCCGGAAAAACGGCCAAACAGATTGCCGGACTGCCAGACAGTTACCTCGCGCTGGACGACATCGAGTCGGGTTTCGACCGGCAGATACCGCTGTGGTTGTTTGGGTTTTTGTATTAAAATAAAAAAACGCGCCGGAGAGTCTCCCCACCGGCGCGTGCTCTATTTTTCAACTATTCAATATCCGCGGTGAAAAAACCTACTGCCGCGACACCACGAACTTCTGCACCTGCACGCCATTGTCCGAGCGCACTTCCAGGTTGTACATCCCGGCGGGCAGCGTGCCCACGTCCACGCGGTAGGCAAACGGTCCGGCAGGCACGAATCCGAAGTCGCCTTCGGCAGCCATGCGACCCGTGAGGTCGCGCACGGCGTAGCGCAGGTTGGCGCCCTCGGTCAGGTCGAAGCGTACCCAGGTTTCCGACACGGCGGGGTTGGGCGCCAGACGCAGCGACTGCAGTTTGCCATCCAGATCGTTGGTGCTCACGAACACCGGCAGCGGGAAGGTCGTGCCGTCGGTCAGGGCCACCCACACCTCGAAGCCGGGCTGGCCGGCGAGGAAACCGGAGGCAAACACCGTAGCCGCCTGACCGCCAAGGCTCGACACATTGGCCGTGTACGACTGCACGATGGTGTTGTTGTCGTTGGCCGGTGTCACCTGCACGATGTAGTTCGAGGCAGGCACCGACACGTAGTTCGAAAACTCACCGAACGAAATGTTGTCGAACAAAATCCCACCGGCGGGCACCTGCACATCCACTTCGGGCGCGTCGGGCGCACCGTGGAACAGGGCGAGGTCCACCGTGCCCGCGCTTTGCGAGCGGTCGCGGCCGTCGGCATTCACGTACAACTGGAACGGCTTGGTCGGGTCGCCGACCACGCCGGCGGCCATGATCACATAGGTTTTGCCAATATCCAGCCCGCCCAC
>CAYMQY010000035.1:2197-25152 GCA_964392655.1 uncultured Saprospiraceae bacterium
TCACCGGCAGCCACCACGAGGTAGGTTTTGCCGTTTTCCAGCGTGGCCGTCGTGCTGTAAAATGCCTGGGCCGCCGAGGTGCTGTTCCCGGGCGCAACTGCCAGCGTGATGGGTACGCCGGCCGGCAGGTACCCGAACGACGTGGCTTGCAGGAACTCAAAATCGTTGAGCACCGGGAAGTTGTTGGCATACACGTCCACGGTCGGGCTGGGGGCGTTGTGCACGATTTGCACGCGGGCCACCGGCGAGAACGGAAGCTCCACCACGGTACCGTTGGGCAGGGCCGCAAACAGGCCGAAGCCCGGTGTGTTGCCGAGGAATCCGCTGGCAAATACGCGGATCGCCTGACCGTCCAGCGCCTCCAGATCGGCGCGGAAGGTGGCTACGATCTGATCCACACCGGCGGGTTTGATGTCAAGGTAATAGCCGTTGAGTGCCGGCAAATCCAGGTAGGGCGTGAACACACCGTATTGCAGGTTCGACACCAAGGGGCCGTCGAGGCGCTCCACTACATCCACTGTCGGCGCATCGGGCGAGCCGTGCAGCACGCTCACGCCGACTTGTCCGGCCGGGGCCGTTTCGCGGGAATTGTCATCCACCACGAGGGTGAACGGACGGGTCGGGTTGCCGACCACACCAATAGCCATTACGCCGTTGGTGCTGCCTTCAGCGAGGTTCACGTCGAACGTAGCGAGCACATCCGCCGAGGACGTGCTGTTTGCCAGTGCAACGCCGAAAGCGATATCGCGGTCGGCAGGTACGTCAATGTACGGCGTGGCCGTGCGGAAGGCGAAATTGTCAATCAGTAAGGTGTTTCCGGCATACACATCCACCGTCGGGTTGGGCGAATTGTGGATCACCTGTACGCGGGCCGTCGGGGTCAGCGGGAGTTCCACGATGTCGCCGTTGGGCAGGGCTGCAAACAGGCCGAAAGCCGGTGTACCGCCCAGCAGGCCGCTGGCAAACACATATCCGGCGTTGCCGGCAAGGCCGCTCAGGTCGGCGCGGAACGAAGCCACGACGTTGGGGTTTCCGGCGACGCGCACGGCAAAGTCGTATTTGTCGGGCGTAAGGCCGAGGTACGGCGTGTACTGGCCGTAGGACAGGTTCGAAATCACATTGTCGGCCACAAAAACCGCGTCTACATCCACTGCCGGCGCATTGGTGGAACCGTGCAGCACGGCGATGTCCACGTTGTTCGGGTTGGCGGACGTTTCCTGTCCGGTTGGGTTGATAATCAGATCAAACGGCGTGGTCGGGTTGCCCACGATACCGGAAGCCGTTACGATGTAGGTTTTGCCTTCTTCCAGGTTCACGTTGAACGTGGCGATGGCATCGGTGGCCGAGGTGCTGTTGCCCGGGGCAATGCCCAGCGCAATGTCCACGCCGGCGGGTACATCGATGAACGGTGTGGCCGTGCGGTAAGTAAAATCGTCGATCAGCAGGTCGTCGTTGGCGTACACGTCCACCACCGGCGAAGGACTGTTGTGAATCACCTGAACACGGGCAAACTTGGGCGCCGTCACCAGCGGCAGTTCGAGCACCGTGCCGTCGGCCAGCGCCGCAAACAAACCGAAGCCCGGGGTGCCGTTGAGCAGGCCGCTCGCGAAAACGCGGGCAGCGCCTCCGGCCAAACCGCTCAGGTCGGCCCGATAGGTAGCCAGTACATCACTGGTTCCGGCAGGCAATACCTGCACTAAGTACGATGCTGCGGGCACGCTGAAATAATCCGTGAAATCCGGGTACGAAAGGCCGTTGATGATCGTGCCTACACCCACCACGGCTACATCCACCGAGGGCGCGTCGGGCGAGCCATGCGTTACGTTAAATTCTACGTTGTTGGGGTCGAGTGCGGCTTCGCGGGCATCGGCATCCACCACGAGGGTGAACGGCGTGCCTGGGTTGCCGACGATACCGGTAGCCATTACAGCGTAGGTGCCGCCTTCGTCAAGATTTACGTCGAACGAAGCCAGCGCATCCGAAGCGGACGTGCTGTTTTCGCCGGCAATGCCCAGCGTGATGTCGCGGTCGGCGGGCACGTCAATAAACGGCGTGGCCGTGCGGAAGGCGAAGTTGTCGAGCAGCAGCGTATTTCCGGCGTACACGTCCACGGTCGGGTCGGGGCTGTTGTGAATCACCTGGAGGCGTGCCGTCGGGGTCAGCGGCAGTTCGAGCACCGTGCCGTTGGGCAGGGCAGCAAACAAACCGAAAGCAGGCGTTCCGCCCAAAAATCCACTGGCAAACACATATGCAGCGCCACCGGCCAGACCACTCAGGTCGGCGCGGAACGAAGCCACCACAGTTGGGTTTCCGGCTGCGCGCACGGCGAAATCGTACTTGGCAGGCGGCAGGCTGAGGTAGGGGGTAAATTCGCCGTAGGCCAGATTCGAGATAGCGTTGTTGGCTACAAAAACGGCGTCCACATCCACTGCCGGAGCGTTGGGCGAACCATGCAACACGGCGATATCCACGTCGCCGGAATTGGCGGCAGCCTCGCGGCCGGCATCATTGACGACCAGCGTAAACGGCGTATTGGGGTTGCCCACCACGCCGGAAGCGGTCACGATGTAGGTTTTTCCTGTTTCCAGATTTACATCAAACGGGGCGATCACATCGGCGACCGATGCGCTGTTTTCCAGAGCTACACCCAGCGTGATGTCGCGGTCGGCAGGCACGTCAATGAACGGCGTGGCCGCGCGGAAGGCGAAATTATCGAGCAACAAGGTGTTGCCTGCGTACACATCTACAGTCGGTTCGGGGCTGTTGTGGATCACCTGCACGCGGGCAGTCGGGGTCAGCGGCAGTTCGAGCACCGTGCCGTCGGGCAGGGTTGCGAACAGACCGAAGGCGGGCGTGCCGCCCAGCAAACCACTGGCAAACACGTATGCAGCGCCGCCTTTCAGGCCGCTGAGATCGGCGCGGAAGGAAGCCACCACATCCGGGTCGCCGGCAGCACGTACGGCAAAGTCGTATTTGGCCGGGGGCAAACCGAGGTATCCGGTATTTTCGCCGTAAGCCAGATTGGTAATCACGTCGTTGGCCACAAGCACCGCGTCCACATCCACCGCCGGAGCGTTGGTGGAACCGTGCAGTACGGCGATGTCCACATTGTTCGTATCGCTTGCCGCCTCGCGGCCGGCATCGTTTATCAGCAGGGTAAACGGCGTGTTCGGATCGCCCACGATGCCCGAAGCGGTCACGATGTAGGTTTTTCCATTGTCCAGGTTCACGTCAAACGTAGCAATCGAAGAAGCGGCGGAAGTACTGGTATCGGCAGCAATGCCGAGCGTAATGTCCACGCCGGCAGGCACAAAAATGAACGGGGTAGCGGTGCGGTATTCAAAATTGTCGAGCAGGAGGTCGGCATTGGCGTACACGTCCACGGTCGGCGAGGGGCTGTTGTGGATCACCTGCACGCGGGCTACCGGGGCAGCGGGCAGTTCCACCACCGTGCCGTCGGGCAGGGCGGCGAACAGACCGAAGGCCGGGCTGCCGCCGAGCAAGCCACTTGCGAACACGCGCAGGGCCGCGCCGTTGAGGCCGGTCAGGTCGGCCTTGAACGTTTGCACGATGGCATCATTGCCGGCCGGTTTGATGTCGAGGTAATACACGCCCGGGTCCACGCTCAGGTAGGGCGTGAACTGCCCATAGGCAATGTTCGACACGATTTTGCCGCCGGTGCGTACCACCACATCCACCGCCGGCGCGTCGGGCGAGCCGTGTAGCACGTTCAGGTCCACCTTGGCGGGGTTGCCGGCCGATTCGCGGGCGGCATCGTCGGCAATGAGGGTGAACGGCGTGTTCGGGTCGCCCACTAAGCCGGAAGCCGTGACGGCATACGTTTTGCCCGACTCGAAGGTCACGGGAAACGTCGCGATAGCGTCGGCCACGGAGCTGCTGTTGCCCGGCGCCACAGCCACGGAGAGCGGCAGGCCGGCAGGCAAATCGAGGAACGGCGTAGCCGAGCGGAACTCGAAGTCGTCGAGTGCCAGTGCGCCGTTCACATAAATATCCACGGTGGGATCGGGTGCGTTGTGGATGATCTGCACGCGGGCTGTTTGGGCCGTCGCGCCGATTACCAGCAACATGGAGGCAAAAAATGCCGTGAGTAACGATTTCATGATGTGGAAAGATTGGTTAAAAACTCGGTTTCGAATGGAGGGTAAACACGGTTTGTCTAATCATGTTCCGATTGAATGTATCTTTGGTTCAACAAAAGTTTTGTGTTTGCTAATATTGGGCAGGAAGGGAAAAAAGCGGGAAGAGGCGTGAACAATGGGGGAGGGGAGGGCACCCATGTCTTGTAATCCTCAAAGCACCGTACTTTTCCCCCTTCAAAATCCGCCATGCGCTACCACCACCGTACCGCCCTTCTTTTCACTGCCGTACTCGTCGAAGTACTCTGCCAGACGCACTGGCTCGGGCTGTACGACAAGCGCATTGTGTCGGTCGTTTACCTTGCCGCCGGAATAGCCGTGGGCGTCCTGGTCATGCTGCGACAAAACAGCCGGCCTTTGCCGCCTGCCGCGGACAACCGATGGGTCATTGCCGGCGCGACAACGCTGTTTTTGTGTCTGGCCGGCTACACCGTGGTGCAGGCACAGGAAATTTTCCGCACAGTGCCGTTGGACTACCGCACTGCCGACATGCTGCCCGTCATCTCGGTCATGGGCGAACGGCTGCTGCACGGCGAGCCGGTGTACGCCCCGATTCCAGAAATCTGGAACGGCGTGCAACCGGTGTACCTGCCGGCTATGTGGCTGGCCTACCTGCCCGCAGTGGCCGGCGGCTTTGACCTGCGCTGGGTGTCGGTGTTTTTTGTGTTGGCAGCCGTGGCGCTGCCGTTCGTGTGGCGACCGTTGCAAACCCGGCGGTTATGGCCGGCGCTGTTGGTTGTCGTTCCGGCGGCCTTGCTTTTTTGGCATTTTCTGGAGCGCGACACGGTGCTGCTGTCCATGACCGAAGAGGCGGTGGTGGCGGGTTTCTACGTGCTGCTCGCCGTGGCGCTGTGGCGCGGCAACCCCTGGCTGACCGGCGCGGCGCTGGCGCTGGCGGCCTTGTCGCGCTACAGTTTTGGCCCCTGGATACCTGCCTGGCTGGCCTGCGAGTTTTTTTTCCGATCCAGGAAAAACGCCCTGATCGCGGCGGGCACGGCTGCGGCATTCGGGATTTCCCTCCTGGCACTCACCGGCGCGCTGTGGCATCCGGATGTGTTTCTGGCCTTGCCGAAAAAATACCTCGAAGTGGCGCTGGCAGAAAAAGATGCCTGGGCCATTGACCCGGTCATCGCCGGAAACCTCGGACTGGCGAAGTTTTTTTCCAAAGCCGACCTCGCGCAGTTGTACACCCTCAACTACCTGTTCAGTTTCGGCGTACCGCTGTTGTTTTTGGCGTTATTCCGGCGTTTTCCGCACCGGTTCGAGCCGTCGCTGTTCGGGTTGGGTTTGCTGAAAATTACCCTGACCATTGTGCTCAACCTGCTGGTCATTCCCTGGCCCTATCTGTTCTATCCTTCGGCGTTTTTATCGCTGGCTATCCTCGCCATTTACACGCAGCCATCAGCCAACAGCCAATAGCCAACGGTTAACAGCCCCCTCAATTCTCCGGTTTCAACTGCTTGATGATACCCATCAGGTCGAGTTCCTGCCAGGTGCGGTGAATTTTCCCGGCCTTCATGTCGTAGATCAGGATACCCGTGGAGTTGAAATGTTTGCCTGTAGGTTGTACGCCAAATGCATAGCCGACATGAATGGCCGAAACTTCGTACCGGAGGGCCACCTGCTTGTCGGTGGCGAACAGGTGGGTTATGGTGAAGTGGGCATCCTTGAACGCTCTCTGGTAAAAATGCACGAATTCGCGCATGCCTTCGATGCCGGTAGTCTGGTCGGGCCGGAGCGGATTGCCGTCGGCCCAATCCGGGGCGAACACGCGCTCCAGCAGTTCTTCGTTGCGGTTGTGGTTCCAGCCCTCTTCGAACCAGAGGCGGACGGTTTCGGCATTTTTGTCCGCCATGCGGAGGTGGCGGGAGGCTGTGCATTGGCAGAGCAGCGCCATGCACAGCACCGATGCGGCAAAGACGTTCAAGTTTTTCATACGCACGGAAGTTTTGTTTGGCCAAATGTACTCCTTGCGGGTTGAATGTCAATATGTTTGTGGGCACAAACCTGCCATATCCGACATTTTTTCGGCACAACCATGCCCACTCGCACCGAGCCTGACAAAAGCGCTCCGTTCTGGAGCCATACCGCCTCCGATCTGTTCTCCAATCTGGACAGTTCGGCTTCCGGACTTTCCGGCGCCACAGCCGCCGAACGCCTGGCTGCGCAAGGCGCCAACCGACTGGAAACGTCCACGCTCGTGCGCCCGCTGAGCCTGCTGCTGGCGCAGTTCAAAAGCCCGCTCGTGTTGATTCTGGTTTTTGCAGCACTGGTTTCGGTGGCTACCGGCGCCCTGGCGGATGCGCTCATCGTGCTGGTCATCATTCTGGCCGGCGCCCTGCTGAGTTTCTGGCAGGAATACCATGCCGGCAATGCCGTGGAGCGGCTGCGCCGACGCATCCGGCTTCAGGCCGACGTGCTGCGCGACGGCAAACCCGTATCCGTACCCACTGAGGAAATCGTGCCCGGCGATGTGGTGCTGCTCAATGCCGGCAGCCTGATTCCCGCCGACGGGCTGTTACTTTCGGCAGATGATTTTTTCGTGAACGAGGCCGTGCTGACCGGTGAAACTTTCCCCGTGGAAAAAAAGCCCGGAGTGGTGCCGGCCGACAGCCCGCTGCCGCAGCGCACCAATTGTGTGTTCATGGGCACTAATGTGCGCAGCGGTCTGGCGCGTATGCTGGTAGTGCAAACCGGGAAAAAAACAGTGTACGGCGCCGTGGCCGAGCGTCTGAACCTGCGCCCGCCCGAAACGGAATTTGAGCGTGGCATCCGCCGCTTCGGCGCCCTGCTTACCCAGGTGATGACCCTGCTGGTGCTGCTCGTTTTTGCCGCCAATGTGTTTTTGGAAAAACCCGCCGTGGATTCCCTGCTCTTTGCCGTAGCGCTGGCGGTGGGCCTCGCCCCCGAACTGCTGCCCGCCATTCTGAGCCTGACCCTTTCGCGCGGCGCCATCCGGATGGCCAAACACGGCGTGATCGTGCGGAGGCTCTCGTCGTTGGAAAACTTCGGCAGCATGGACGTGCTGTGTACCGACAAAACCGGCACCCTCACCAGGGGTGTGGTGCAACTCGACGGCGCACTCGACTCCGCCGGAAACCCTTCCGAAAAAGTGTTTCTGGCCGCCTTTCTGAATGCGCACTTCCAGAGCGGGCTGCCCAATCCGCTCGACGAGGCGATCGTAGCGCAGGCACAACCCGACATCGCAGCATTCGAAAAAACGGAGGAAATCCCCTACGACTTTGTCCGAAAGCGCCTGAGCATCGCCGTCAAAAATTCCGAACGCCCCGGCGACACCTGCCGCCTGATCACCAAAGGCGCCTTTGCCAGTGTGCTGGACGGGTGTACCCGTGTGCTCGAACCCGACGGAACGAAAACACCGCTGGACGCTACCCGCCGCGCAGCGCTGGAGCAGTTGTTCGCCGACTATAGCGCCCGCGGATTTCGGGTACTTGGTCTGGCTGTGCGCGACATTGAGCCGCGGCCCGAATACACCGTAGCGGACGAGTCGGACATGACTTTCGCGGGTTTCCTGCTGTTTTTCGATCCACCCAAAGACGATGCTGTGGAGGCTGTAGCCGACCTGCGGCGCCTCGGTGTTTCCCTGAAAATTATCACCGGCGACAATGCGCAGGTAGCCCGGCATGTGGCCGAAGCCGTGGGCTTGCCCACCGACAGCGTGCTTACCGGCGCTGAAATCCGCGACATCCACGACGATGCGCTCTGGCAGATCGCCGGCCGCACCACAATTTTTGCAGAAGTAGACCCCAACCAAAAGGAACGCATCATCACCGCCCTGCAAAAAGGCGGGCACGTGGTGGGTTACCTCGGCGACGGCATCAACGACGCACCCGCCCTGCACGCCGCCGACGTGGGAATCTCGGTGGACAATGCCGTGGATGTAGCCAAGGAAACCGCAGATTTCGTGCTGTTGGAGAAGAAACTCGACGTGCTGCACTCCGGTATCGTGCAGGGGCGCATCACGTTTGCCAATACGCTGAAATACGTGTACACCACCACCAGCGCCAACTTCGGCAATATGCTGAGCATGGCCGGGCTTTCGCTCATGGTGCCCTTTTTGCCGCTGTTGCCCAAGCAGATTTTGCTGAACAACTTCCTGTCCGACTTCCCGGCCATGACCATCGCCGGCGATTCCGTTGATCCGGAGTTCGTGCAAAAGCCGCGCCGCTGGGACGTGCGCATGATCCGGAATTTCATGGTAGCCTTCGGTCTCGTCAGTTCGGTATTCGACTACATCACCTTCGGCGTGTTGCTCTGGTGGCTGCACGTATCGGAGCCGGTGTTCCAGACGGCCTGGTTCGTGGAGTCGCTGCTCACCGAACTGGTGATCTTGCTGATTGTGCGTACCCGTCGCCCGTTTTTCCGCAGCCGTCCCGGGCGCTGGTTGTGGATCAGTACGGTAGCAGTAGCTGTTGCCGCCTTTGCCCTGCCGTACTTGCCCGGGGCTACCGATACTTTCGGGTTCACGCCTCTGCCGGTTACCCTGTTGCTGGTTTTGGCTGGCATTACGCTGGCATACGCGGTAGCGAATGAGTTGCTGAAAGGGTATTTTTTCAGGAAATTTGGGGGCTAAGGCCGACCCAACGCCTACAGCGGCATAAAACTACACGTCTCTCCGCCCAAGAATCAGCACTTTGCGCGCTGACAAGTCCGTCACCCCGAACAGGTAATGCTCCCCGCCGTCGGCCAGACCGAGTTTCCGGCGCGCGGCATCCGGGCTGTCGGGGAAGTTGCGCACTGCCACGTTGGCGCGCATACCGGGCAATACTTCGCGCAGGGCTTTGCGCTCGTATTTCAGTACGGCTTCGATGGCAAAACAGCGCCCTGGCACACCGGAAACCGGCTCGGATGAGGTGTACAGGTGCGTGTGCGGATGTAGTTTGGCCAAGCCGAATCGTACGGCAAACGACTTGAACGCGCCGGCCTTGAGCACTGCCGCGTCGGGTTCGTACAGGTAGCCTTGCGGCAGGGCGTAAGTCGGTTCGGCATCCCGTTCCTCTGCGCGGGTGAAGCGGAATGTGCGTGTTTCAGGGCCAAGGCACACCGCCTCGACAGGTATCTGCTCTGCCACAGGCACTGTTTTTTCCAGTAGATAAAGCACTTCTTTTACTTCGTTTTCCACCGATACGACCCACACGGCGGTCACGGCGCCAAGTTGTTCGATCGCCTGACTCAGGTCGAGCAGGGGCGCCGTTTTGACCAATACGCAGTCGGCGCGGGCGAGCAGCATTTCCCGGAGGGCAGGCACGTTCGGCTCGCAGTCGGCGAGTTGAAAGACGCGGCGGTGGCGGTCGGCGCGGCGGGCCGGGTCGAGGTAGAGCAGGTCGTAGCGGTCGGCGCCGGTTTTCAGGAAAGTTTCGGCATCGGATTCCACCACCCGGATGTTGGCGGCGCCAAGTGCGGCGAAGTTGTGGCGGGCGAGGGCGACGAGTTCGGGGTTGCGTTCCACATACGCGACCTGTTCAAACTGCTGCGCAAAAAAGTATGCGTCCACACCCATGCCGCCGGTGAGGTCGGCCATTTTTTTCCCGGAAAAAAGTGTGGACTTGAATCGGGCCGCTGCTTCCGACGAAGCCTGCTCGACCGACAGCAGCGGTGGCATTTCGAGGTCGAACCGGAACCAGGCGGGGATTTTCTCCCGCACTTTTCGCAACGCCTCGATCTGCGCCACACACGCCTGCACTGCCACGCCGGGAAAGCGCTGCGCCGACAAAAGCAGCCGGTGCAGGTCGGCATTCAGATAATCCCGGACAAACTTGCGATCGGCATCAGTGCGCATGGCGCAAACATCGAGACATTGGCGTTATATTTGTCCTGCCTAAGAAAAAAAGGTCAATCTGGTTTTAATAATGAAAACATTCCTTGTCATACTGGCCGCTGTGGCGAGCCTTTTTTTGCCGTTGCAGACCTATTCCCAAAGCACCGACATTTCAGAACTTGAGACTGCGCTTCGCTCGGCTGCCGGCCCGCAGCGCGTGGAAGTTTTGCTTGCACTTACCAATGCGCACCTGCAAGCCGGGGACTACGACAAAGCCCTGGAGTATGCGGAAAATGCCACCAGCCTCGCCGAGCGCATTAAACGCAACGACCTCGTAGCCTTGAGCCTCAGCCGGGAAGGCAAGGTGCTGGTGCTGCGCGGCAAAAAGGGCCTCTTTGCCAAAGACCCGGCATCGCGGTTTCGGGAGAGCAACAAAATTCTCGGCAAGTCGGGCAATTCCGACAAAACACTGCTACTCGAAAATCTGGAACAACTCCGCGCACTGGCCGTACGAAACAACCGCAACAGCGAAGTCGCCGACATTGACGCCCAGATCGCCCGGGCCAAAGAAATTGCCGGGCCGCCGCCCGGACTCGAACTGCTTGTTCTGGAGAAACAACAGGAGATCGCCGAGCAAATGTCCGCTATGAACAACCAGATTCTGGAACTTTCAAAGGCACAAAAAGGCACAACAGGCAATGAGGTCCGGTTCACTACCACCGACCGCGAGCGCCAGAAATTGATGGAAGAACTGAGTGCCAGCCGGGCATTGATTGACAAAATGACCGACGACCAATTGAAGGCCTCCCTTCTGCTCATGCAGCAGCGCACCAAACTGGACTCCATGGAGTACCGGAACAAGGTGGACAGCCTGAACATCGCCAATGCCGAACTGGCCGTGCGCGAGTCGCGAAGCGAGCGCAATTTTTACATAGCGGGCCTAATTGCCGTGCTGCTTTTGGCCGGCGGCTCGCTGTACAGTTTTATCCGCGCCCGCCAGAATGCCAAAGTGCTGGGAGAAAAAAACAAACTGATCCGCGCCGAACAGGAGCGCTCCGAAAACCTGCTGCTGAACATTTTGCCTGCCCTCGTGGCCGAGGAACTGAAGAAGCAGGGCAGCACCAACGCCCGTTATTTTGAGGATGTGAGCGTGCTGTTTGCCGACTTTGTCGGGTTCAGCAAAATAGCCGAAAAACTGACGCCGCAGCAGTTGGTCACCGAACTGGACACTTGCTTCCGCGCTTTCGACGAGATCATCGCCCGGCACGGCCTCGAAAAAATCAAAACCATCGGAGACGCTTACATGGCCGCCGGCGGCCTGCCCAACGGCGGCGGCAGCCAACTGCGCGACATGATCGAGGCCGCCCGCGACATGCAAACCTGGCTTGCTACCTGGAACACCGAACGTGCTCGCCAGAAACAACCCGTATTCGAGGCCCGTATCGGTATCCACAGCGGCCCGGTGGTAGCCGGCGTGGTGGGTTCCAGAAAGTTCGCGTTCGACATCTGGGGCGACACTGTCAACATCGCCGCGCGCATCGAGGCTGCCGGCGAAGGGGGCAAAATCAACATCTCCGGCGAGGTGTTCGAGATGGTAAAAGACTACTTTGCCTGCAAGTACCGGGGCAAAATTGCGGCCAAAAACAAGGGCGAGATCGACATGTACTTTGTGGAAAACTGAACCATTCAGGTGGTGCTGGCCAACGACGAAAAGCACTATTTCGACTCCGGGATTCTGACCGATCCCGCCACTGGTATTCAACTTGATGTAGCAAAAGTATTTGAAGATCTGGCGTAGCAGGAGCGTGCTAAACAGTTGCTATTTCCCCGCCCGCTCCGACGCCTCCGTAGCCCGAATGGGCAGTTCCACAAAAAAGTCGGTGCCCTCGTTTTCGCGGGTTTCGAAGCGGATGTTGCCATCAAGTGCTTCGATGATTTTTTTGCAAATGGCCAAACCGAGGCCGCTTCCGGAGGTTTTGGTGGTGAAATTCGGCTCGAACACCCGCTTCTGAATTTCGGGTGGAATGCCGCCGCCGTTGTCGTTGATGCGCACGACAGCATGGTTGTTCTGCCGGAACAGCGACACCTGAATCAAACCCTGCCGGTCGGACGGGATAGCCTGCATGGCATTGATGACGAGGTTGTTGAACACCCGGATCAGGTGGTTTTTGTCGCCGCTGATGTGGTAGCGCTCCGGGGGGACGGCCATTTTAAGGCTTACGTCCCGCTGTTCGCTGAACAGGTCGTACACGCTTTCCACTACGTCGTTCAGTACGATGTCCTGCTTTTGCTGAATGTCCAGGTTGGCGAACATGGAAAACTCGGACGCGATTTGCGCCAGCGAATCAATTTGCTCAATCAACCTGGTGATGGCTTTTTTCAAATACACCGCTGCCTGCGCCGGTTCCGCCGATACCCGTTCCAGTTGCTGCATGGACAGTTTCATGGTGGTCAGCGGGTTTTTGATGTCGTGCGCTACCTGCCGGGCCATTTCCCGCCAGGCGCTTTCGCGTTCCAGCCGGATCAGTTGGGTTTTGGATTCCTCCAGTTTTTCCACCATGCGGTTGTACTCTTCGATAAGCGCGCTGAGTTCGTCCTGAGAATCGCCCTGGTATTCGAGCGGTTCGTTTTTGTCTTCGAGTTGGAGGCGTTTAATTTTTTCGGAAATCAACTTCACCGGGTGAATGATGGAGCGCGACAACAGGTAAGACACCGAATAGGCGATCAGCATAAGAAACACATATACGCTGGCCAGCATACCGATGAAATCAGATACTTCGGGGCCGATTTTTCGGTCAGACAGGTGGTACGGCACACCGAGGTACCCGAGCAGCCGGTTCTGGTTGTTGGGCACGGGCAGGTAGTGGTTGGAAAACGTAGCGCCCACCACCTGTTCCGATACGGTGGCTTCCGGCTGTCCGCCGGCTGTAAGCAAGGCGAGGGCTTCGGTGCCCATGCGGCTGGGCAAAATGCCGAGTTGCACGAGGTCGTTCTGGGTGGAAAAAAGCAGATCACCTCCGGGGGCGTAAAAATTCACGTCGGTTGCCAGACTTGCCGCCAGCGGCGCCAGAATTTCGGGCAGGTCGAGTTTCAGCGAATCGGGGTCGGGTTGGCGGTCGCCGAGTTTGATGCGCAGAGTCGTCAGTACGGCATCGGCCCGTTTGTCTAAATTCACCTGTTCGGCTTCCTGCGCGGCAGCGGCAAAGTGCCGGTAGGTCAGCCAGCCGATACCGGCAAAGGCGAGGCCGATGAGGGCAAAATTGCCGTAGTGGATACGTTTGGCCAAAGAGCCTTTGGCGGAAAAGTTGAACTGGTAGTATTTCGGCAAAAAGTGCAGCCAGGTATTCAGAAATGCCAACGCAAACACAAACAGCGAGGTAATTGCGAACAACACCGCAAACAGGTACAACTGCTTGTATGCCCCGCCGCTGGGCCGTCCAACTGCCGCCGTCACGGAGCCGTCGGCGCTGCGAAACACGGCATCCACCCGCCTCGGGGAGTCGGACACCTGTTCCTGTGCGGCGCCTTTGGCAAGGACTTTCTGGAAAACCACCTTGTTGGCATTGCCCTGGTCCACCACGAGGTGGCCGTCGCGCTGCACGGCAAAATCATAGTCCAGCAGCCGGTTCAGGTTTTTGTACGGCAGGCTGTAAAACAACTCGGAGTAGACTCGGGTAGGCTGGGGATACTGGTGATCGAAGAAGTAGTAAATTTCCGCAGGCTGCGTGGGGTCGTCCATGCGCAGGGCATTGGCCTGCACGAGGTAGCGGAAAATGCCCTCAGAGGTGGACAGGTAGCGGATTCCGGGCGCATCGGGCAGGGGTGTGGCGCGCTCCCAGTTTTGCTCAACCACATAACTGCGGTCTTTATCCTGATCCTGAGGCAGCACGGCGCCCTCCCCGTCGAAGGCGAACACCGATACGCGGTAGTGCTGGAACAGGTACCGCTGCGGGTACACGAGCGCATTCACGCGCCGGCGCAAATCGGAGGTCAGCGGCTTGAACGGCCAGGGCTTCAGCAGCCGGTTGACCTGTGTATCCTGCCGGATTTGCTCATACACCCGTTTCAACTGCGGCTCGGCAACCGCCGTATCGCGCGGCATGGCCAGCGCTTCCGCATAGGCCAGGCGCACAGTTTTGTCTTTGAGGTAATTGTAGCGGTACAGCAACAGAGCGGAAGCCATGGAAAACAGCATCAGCCACAGCACCAGTCCGCCCAATCGCGGCACCCTCAGATCGAGGAAAAAATCGAACAAGCCGACGTACAGCAAGGCGAAAACTGCGATGTACGCAGCATTTACCTGGAAAAGTCCCTGCCCGGCAAAACCAACTGCGTACACGGCTACTGCCGAGCCGAGCATAAGCGGTACGCGTTTGGCAAAGGGTACGCCCTGTTGCAACGCCGTGTGTACCAGCCGGTGCCCGAACAGAAACAAGGCCAGCGACAGGAGCAAAATGCCCGCCAGCGCGAGCACGGTGAAGCCGTCGAAATTGAGCAGGTTGTCAAAATCAAAATTGACGGTCGAGTGGAAAACAAGTTCGCGGTACACTTCCACTCCGGCTACCACGCTGCACATCACGAGCAGGTAGCATAAAACGACTTGTACGGTGTGTGCCGGTGTCGAAACCGTATTTGGCGGCCCCACCCGTCGGAAGGCCCGGTGGAAAAAAACCATCAGCCACACGAACAGGGTAAGGTGCAGCAGCCAGTCGCCCAAAGATTTGCCGATGAGTGCCGACGCGCCGAATTGTTGGGCAAAAACCGGTAGCCGGTTGAATGCCGAAGCCGTAAATCCGGTAGCCCAGTTAAGGCCGGCAATTGTTCCGGCAAACGCCAGGAGGACAAGTAAGCCCACCGGCGCGCGACCTTGCTTAGTCAAAAACATGCCGCTGCGAAAAACAAGCGCCATCAGCAGGGCAAGCACTAAACTGTATGCCAGCAACTTGATCCACTGCACCCATGCGGCCTGAACCTCCCCGGATGCTTCCAGCCAGCACAAGTCCCGCCCACCGATGCGCACTGGATGTTCGGTTGCGTTCAATTCCACCCGAACCTGTGCCGGAATGGAAGTATTGGCAGGAAAAAGCCCGTTTGCCTGTTGCCGGGGGCTATCGTCCAGCGCATACCGGATCGGTACCAGCACAGTCAGTTTTGTGTCGGTTTCAAATTGTTCGTGGCGAACGTAGTAGTGGCCCTGAGGAAACTGAACAACAGCAGGCTCGTCGGACCCGAAAGCCTGCGCCAGATACTCCTTTGGCGGAAGCGCTTTGTTGTTGGAGGCAAAAAGCAGACTGTCGCCCTGATGAATGAGTATGGTGTACGGTTCTTCGGCTTGCCCGGTCAGCGTCGCAATCCACGAGGCCGGGTCGGTTACCGGGCGACCGGCCACTGCGGCGCCCAGCCGGCCACGTTCCTGGTGCGCCCACTCCAGCCCCCGGGTAGCCTGACTGGAAAGGTATTCCCCGATTTCAGCGGCGTACTGTTGCAACTGCGCCGTACCTTTGTAGCCGCGGTCGGCAGTGGCAGCCACTGCCAGGAGAATGGCTCCGGCCAAAACGTACAGGAGCAGGCGTTTGATCATACAATTTGGAAAGTAGAACCGACGCCCGGAATATTTTCAGGGCAAACCGGGTGACATGGATCGAGAAACGGCTTTTTTCGCGCCGTGCAAATGTACAAGAACAATACCCGCACTATTGCCACCCGGAAAACTAAAAAATCGTGCCAATTGATTTTCAAAAGCACGGGTTCAGAAGTTCGAAGTACGATTCCTGCACAGGACTCACACTTCGTACTTCACAAATCGTACGCGTACTTCGTAACTCGTACTTCCAAAAGCCTTGCAAACCGCTCTGCCGCCTTTTCCCGCGGGGATGGGAGGAAAGTCCGGACAACACAGAGCACCGCACCACCTAAGCGGTGGGGCCTCGGCAACGGCCGGGGTACAGAAAGGGTCACAGAAAACAACCGCCCCGATTTTTCGGGGTAAGGGTGAAAATGTGCGGTAAGAGCGCACGGCTTCCCGATGCAAATCGAGGAGCGGATAAACCTTGCGGGTTGAAATGCCATGTACACCTTGCGTCTCTTCGGGGAGATGTGTGGCTCGCGCATCGGCCTTCGGGCCGGCAAGGGGGGTAGGCAGCGCAGAGTCCGGTTGCGAAACCGGACCCAGATAAATGGCAGAGACCCCGCGTTCCCTTCGGGGCACACGGGGTACAGAATCCGGCTTACAGGTTTGCAGGGCTTTTGGAAATATGCAACGAGCCACTCTGACTATTCATCAGAGTGGCTCGCATACCGGGTAAATTGACGGTAGTTGTTGTTAGCTTTGAAGCCGTTTACCGAACTACAATCATCTTTTGTGTTTTTACTGCCGCACCGGCCTGAATGCGTACAAAGTAGAAGCCCTGTGGTAAATTACTTGTGTTCAGAGTAAATGACTGTTCACCGGCGAAGGCATTCTCGTCAATTTGGCGGCCGAAGTACCGGCCTTCAATGTTGTACACTTCCACCGTTATATCGGCATTTTGCTCAAGCATGAACCGGAGCGTAGCATATTGGTCGGTTACGGTCGGGAATAATTGTACGTTGCTGACAAATTTAGCGACATCTTCCGTTTCCACTAAACAAGCAGTATTGATATCCAGAAACTTGGCCCATCCGCAGGTCCAGTCGTTTTTGCCGTCGAAAGCCCCAACAAAGGTGACCTTGTCGAAGAAAGGCTTGTTAACCCGTGCTGCAGTAAAGGCTGCTGCGCCCGGAGCAACAGCAGGAGATATGCCGGTGGGTTGTGCGTTGGGATAGTCCAGATTGAACGGGTTTTGAAGGGCAGCAGCGCTGGAAGCAGCAGCGGTTCCGTTGCCCCAGCCGGCAGTGTTGAACCAGGGCGCAAGATCTAGCACAGCGGTGTTGGACGAACGGAGCAATTCCGTCGGGCCGGCAACCCAGGTGTTTTTCACTTCAAGCAACCCGTTTTTAGCATTGTTCAGCGTAGCATCGCCGTCAATAAACAAGCCAACCGGGTAGTTGCCGATCATAAGCGTATTGAAAATGCCAATCTCGCAATTGCGGCGCAGGTGTGCGGCGCGGCGGTAGTCGGCGGCTACTGCACCGGCCGGGCCAACGATTGTAACGTTTGAAAAAGTAGGGGCTGTTTTAGGTGTAGCCGTGGAACCGGAGGCATTGTTATCCACCTCAAAACCATTGGAATTGCTGATATCGGCGACCAGCGGGTCGCGTACCGACAACGCATATTGAATGTTACCGCTATATCCGAAATCGCAGTCGAAATCATCATCAAGGCCGCGGTATGCGATCAGGTTTTTGCAGTTGACCGTACCTCCAAACCATTCGAACGAGTCGTCGTTGGCATAGGAAACCTGTACGTATTCCACTGTAGTTTTGTTACCGACACCGCCCATTGTAAGGCCGTTGATCTCGTTATTCGGCTGGAATGCAATGCCGGCATACTCAATGCGCACATAGCGCAGAATACCGGAATTATCGTCTTCTTTGCCACAGCCCCCGGGCTGATCGCCACTGCCATAAAGGCCCAGTACCGGATCCAGACCGCCTTCAATGAGGCCCAGACAAGCAGTGCCGTTGTACACCTGGTTTGTAGGCGCGTATCCAAGTATGATTAAACCACCCCATGAGCCATAGCTGGGATTCGGGTCATTGGTGGTGAAAATTATCGGCAAGTCTTTAGTGCCGTCGGCAATAATTTTGGAACAACGAGAAACAATCAGGGCGCCTTTGGAGCCTTTGTCCCCTTTGATGACAGTACCTGGAGCAATCGTCAGGGTAGCGCAATTGGTTACATAAACGAAACCTTGCAAGATGTAGGTTTTGTCGGCGGTCCAGTTTGTATTGGTGGTGATGTTGCCGGTTACGATCACTTCCTGATTCGACGGAAGGCACCCGCCGCCAACGCCTCCTGCCCAGCGCGCCCAGGGGCAAGTCCAGTCGCCTGAAGGGCCAAACGCACCTGCATAACTTACAGGAGTAAAAAATGCATCCTGAATTCTGGGGTCCGTGTTGAATTTGGCGTAGTTAAGTACGGGCGAGTTGGCATTCGGACGCGGGTTGGGCAGGTCCACATTGAACGGGTTGATCAGGCCTGCATCGGCGGCATTTGTCCCTGCCGAAATTTGGTTGCCGGTAGCCCAGGTATTGATATCGAAACCAACACCGGCAGTTGCATTTGTGCTCAGCGGAGTGGTCATGCCATGAAAAAAACTGTTTTTCACGAGCAACTTGCCGCTCAAGGCATGTGTGGCGCAGGAGTCACCGTCTATGAACAGACCAACGGGATATTGTCCGACAAAAACAGAATTGAAAATGGCAATTTCATTGTTGCGGCGCAAGTGAGCAGCCCGGCGATAATCGGCGGCCACGGTTCCGGAAGGACCTGCAATGGTCACATTGGAAAATGTAGGTCGCGTTTTTGGCGTAATCCCGCTTCCGGAAGCATTATTGTCAACTTCAAACCCATTGGAGTTGCTAATATCGGCTACCTGCGAATCACGGGAGGAAAATGCAAACTGAACCTTGCCCGAATACCCGAAATCACAATCGAAATCATCATCAAGGGCGCGATACGCGATCAGGTACTTGCAGTTGACGGTGCCGCCGAACCATTCAAATGCATCGTCGTTGGCATAAGAAACCTGCACATACTCAATGGTGGTTTTGTTTCCGACACCACCCATCGTGAGGCCGTTGATCTCGTTGTTCGGCTGGAATGCAATTCCGGCATACTCAATGCGCACATAGCGCAGAATTCCAGAGTTGTCGTCGTCCTTGGCGCCGCCGGTTTGGTCGCCACCACCGTACAGGCCTTTGACGGGGTCCAAACCACCTTCGATCAGGCCAAGCCCATTCGTGCCGTTGTATATCTGATTGGTGGAAGCATACCCCAAAACGATCACACCGCCCCAGTCGCCATACGACGGAGCGGCTTCGCTACTGGTAAAAACGATCGGTTCGGAAGGGGTTCCATTGGCAATGATCTGAGCACCGCGGGTAATGATCAAGGCTCCTTTCGAACTTTTTTCCCCCTTGATGACGGTACCAGGCTCAATAGTAAGTTTGGCGCCATTGGTCACGTATACAAAACCGCTAAGCAGGTAGGTGTTGTTTTTTGTCCACGTGGTATTTGTTGAGATGTCGCCCGAAACCGTGATCTGGGCTGAAAGTTGCATGGCAGCAACAAACAGGAAAATGACTGGTAACAATGCTCTATTCATAGCAGGTAACTTTAAATTGGTGGTTGTTTAACGGCCACAAAGGTCGCCCAGCCGGAGAGGGGGCAGAAATCCATAGGGTTAAGTTTGGATTAAGTCTGAATGAAGTGCATATTAACAGAGGGGCTTTGAGTAAAAAAAAGTCCGGGCAAACTTGCGTCGTCCGGACTTTGTAACAATTCCTAACCTTAATTAATTATTGAAATCTGTATTTCTGGATGCTAAGGCTTGTTTCAGGGTAAGCCGGAGCCCGGGTGTCAAAATTTCCAGCCAAAACTCATTGTAATCGTGCTGCCAAGATTGAGGCGCTGCATGATATTGTCACCCTGCCCTTCGTCGTAGCGGTGGTTGGCATTATTGTCTTGATAATAAATGAAGTCGGGGCTGAAGATATCTCCCCAGGTCATCTTGATCTCGCCGCGCTGCCAGAGTGTTTTGCTGATCTGAAAATCGAGCAAATGGCGGTGGCGTTCGTAAACATCGCCATAACCTTCCGTACCAACCTGCGCCACGCGGTCGCCGATTACATTGTATACGACGGTGGAACTAAGCCCCCAGTTGGGGTTGCTGTACGTAATGCCCCCGTTGATGATGTAGGGTGATTGTCCTTGCAAATTGCGCGTGGGATCGAATCGGGAAACGTTGGATAAATCGAGCGTGGAACGGCCCAGAGTACCGTTTGCAAATACTGTCACATTTTCGAGACCAGGCGCAACAAATCCGAGGTTCTTGCGCACTTCCAGTTCTACCCCGATATTTTCGGCACTGCGGATATTCTGGTACGAGAATGTACGGGTACCCGTTCCAAGGCTGGTAAAGGTAAATTCGATGGGGTTGTTGAACTTTTTGTAAAACAGACTTACACTGAACAATTCATTTTGCCCGGGATAGATTTCATACCGCAGGTCAGCATTGTACACATCCGTCGGGACGAGGTCGGGGTTGCCGACAACCGCAGCGTACAACCGGTTGTCGAAAAAGGCAAAAGGAGCAATTTCGCGGAACTCCGGACGGCTGACGGTTTTGGAACCTGACAGGCGAAGCTGGTGCTTATCGTTAAAACTGTACGTCAGATTAGCCGAAGGCAACCAACTGTTTACTTCGGTATTGATGTTCACGGGAGTGTTTCCCGGATACTCGAACGACTCCATGTGCTGGGTAAAACGCTCGAAGCGTACTCCCCACGAGATGCGAAGTTTTTCAAACAGTTTGTTGTCAAACATCAGGTAAGCCGCAGAAAGCGAAGAGTTTGCATTATACGCATCACTGGGGTTGGTAATTTCGTCGAGCAGGAATGCATCGGCGTTGATGTTTTCCGGTGCAAAAATTTGATCCTGTGGCAGTTCCAGCAAAGCACTGTTGAAGCCGGCGATCTTGCCCCGGATAAAGCCAAGGTTGCGCGCACTAAATTGCCGGTCTTTCTTTTGATACAAGCCGCCAATTTTGAACGACTGTTTGGTGCCAGCGATGGCAAACGGGACATTCAAATCCACATTCCCGTTGACAATATCTTCCGACAGGCTGGAGTAAAAACGACCGCTGCGAAAGGGATCAGCCGAACCAAAGGGCACAAATGCACGAAATGGTACATCATCACCGGCATCGAATGGTTTGGAATAGAACATCCGGCGCAATGCAGGTACGTCGCTCTTCATCTGGTTAAAACCACCGCCCCATGAAAGCCGAATGTTATTTAAACCAAATGAGTGTTCGCCTCCAATGCGGGAAGTAAGCAGGTGGTTTTCCGTGTATTCATTGAACGTATATTTCACATATTGCTCCCGTTCGATTTCGCGCCCCTCGCGGTTCGTAATACTTGTATTCGAATTGGTGGAGTAGGTTCCCTGCAAGATCAACTTATGGCGTGCTCCGATCTTCAGGGCTGTATTCAACAGGCTGCCCCACAACACGTTATTCCGAAACTCCTGATCGTTGTACGCGAGTATCTGACTTTGAGTATCAAAGTCATTGCGCTCACCGGTTTGCAAACGGTTGGTATTGCTGTATGAAACGGCAAACGTGGAACCAAACTGTACTTTTCGGTTTGGATCGGTTACCAAACCTGTTGCAATTTGGAAGTTGCTATTGGGTGCAGCGCTGTTCTTCTGTTCGATCGCCCAGTCATTTGGCAGCATTTGAGAATATCGGACTTTATCAGCCTTGGTTGCCGTCTGAAATTCAGTAGCACTCGGGAAGCCGGCGGGCAGCGCGCGCGTCCCGTCATCTGTTCCCAAAAAGTCCGTAGCACCACCAGCAGCAGTCTGATATGGTTTGAATGTGGATACGGTATTGTATCCTGCACCGACATTCACCCGTACATAGTTTTCATCCGGAATATCCTTGGTATTAACCAAAATGGCGCCGCCGGCAAACTCCCCGGGCAGATCGGCGCCGGCAGTTTTGACGACAACCAGATTGTCGAGCATTGCTGAAGGAAACAAGTCAAAGGAGAATGCCTTCCGGTCAGGTTCGGTGCTGCTAAGCAAAGCGCCATTAAGCAGCGCAATATTGTAGCGGTCGTTCAGGCCACGAATAATCGCAAATTTATTATCCTGAATACTGGCTCCACTGACCCGGCGTATCACATCGCCAGTGGTACGATCGGGCGTCCGTTTAATGGTTTCCGCGCTGATCCCGTCGGCTACTACGGCACTGTTTTTTTGAAGTATGGTCAGCGCGCTCATCGAAGAACGCTGTGCGGTAGCCGTTACGACCACCTCGGCAATCATCTGAGCTGTAGATTCTTCCAGGGCAATATTGACGGTAGCAGCCTCGCCGTTTTTCACCACGACATCGTCAATGCGCTTCTCGGCATATCCGGTGTAACCCACTGAAATCGTATGTACACCGACCGGGACATTGGCAATCATAAAATTACCTTCGTAGTCGGTTATGGCGCCACCGACTCCGTTGTCAAGCCGAACCGTGCAGCCGATCAGGCCTTCTGCATTTTTGGCATCAATAACTTTACCGGAGATGGAACCCTTTTGGGCTTGAATAAATACAGGGAGGAGCAGCAAAATGCTGAGAATAAGGTTGGAACTGCGTTTCATATTTATACAGATTTTCGGGGGCAAAAGTCCTGTGGTAGTGTGAAGCCAGTTTGAAGGGTAGTTTAAGTTATTGTTAAGTTTGGGTCAAGCCCAACTCAATGCCTCCAAGCCCCCGTCTGTGGAGAAAAACAAACCTGTGTTATGAAAAAAACTTTCGTGTTCCTTGCCTTCCTCACAGTGTTCGGCTGTAAAAAAGAAACTGTGGAAAACCCCGATTCTTTCATTTTCGGCCATGCCTACGGCTTCTGTGCCGGCAACTGCGTCACCGTGTTCAAACTTGAGGGCGACACCCTGTTCGCCGACGACGATGCCTCGTATCAAACGCTTGGTGAAAACCAGGAAATCCCTTTCCAGTCGGTCAGTTTGCCTACGGAAAAAGTGAATCTGGCCAAGGCGCTTCAGGCGCAAATCCCGGCCAATTTGTACCACGAACCCGATGGGAATGTGGGTTGTCCCGACTGCCGCGACCAGGGCCTGTACTACATCAAAATTAAAACAGGAAATACTGTGCGCGAGTGGCGTATTGATCCGGACTCGGAGCAGTACAGCGCCTTCGGTGATGCCATCCGGGAGACGGTGGATCAGTTGAAATGAGCCGCGCGCGCGCGACAACAACGGGAACGCGGAGTACGCGGATCAAGCGGATAACCGCAGATTTTTTAAAAAATCCCGAGTTATCCGCTTGTTCCGCGTACTCCGCGTTACCGTTAATATACCCCCA
>CAYMQY010000036.1:0-25148 GCA_964392655.1 uncultured Saprospiraceae bacterium
CGATGTGCGCAGCAGGTCCGCCGAAGGCGATGAAGCCGAGTTTGAGGAAGAGGGCAGCGATTTCGGGGAGACTGCTTTTTTCGGCCATTTTTTAAGGCAAACGTAGGACTTTGGATTCAAAATAATCAAAAATCAAGTATTCAATTTATTTATTGAATACTTGATATACCTTTGGCCCATGGAAAAACGCGCATTCAAAGACAGCATCTACACCGCTATTGCCGGCATGACCAAGGCATTTTCCAATGCCAACCGCCTCGAAATCATGGACCTGCTGGCCAATGGCGAAAAAACCGTGGAGCAGATCGCCAACCAGACGGCTATTTCGGTAGCCAATGCCTCGCAGCACTTGCAGGTACTGAAAACGGCGCGTTTGGTGAATAGCCGGCGGGAGGGCAATTTCATGTTTTACTCCCTAAATGGCCCGAAAGCCTACTCCGCCTGGAAAGCCCTGCGCGACTTTGCCCTGGAGCAGGAACCTGCCGTGCAAATGACCATGCAGCGCTTCAGGAAAACACCCGAAAGTCCGGACGGCTCGGCGCGAAGAACCTTGCACGCCGCCGACGGGGTGCTGTACCTTGATGTCCGTGCTGCCGATGAGTACGCCGCCGGGCACCTGCCGGAAGCGCTATCCATCCCGGTGGGCGAACTGGCCGGGCGTCTGGGAGAACTTCCCCGCGACAAAACCATCATTGCCTACTGCCGGGGGCCGTTCTGCACCGACGCCGACGAGGCCGTACAATTGCTTCAATCCAGGGGCTTCAAGGCTGTACGGCTCGAAGCAAGTTATCTGGATATTCAAATAGACAACAACTGATGGCGACCATTTCCAACACGACAATTGCACTTGGGCTGCGCCAAAACTGGAGGCAGTTTGCCCTGCTGGTCATCATCAACGCTTTTGTCGGCGGAATGGTGGGCATGGAGCGCAGCATCTTGCCGCAGTTGGCCGAGGCTGAATTCGGCATTGCGGCCAAAACAGCCATCCTGTCGTTCATCGTGGCCTTCGGCGTGGCCAAGGCACTGGCTAATCTAGGCACGGGTATTCTGGCCCAGCGGCTGGGCCGCAAAAACCTGCTGCTGCTCGGCTGGGCGCTCGGCCTGCCGGTGCCGTTTCTGCTGATGTTTGCGCCGACCTGGGGGTGGATCGTGGCGGCCAACCTGCTGCTGGGCATCCACCAGGGCTTTGCCTGGTCGGCCACCGTGGTGATGAAAATTGACCTGGCGGGCGAACGCGACCGCGGCCTGGCGATGGGGCTGAACGAATTTGCCGGTTACCTCGCCGTGGCGGCGGCTGCATTTGCCAGCGCCTGGCTGGCCGGCGTATACGGACTGCGGCCGTATCCGTTTTACCTCGGCGTCGGGCTTTCCGTAACCGGCATTCTGGCTACCTGGCTCCTCGTGCGCGACACCCATGCGCACGTGGCAGCCGAAGCCGTACAAAGTTCGATCGCCCGGCTCGGCAATATTTTCACCGACACGACCTGGCGGCACCGGAATCTGGGTTCCGTGACCATGACCGGCCTGGTAAATAACCTGAACGACGGCATGGTATGGGGCCTGCTGCCGGTGCTCCTGATTCAGCGCGGCATGACGTTGCCCGAAACGGGTATGCTGGCCGCCGTCTATCCGGCCGTGTGGGGTCTGGGGCAGTTGTTCTCCGGCCGCTTGTCCGATTTTATCTGCAAAAAAGACCTGCTGCTGTGGGGTATGCTGCTGCAAGGAGCAGCTCTGGCGGGTCTGGCTTTCGCTTACAACTTTTGGCTGTTTGCGGGGCTACTCACCCTGCTCGGTTGGGGCACGGCTATGGTATATCCGACTTTTTTGGCGTCCATTGCCGAAAACACGCATCCATACGACCGTGCCAAAAGCCTCGGGGTGTTTCGGTTTTGGCGGGACATGGGCTACGCTATCGGCGCATTGCTGACGGGTATTCTGGCCGATCTGTTCGGCATACCGGTCAGTATCGTTGCAGTAGGTTTGCTGACACTTGCCGCCGGCCTGGGAGCCAATTATCGCATGCGTTGCCGAACGGAAAATCCAGCATTCTGGGCATGGGTATTCCGCAAGCCTGTTTTTTCAATGCACAAACACTGATTCATGGATGTCGCAGCTAAATCGCACTGGGAAACCCTGTATGCCGGCAAGTCCGAGCAGGAATACAGCTGGTTTCAGTCGTTCCCGCAAACCAGCATCGGGTTCATCGGGCAATTTCACCTGCCGCCGGATGCCCGGATTATTGACATCGGCGGCGGCGACAGCCGATTGGTGGATGCACTGCTTGAGCGTGGTTTTTCCAATATTTCCGTGCTCGATATTTCCGCCAAAGCGATTGAAAAAGCCAAACAACGCCTGGGGGATCTGGCGGAAAAGGTACACTGGATCGAATGCGACATCAGCGAATTTGAACCTGAACCCGGAGCATTCGACCTCTGGCACGACCGGGCGGCGTTTCACTTTCTGACCACCGAACCGCAGGTTGCCCGCTATGCCGACATGGCCGGGCGGGCCGTCTGCCCAGGCGGGTACCTGGTGCTCGGCACTTTTTCGCCCGACGGACCCAAAAAATGCAGCGGGCTGGACATCCGGCAGTACTCCCGGGCGACGATGCAGGCCATATTTGCTCCCTGGTTCCGGCGTATCCGGTGTGCGGAAACAGAACACTTGACGCCGTTTCAGACCAAGCAACATTTTCTGTTCTGCGGGTTTAGGCGGCGGCGCTGACCATACCAGCGTTCCGTATACAGAATGTCAATGATTTTCCAACAGCGTTTTTTTACTTGCATACACGGAATCATTTTCCGCTACATTTGCTGCGTTTTTTTCCGCTTTGGAAATACTATCCGATGAAAAGGTTTCTCGCCGCCTTTCTGGTTCTGGTTTTTTGGCAAGCGCTTTCGTTGCGTTTGCACCACTCTGTGGAGGCTTTCAGCAAGCCTTTGGGACTGGAGTGGATGTTGGAACTGGATGAAACGCTGGAACTGGAACAGGACTCGCCCTCCTGGGATGAATCCGGCGACTCGGATACCGACGACGACAACTACCTTCCCTTTTCCCCCGGCCCGACGGGCTTGTTTTCGGAAAACCTTTTTGCTGTTTTATCCGACTTCCTGAGTTCGGAAACCTCCCGCTGGCGGCACTGCGCCGCCGAAAAGGGCGCCAAAGTGCCCCTGTACCTGTTGTACCACCACCTGAAGGGGTACTAATTCCCGCTCATTTTTTCAGTACGTTTTCCACACCCGGAAACGCCTCGCCCGGCTACGACTCCGGAGTGTGCGGATTTCCATTCTTTTCACCACAGCATACATCCGGTATGCCGGCAACGGCAGCAAACAGCCACATAGCCTCGCCCGGAGGTGTGCTGAACACGTACTTTTTTGAAAATGAGCATTCCATCCAAAAACAAACTCGTGCCGCCGGCCGACGGTCTGGCCGGACTAAAAGAGCACTGGACCACCGATGCCACTTCCGGTTTCATCGTTTTCCTGCTGGCGCTTCCGCTCAGCCTCGGTATTGCCAAAGCCTCCGAATTTCCGCCCCTGATGGGGCTTGTCTCGGCCATCATCGGCGGTCTGGTCGTCACTTTTTTTGCCGGCTCGCGGCTGACCATCAAAGGCCCGGCTGCCGGACTTATCGTCATCGTAGCCGGAGCCGTTACCGATTTGGGTGGCGGCGACACGGGCTGGCACCTGGCCCTCGGCGCCATGGTAGTGGCCGGTATCATCCAGATCCTGTTCGGGGTCTTCAAACTGGGCCGTTTGGTGGATATTTTTCCCCTCTCCGCCATTCACGGGATGCTGGCGGCCATCGGCATCATCATTATTGCCAAACAAATACCAGTGCTGCTCGACGTGAACCCGGCCCTGGCCAAAGGCAAAGGTCCGTTCGAGTTGCTGGCGGCAATTCCCGAATTTATAGCCCAACTCGACCCGCGTGCAACTGCGATCGGCTTGGTCAGTTTTGCCATTATGATGGGTTGGCCCTACGTCAGAAATTCCTACCTGCAAAAAATTCCTGCTCCCTTGCTCGTGTTGCTGATTGCCATTCCGGCCGAACTGGCGATGGATTTTCAGCACACCGAACCGCCTTATGCCCTGGTACACATCGGTAATTTGCTCGACAACATCCACCTCAACGTCCAGTTTGACGGCCTCGCACACATGGCATTGTTTGCCAAATATGTTGTCATGTTCGCCCTTGTCGGCACACTGGAATCGCTGCTCACCGTCAAGGCCATTGACATGCTCGACCCGTACAAGCGCAAATCGGATGCGAACAAGGACCTGATCGCCATCGGCGTCGGCAATACGCTGGCTGCCGTACTTGGCGGCTTGCCCATGATTTCGGAAGTGGCGCGTAGTTCGGCCAATGTAAACAACGGGGCCAAAACGCGCTGGGCCAATTTTTTCCACGGGTTTTTTATCCTTGTTTTTGTTTTGTTGGCGGTGCGGTTTATCGAAATGATCCCGAATACGGCGTTGGCGGCCATGCTCATCACGGTGGGCATTAAACTGGCGCACCCGAAAGAGTTTGTCCACATTTTCCAGATCGGCAAGGAACAACTGGCGATTTTTTTGGTCACCATTTTCTTTACGCTCTACGAAGACCTGTTAGTGGGTATTTTTGCCGGTATGGCACTTAAAATGCTGATTCACCTGTATCATGGCGCACCTTTCGGCGCCTTGTTCCGCTCGCCGGCGAGTGTGTCGTTCGAAGACAGCCACTATCTGGTGGAAGTGGAGAAATCGGCGGTGTTCACCAACTGGCTCGGTCTGAAAAGCAAATTGGAGGCTATCCCACAGGGCATGCACCTGAAAATTGACCTCTCGAAAACCCATTTGGTGGATCACTCGGTGATGGAAAACCTGCACCATTTCGAGCATGATTATATCCATGCAGGCGGTCACGTGGAAATTATCGGACTGGACGACCACAAACCGTTGTCCAACCACAAACTGGCAGCCCGGAAAAAATCGAAACCTGCTGCCACAGCATAAAAGAAAACGCGCACATCATGGTAAAAAAAGTTCTGATCGCAGGGGCTGTACTACTTGCCCTGCTATCCCATAATTTATCGGCCCAACAAACACCGTTGCACCAGTATGCCGTCAACCACAACGCCTGGTTCATGTACTTCGGCGACCACAAGTTCAGCGACCGGTGGGGGGTACACCTTGAGGCACAATTCCGCCGCTACGATTGGGGCGCGTCGCCACAGCAATTACTGCTGCGCACCGGCCTGAACTACCACTTTTCCCCACAGGTGTTCGCCACCGTGGGCTATTGTTTTGTAGAAACGTACCCGTATGGCGATTTTCCGGTGAAGGCTACCTTTCCCGAACATCGCCTGTGGGAACAAATTCAGATCAAATCGCAAGCCGGCCCTTTTGAATGGGTCAACCGCCTGCGCCTCGAGCAGCGGTTTTCCCAACTCCCGGTATCCGACGACACCGGCGCTTACGAGCCGGGCGACGCCGTGTACACCAACCGGGCGCGTATTCTCAACCGGTTTTCTATACCGTTCAAGGGCAAAACCATTGAGGATAAATCCCTGTACGCTACGGTGTACGACGAGGTGCTTATCGGTTTCGGGAAAAACGTGGCTGCCAATTTTTTTGACCAAAACCGCCTGTATGCGGCAATCGGCTACCGGATTCCCAAAGTCGGGCGCCTCGAAATCGGTTACCTGTACCAGACAATTTACAAACCCGACGGCATCAAAATCGAACAAAACCACACCCTGCAGGTGGGGCTGAGTTCGACGCTTGATTTCTACAAAAAAACAACAAAATAACGCTATGGGACATGCCACGCATCCCTTCGACCTGAAACACGTTTTGCACGAACTACGGCATTACCTGCCGTCGCAAACGCCGCTAAAGGATTTTATTCACCACAACTCGCTGCACGCTTTTCAGGAAATGCCGTTTTACGAGGCCATTTTCACGGCGTCCTCCATTTTCGGCTATCAGGTTACGTTCAATGTGCACGAATACCGCCGCCTGCACCAGATCGGGCGCATCCGCGCCGAAATTCTGGACCGCGTTATCCGGGAACGCCACGGCGAACGGCACCTCGAAACCTGGAAGGAGCGCGCCCTACACAAGTCGTACAAACACGACTATGAACCGCGAGTGGGCCGGCTACGCGAGGCCTGGAAAAACCTGTACCGGATTGATCTCGACAACCTGGTGCAGCCCCTGTTTTTTCGTATTCTGAGCAGTTATCTCGATCAGGGAATTGCCCTTTGGCACTTCCCGTTTGTGGATCAGGGGCTACTCCGCGCTGTGCGCGAACTGGAAAAAGACGGTCTGGCCGGTGGCTTTTTCCGCTCAAAACGCGTCCGCGACCTGTTGTTCGACGAAGTGAATTGCACCGTTCCGCACCTGCTGCAACTGCTTGTAGGCGACCCGGCACTCTTCGAGCAATACCTGTTTGATCAGCAGTTCAGCCACCGGGGCTGGTCGGGCATGGTGGCCACCATCGAAGAACGGCCCGACAGCGTGCTATACCCGAAAAAGATCAGCCTGGAAGAATCCATCGTGCTCGAACTGCTATTGGAACTGGACGCAATGGATCAGGAATTTGGTGCTGCCCGCTGGAAGCCGATGGCTGAAATGTCCCGCTTCGAGCCGCTGAACCTGTTTGCCAAAGTGGAACACTCCGAATTGCAGGAGGTGCTCATGATCTGGCAAGACGCGTTCGAGTGGAGTTACTACGACGAGGTGCTGGCCGGTTTGCAACACCTGCGCAGCATCGAGCCGGAAGCAGAGGTGGAAGATGTGCAGAACAAAACCTTTCAGGCTATTTTTTGCATTGACGAACGCGAAGACTCGCTTCGCCGACACCTGGAATTGACCGATGTCCACTGCGAAACCCTCGGTTGTCCCGGTTTTTTTGGTGTGGAGTTTTTCTTCCATCCCGCCGGCGGCAAGTTTTACGAAAAACTCTGTCCGGCGCCGGTGACGCCCCGATACCTCATCAAGGAAAAAGAAGGCGGACACAAACGCGAGCACGAAATTTTTCACTCCAAACACACGCACCGCGGACTTGGCGGCTTTCTCAGTTCCCTGTCCTTAGGGTTGTGGGCTGTCGTGAAACTGACGATGAACCTGTTCCGGCCCCAAATGAGTCCGGCCATCTCGAATGCGTTTGCGCACATGCAGTTGGACGGCGAACTCATCATCGAGAATACCGACCCGGGGCAGATGGAAAACGGCTTGCAGGTGGGTTTTACCGTACCGGAAATGGCCGACCGGGTAGAGAACCTGCTGCGCGGGATCGGTATGGTTTCCGATTTCGCCGACATCGTGTACGTGATGGGACATGGCTCCAGCAGTGCCAACAACCCACACCACGGTGCGCACGACTGCGGTGCGTGCAGCGGTCGGCCCGGCTCGGTGAACGCCCGCGTATTTGCCTTCATGGCCAATCACGCCGGAGTGCGCGCCCTGCTGGATTCCCGCGGGTTGCATATTCCGGCGACCACGCAGTTCCTGGGTGGCTTGCACGACACGGCGGCGGATGAAATCGCCTTTTTTGATGAAAAAATACTCGCGCCCGCCAATGCCGACGCGCACAAGCGGAACCGGGACATCTTCGAGGAGGCGCTGAACCTGAATGCCAAGGAGCGTTCGCGGCGTTTTGCTTCCATCAACACCAAGCAGGACATCCGTAAAATTCGGGAAGCCATCCGGCGGCGCTCGGTCTCGTACTTCGAGCCGCGGCCCGAACTGGGGCACGGTACCAACGCCCTGTGTTTTGTGGGCCACCGCAGCCTGACAAAAGGCTTGTTTCTCGACCGGCGCGCGTTCCTGAACTCATACGACTACCGAACCGACCCCGACGGTAAGTTGCTGCTCGGCGTGATGCGCCCCCTGCCGCCGGTATGCGGGGGCATCAATCTGGAGTACTACTTTTCGCGGATGGACAACCAGAAACTCGGCGCCGGCACCAAACTGCCCCACCACGTGGTAGGCCTGATCGGTGTGGCTAACAGCAGCGACGGCGACCTGCGCCCCGGCCTGCCGCTTCAGATGATCGAAGTACACGACCCGATCCGGCTCCTTATTCTGGTGGAACACGATCCCGAGGTGGTGTTGCGTACGATCAAAACGGATACTGCCCTGTACGACTGGTTCGACAAAGACTGGGTGCATCTGGCGGCCATCAATCCGGCCACCAATGAGTTCCACGTATTCAAAAACGGGGCGTTTCGCCCGTACAAGCCGTCGAAGGAGGGTATTGCGCTGGCCGAAAACATCCACGACCTGCTGGAGTCGGCTACCGAGATGGAAACCAACCATATCGTTCACGCCACGAAGGAAAATCTGCCGGTGCATATTCTTTCGGAACGGTAGCGTATCACCTCATCAAAAATTCAAAACATCATGGTAGATTTATTGCAATACCTCGTGCTTATACCGTTGGCCGGCTTTGCGGCCGGCTTGCTCCTGCCGCCTAAAAGGGAATCGGCCATTTACTGGTCTGCAATTGCGACGGTGGGGCTAAACAGCCTGCTTTTTGCGTGGGTATTCGTGTTATGGGCCAAGTCCGGTTTTACCGACCAGCATGCCGACGGGCCGGTGTTGTACAACACCAACACCGCCAATTTTTCCATAAATTTCTTTTTCGACCGGAATTCGGCGGTTTACTTCTTCGTGACCTCCGTGCTGGCCTTTCTGGTACTTACGTTCAGCCGGTACTACATTCACCGGGAAAAGGGTTTCAAGCGGTTTTTCAACAACCTGGTGTTTTTTTACGCAGGGTTGAGTTTTATCCTTTTTGCAGGAAACCTGGAGACCTTGTTCGTCGGCTGGGAAATGATCAGTATCACCTCTTTTTTCCTGATAGCCTACTACCGGGAGCGATACTTGCCGGTGAAAAATGCACTCAAGGTGGTGTCGTTTTACCGGGTGGCCGACGTGTTTCTGCTGCTGGGTATCTGGATGTGCCACCACTATTTTGAGCGGAATATCCAGTTTGCCGAAATTCGGGAAATGTACCGCCAGGGCGTGCCGATAATTACTGAAATCGGCTACCAATGGGCCATTCCGTTCATGTTTTTAGTGGTGGCTTTGGTGAAATCGGCACAACTGCCGTTTTCCGCCTGGCTGCCGCGGGCCATGGAAGGGCCGACTACATCAAGCGCCATTTTTTACGGATCGCTGGCGGTGCATATCGGCATTTTCCTGCTGTTGCGTACGGAACCGCTGTGGGCCGACAATACGGGTTTTCGGGTGCTTTTCGGCACGATCGGGCTGCTGACCACGCTGGTGGCCACGTTTACAGCCCGGGTGCAGTCGAACATCAAAACCCAGATTGCGTACTCGTCCATCGCCCAGATCGGTATCATTTTTATCGAAGTGGCGCTGGGCCTGAACCTGCTGGCGCTGGTACATTTCGCCGGCAATGCGTTTTTGCGCACCTACCAGTTGCTCGTGTCGCCCTCCGTGTTGAACTACCTGATTCACGATCAGTTTTTCAATTTCATTCCGCCGCAACAAAACGCAACGAAAACGTTTGCCGACAAACTCCGCCTGACCGCCTACACCTGGAGCATCCGGGAATGGAATCTCGACGGGTTTGCCTACCGGTACTTGTGGAAACCCTTGAAATTCATGGGCAATCACTTGTCGTTTGTAAATGCCTGGAGTACGGTGTGGTTGTATCTGCCGCTGTTTTCCGTAGGCATGTACTACGCCTACCACCGGGAACAAGTGCCGGCATTTCTGGGGAAATGGTTGCCGATTGCGCTGGCACTTGTGGCAGTGTTCCTGATTTTGAAAGCATTTGTGAAACGAAATGCCGCACGTCGGGCATGGCTGCTTATTGTGACCAGCCAGTTGTTCATTGCACTGGCTATCGCTTTCAACGAACAGTTTGATTTTGCTCAAATCTACCTGTACTTGAGCGGCATACTGCTTTCGGCGGCTTTGGGCTACTGGTGCCTGTGGCTGCTGCGACGCCGCGGCGAAGCCACTACGCTCGACCGCTACCACGGCCACTCGTACGAGTACCCGCGCATTGCCATTTTGTTCATGATCGCCAGTCTGGGCCTGACGGGTTTTCCTATCACGCCCACCTTTGTGGGCGAAGACATTATCCTGGGGCACGTGCACGAAAACCAGTACGCGCTCACCATGCTGATTGCCTTCAGCCTGATTCTGGACGGACTGGCGGTGCTGCGCATTTACGCCCGACTTTTCCTCGGGCCGCACACCAAGGGTTATCACGAGGTGGCGTACCGGTCGTCCTGAGCGTTTTTTTTCACTGCAGAGACGCCGTAGTTTTTTTTCACCGCAGAGACGCAGAGGCGCGGAGGCTTTGCGCAGAGTTTACGAATCGCCTCTGCGGTGAAAAAAACGCGGTTGGCGCGGCTGCCGATTACTTCACCGCTTCCACGTCGTACACGATGTAGTCGGTATCGCCCTGCCAGGGAAAGGCATCCACTTTTTGTTTGTAGTGGCAGCGTACGGCTTTGCCTTCAAACTGCTGGAGTTTTTCGTACACGGCTGCGTTTTGTGCCGAAAAGTCCCAGGTACTTTGCTGCGAAATCATCATGCTGCCGGCGAGGTGCAACTGGCCTTCGTAGGTTTTGAACACCACGCCTTTTTTGGAAATCTTGAACAGCGTGCCGCTGCGCGTTCCCTCGCTGATCGTGTAGGTGCGGTAAATGTAGTAGCCGGCGGAGAAAAGCAGCAGGCCGGCCAGCGCGATCCACAGGCTGCGGCGCAGCCACTTGCGGGCGCTTTGTTTTGCGGATTGGATATCCATGGTTGGAGGTGCGTGGTGACAAACGGTGGTGGGTCAGTCGGGTTGATACGTTTCAAAAAACTCCTGCCGGGCGAGGCGGTATAGTTCGGTGAGGCTGTCGGGGCCGCCGAGAAAGTCGCCGCTGCGGGCGACCATGGCTGTGCCCCAGGACGCGACAAACTCGAATTCGTCGGGCAGGCCCAGTGCAGCGAGCCGTTCCGGCGTCAGTTCTACTGCCACGATTCGCCCTGCGGGGCGATACTCCATCCAGGTGTCGTCGGCGGGTTGTAGCAGGATGTATTTCTGGGAAAATTTGTGTCCCGGCACGATGTATGTCTCGCCGGCTGCTGTCTGGTTACGCACGATAAAATCGCCCGCTTCGGCCCTGTTTTCGGTTTCCAGGCCGTCATTGGTTACGGTTTGAATGCATTCTCCCGGTATTGCCGGTCGGGCAAATACATTTTTTTTCTTTTGAAAAACAGTGCCTTCGTGCAGGAGCAGGGGGCGAAACATTGCCAGCAATTCTTCTTGCGTGTACATGGTGTGTTTGTCGGTCAGGTTCGGTTTTGGCGCACCAAAAGTAGGGCGGTTTTGCAAATGCGCGGGGCATTTTCCGAAATGCTGTACGTTTGCCGGGATAGTTGATTACATGATTGCCGATTACATGATTGTTGATTTTAGAAGTATGTGGCGACGACAGCTTCGCCCTTGGCCAAACGAGCGCGGTGTACGCTACGGAAACTTCAAAAATCAACAATCATGTAATCGGCAATCATGTAATCCCAAAAATCATCCTTTCACGAAGAACATCCATTATGCAAGTAATCAAGTACTGTTTTGTATTCCTGCTGCTGTGGAGCATCGCCTCCTGCACGGCCCAGACCTACGTTCCCTTCCCGTACACCATTGAAAAAGATGTGTCGGCCAAAAAAGGCGCTGTGGTGACGGCGCATCCCCTCGCGACCAAAATCGGGCTGGACATCCTGCGGCGGGGCGGCACAGCAGCCGACGCGGCAGTAGCCGTCCAACTGGCCCTCGCCGTGGTGTACCCCCAGGCGGGCAACCTCGGTGGCGGCGGATTTCTGATTTACCGGAAAGCCGAAACGGGCGAAACGACAGCGCTCGACTTTCGCGAAAAAGCCCCCGCAGCTGCTACCGAAACCATGTTTCAGGACTCTGCTCGGAACGTGCTGCCCAACAAAAGCCGGTACGGCGTTTTTGCTGCCGGGGTGCCCGGTACCGTGGACGGCCTGATCGAAACACACAAGCGTTTTGGCCGCCTGCCCTGGCCCGACCTCGTAGCCCCCGCCATCCTGTTGGCTGAAAAAGGCTACCAGATCACCGAACGCGAGGCCAAACAGTTGAATGACGAAAAATTCACGTTCCTCCGAAACAACCGCCTCACCCCGCCTTTTGTGAAAGTGGAACCCTGGGTAGCGGGCGACTGGCTTATCCAAAAAGACCTCGCCGCTACCCTGTGGCGCATTTCCAACGA
This sequence comes from uncultured Saprospiraceae bacterium, assembly GCA_964392655.1. GTDB lineage: Bacteria > Bacteroidota > Bacteroidia > Chitinophagales > Saprospiraceae > M3007. Next base: position 12,251 of record CAYMQY010000036.1, read on the forward strand.
GGGCCGCAAGGGATTTTACGAGGGACTGACCGCCGAAATGATCGTGCAGGAAATGGCGCGAAAAGATGGGCCGATGACTACAGAGGATTTGAAAAACTACCGCAGCGTCTGGCGAAAGCCACTGGAATTCGACTGGCGTGGGCTGCACATCATCGGCATGCCGCCGCCGAGCAGCGGGGGCATTCTGTTGCAACAAATGCTGGGTATGCTCGGCGATGCCGACCTGCGTGCCGACAGTTTTCACTCCGCCGCCGCCGTACACCGCATGGCCGAAGTAGAACGCCGGGCCTTTGCCGACCGCTCCGAGCACCTCGGCGACCCCGATTTCTGGGCAGTGCCGCAGGCCGGGCTGGTGCATCCCGATTATTTGAAAAGCCGTATGGCCGATTTTTCTCCTGAAAAAGCCACCCCCAGCAAAGGGCTACGCGCCGGTGCACCTAAAAAAAATAGCGAGGAAACCACGCACATCAGTATCGTGGATGTCGAGGGCAACGCCGCTGCGGTCACCACCACGCTCAACGATTCGTACGGGAGCCGGGTGGTGGTGCATGGCGCCGGCTTTATCCTGAACAACGAAATGGACGACTTCAGCGCCAAGCCCGGCGCACCCAACATGTACGGAGCCGTCGGCGGCCCGGCCAATGCGGTGGCGCCCGGCAAGCGCCCGCTGAGCAGTATGACCCCCACCATCGTGCTTCGGGACGGGCAGTTGTCCTTGGTCGTTGGCACGCCGGGCGGCACCACCATCCCCACCTCGGTATTTCAGGTGCTGCTCAACGTGTACGAGTTTGGCATCCCGCTGCCGCAAGCGGTGCATGCCAAGCGTTTCCACCACCAGTGGGATCCCGATGTCATCCAGATCGAAGAGGGCGCGCTGCCGGCCGATGTGCTGGAAAAACTCCAGTCTATGGGTCACGGCATCAAGGTGCGTACGCCGATCGGTCGGGTGGAGGCCATCCAACGCCTGCCCGACGGACGCCTGCGCGCGGTAGCCGACGACCGCGGCGACGACGCGGCGGGCGGGTACTGATCTGCGGTGAAAAGAACTCCCGATCGGCCAAACGGCGACTTTTTGTGCCGGGCAGCGGCACCGACACGGAATTCATCTTTACCTTCGGGCTTTTCAATCCAGCCGTTCCTGCGTATGCCGTACCGTTTTTTTACCCTGTTCAGTTGTTGCTTTGCCCTGTCGGCAGGCGCACAAGACCTGCACTTTTCCCAGTTTTACCACAACCCCATGCACGGTAGCCCGGCCCTTACCGGGGCGTTCAGCGGCGATTTTCGCGCGATGGGCCTGTACCGCAACCAATGGGCCAGCGTACCGGTGTCGTACAGCACAATTGCGCTGGGCGCCGACAAAAAAATGATGGAGTTTGGAGGAAATACGGTGGCTGCGGGTCTGCTTGTGCAGCACGACAAAGCCGGCGACGCGGGACTCACCTGGACGCAAGTGGGACTGTCGGGCAGCGTGAGCCGGGCCTTGAATGCGCAGCATACGGTGTCTGTCGGCTTCGGCGCGACGCTCGCCCAGCGCCGGTTCGACATTTCCGGCCTCAAATTCAGGGGACAGTGGACAGGCGACGTGTACAATCCGGCTTTGCCCAACAACGAGACGTTCGACCAGTCCTCGGGCCTGGTGCCGTCCTTGTCGGCGGGGCTTGCCTGGCGCCTGACCATGCCCGATCCGCGCACCGAAGCAAGCGTGGGTATCGGCGCTTTTCACCTCAATCAACCCACGGTCGGGTTTCGGGACGACAGCCGCGAGACGCTGCCCATGCGTTGGTCGGTATTGGCAAATTCTACCGTGCGTATAAACCAAAACCTCGATGCAGTCGTTTTCGGCGAAGTCTGGCAAATGGGTGCTGCACAGGAAACCCTGTTCGGCGGCGGCGCTCGGATGTGGCTGGCGCCCGGCGAACGGGCTATTCGGTTCACGCTGGCCACGCGTTTGGGCGATGCCGTCATTCCGGCGGTGCAGTACGAATTTGGCGACTGGACAGTGGGACTCAGTTATGACTGGAATACCTCCGATTTCGAGACGGCTACCAACGGACGCGGCGGCATGGAAGTCGCCGTGGTATACCGCGCCCAGCCCGTGCCGCCGCCGAAACAGTTCAAATCGTGCCCGATTTTTTGACCCGATCCGACCAACCATAAAATCCGTTTATGCAAACAATCCTCAGGGAGATGCTTATTTCGGAAAAAGCCTTGTCGTGGCGTTTTTTCCTCCTGTTTTTGATTTTTTCACTTGGCGCCGCCGGCGTTTACGGACAATCGCGCCGCGGGTACCTGCGTGCCGGCGACGAGGCTTTCGAACAAAAAAACTACGGTGTGGCGCTTCAGCACTACATGATCGCGCTGGAACGCAAGCCCGACGATGCGGTGGCGTTGTGGAAATGTGCGGAAAGCGCACGGCTCATCCACTCGTATCCCCTGGCCGAAAAAATGTACCGCCAACTGGAAACCGTGGAAGCGGAAAAAAGCAAAAACCCGTTGCTCCCGTTCCGATTGGGCGAGGTGGTTCGGAGTCAGGGCCGGTACGAAGAAGCGGCAGCGCACTTCGAGCGTTTTGTGGCGGCGAACCCCGACTCGGAGGTTGCCGATGCCGCCCGGGCGAGCGCGGTCGCCTGCCGCTGGGCGCAACAGCAAACCGGCGCAACGATGGAAGTGACCAATGCCGGCAAAAATATCAACAGCCCGTTCAGCGATTTTGCGCCGTTCATCTCCGGCGATACACTCTTTTTTTCCTCGTACCGATTCGATAAACGCGTGCCGAAAGGACAAACCAAGACCAAACTGACCAGGGTCATGTTTTCGCTTAACGAAGGCCGCGCCCGTGAAACTACCCGCGCATTTCCGGTCATTGATTCTGCCCACGTGGCGCACACTACCATTTTCGGTGAAGGGCACTTCCTGATTTTCACCCAATGCAAAAACCTGAACGCTTCGGACATCCGCTGCGAACTCTGGCTGGCGGTGCAGGACATTCGCAAACGCTGGGGCACGCCGGTGCGCTTGCCGGAGCCGGTCAATGTACCGGGCTACACCACCACGCACCCGTCTGTGTCGCAGGATGCAGCATCGGGGCAGTTGCACCTGTGGTTTGCCAGCGACCGACCCGGCGGCAAGGGCGGCCTCGATTTGTGGACGATGCCACTGGATACCAACTGGTTTTGCCCCTGCAGTGTACCGGTGGACAGCCGCAAGCCCTTCCGCCTGCCCGAGTTTGAGGAGCCGCCGATAAATCTGGAGCAGTTGAATACGCCCGGAAACGACGCGACGCCGTTTTTGCACGAACCCTCGTGCACTTTGTATTTCAGTTCCGACGGACGGGACGGGTTTGGCGGCTACGATATTTTTAAATCTAAAATAACCGGCACGACGCCGGGTGCTCCCGAAAATGCCGGCCCCGGCCTGAATTCGAGTTACAACGACCTGTACTTCATACTCCGCCCAGACGGCAAAAGCGGCTACCTGAGCAGCAACCGTCCCGGCTCGCAGTACCTTGACGAGGACAACAAGGCCTGCTGCAACGATATTTTTTCGGTGCGATTCCCCGAACCGCCCCGGGATTCCACGCCGACTACGGAGGCAAAAACACCGCCGGATCCAATGCGCCCTATCGAGCGCCCGATGATTCCGATCGAGCAGTTGCAACCCCGGACTCCGCCGGAAGTGCCGGCGCCTGTGCTTGCCGATTTCGTGGGGCTTCCGCTGTATTTCGACAACGACGAACCGGACAAGCGCACCCAGCGGACCCGCACCCAAAAGAACTACGTGGAAACCGTTCAGGCTTACCTTGAGCGCCAGGCGGAGTACCGGGAACGGTTTTCTGCCGGACTCAGCGGCCCTCAGCGCGATGCTGCAGAAATGCGGATAGACAGTTTTTTTGACACCGAGGTGCGGCGCGGCTACGAGCGGCTCGATCAACTGTGTGAACTGCTGTTGGTGCGGCTGAAAGCCGGCGAACCGGTGGAGGTAATCATCAAAGGCTTTACCAGCCCGCGTGCCGAGAGCACGTATAACCTGTCGCTCGGCAAACGCCGCATCAGCAGCGTGCGGAATTATTTCGATGCCTACGGCGACGGCGTACTGGGACCATACATCGAGTCGGGCCTTTTAAAAGTGTCGGAAGCCAGTTTTGGCGAGACCACTGCCCGCCGCGGAATCAGCGATGATCTGCGCGATGAGCGCAATTCCGTGTACCATCCGGATGCCGCGCGAGAGCGTCGCGTGGAAATCGTGGAAATTCGCGAGCGCCGTTAAGAAAAAACGGGCGAAAAAAAATTTTGATGATTCGAAACCCATTCGTTTAAATTTGCCCGCAAACAAAACTCGGCTGTGAGGTTGCATCCGCTAATTGCAAGGTCACACCGCCTTTTTTCAAACCAATACTTTCCTTGCCTTGGCCAAAAAACGAGTTGTCAAAGATTACGATGCCCTCCCGGAGGATATCATCCGACTGGTAAAAATGCGCTATCCCACCGGGTTCGTCGCTTCCCTGGTGCAGTACACCAATCAGGAAGGCAAATTAGTTTCGGCGCTGCCGTTCGAAACCGAAGATGTGTATTACCTTATCCGCATGACCATGCAGGAAGCCAAACGCATTGTCAAAGAGGATGAAGACTACGATGAGGATGGCGTTCTGCGGGAAGATTTCGGCGACATTGAGGTGGAATCCGAATTCGACGGCGCCGGAGAAGAAGACGAGGACATGGACGAAGGTATCTCCGAAGAGGACGACCACATCATCGTAACCCGCCGTCGCGACGACGAGGAAGCCGACGATATCGCCGACGATACGGAGTATTGATTTTCCAAAGTTCAAACCCGATCTCTACTGCATCGTTGATGCGGTGTTTCCAGCCTCCCCGGTGCATCTGAATGTGCCGGGGAGGCGTTACTTTTGCCCAAAACAATTTCCAACAAAACCGGCATCTACGGGTTACCTCCCGCTTGCGAACTGCACAAACATGGCAAATACCGATTGGACAGACGAGGCGCTCATCGCCGGTATACAAAGCGGCGGAAGTGCCAGAGAGGAGGCGTTGAAACGCATCTACCTGCTGCCGGGATTACGGGAAACCGTCATCCGCCACGTGCTGGAACACGGCGGCAGCCGCCAGGATGCCCAGGATATTTTTCAGGAATCGCTCGTACTGCTCGACCGCAACCTGCGCGAGGGCCGTTTCGAGGGGAAAAGTGCCCTGAGTACCTACTTCGTGGCTATCGCCAAATGGCGTTGGGTAACGGTGCGCCGCCAGCAAGGACGTTACACCGACATCGCTCCGACGCACTACGACGCCGAAGTGGAAAGCCCTGAAGCAGAAGCCATTCGGGCCGAGTACCGCCAGTTGTTTCAAGAGGCGCTCGGCCAGATCGGCGACCGCTGCCGCGACCTGCTCCGCCTGTACCAACTCGATCACTCCATGGAGGAAATTGCCCGTATGATGCAGTACAGCAATGCCGACGTGGCCAAAAAAGAAGCATACCGGTGCCGGATGCGGTTTCGCGAACTGCTGGAAAACAACCCTGCTTTCGCCGCCCTCCGGGAATCGTAATTCGCACCTCGTAACTCGAACTTTGATGTCTCGTTTCGATCAAATAGAACGCTATCTGCAGGGGCGCATGCCCGCAGAAGAATTGCAGGCCTTCGAGGCGGAAATAGCCGGCGACCCGGAATTGGCCGCGCTCGTCCGCAAACATCGCCTGGAGCGACACGGACTGGAATTACTCGTAGAGCGCGACCTGCTGGCCAAAATGCAGGCATGGGACCGCGAAACGGAACTGTTCCAGCAAGTGCAACCGCGTCGCGCGGTAGTGCGCCCCATGACCTGGGCACTTCGCGCTGCGGCCGTGTTGGCTTTGGCGGCGCTCGGCTACTGGCTTTTGCGCGATGATTCCGCCACTTCCACCGAACCGGCAGCCCCCATCGTGCGCACGCAACCGGAGATCAAGCCGCGCGTGCCCTCGGTGCGAAAACGCCAACAGCCGCCCATCCCGCAACGCGAGCAAATGCCGGAGGAAGAACCCGCAGAAGACATTGTGCATCAAACTCCGTCCGAACCGGTACCGGCGCCCATCGAGGAAATGTCGCCGGATGACGACATGGATTACGCTGCACTGGCCAATGAATTTTTCCGGGAGCGCGATTTCGTAGCGCCCGTCAGCAACAAAAGCGGCACTACAAGTTACGATCAGGCGCTGAAAAATTTCCAGGACGGGAAGTACAACGACATCATCTCCAGAACATCGCCCGACGGCGGTTCCGACGACGTCGGTCAGAAGGAATTACTTGCGCTCGCCCAGTACAAGAGCGGCCGCTACGCCGAAGCCGCCACTACGTTTCGCGGGATCATTGCCGGCGGCCGGCAGCCATACGTCCAGCGCGCCGAATGGGGCCTGACCCTTGCCCTCTTGCAGGAACTGCCCACCAAAAAGGGCCAGTTCTACCGGGCGCTGACGGATATTTTGCGCAACCCGGATCATTTGTTCTACGGGAAAGCCAAGCGGCTGGAGGAGCGCTTGTGAAGTGGAGCAAAAAAGTGTCACAGAGGCTCACAGAGTTTAAGAGAACACAGAGTTTCTTCCGATTAAGAGGGGACAGATTCCTCTTCGGAATGACAAAAATCTCTGTGTCCTCTTAAACTCTGTGAGCCTCTGTGAGCCTCTGTGACACTTGCCACTCTACCTCGGCAGCACCCGAAACTCCGTGCGCCTGTTCTGAGCGTGCTGCGCGTCGGTGCAATTGACGCCGTTGCCGCAGTGGTTGACCAGTTGCGTTTCGCCGTACCCGTGGTACTCTAATCGCGAGCGCTTGATACCTCTCGACACGAGGTAGTCCACCACACCTTTAGCCCGGCGCTTGGACAGGTCCATATTGAAATCGTCAGAGGAACGAGAGTCGGTGTGGGAATTGATTTCGACCCGGATTTCCGGACGTTTCAGCATCAGTTTCAACACTTTTTCGTCAATGACGGCTTTTGCCCGGGCCGACAGCAAATCGCTGTTGAGTGCGTAGTAGATGGGCAGCAGGTTGAAATCCAGCAGGGAGCATTCTATTTTCCGCCATTCATACCCGTCCGAGTTGTTGTTGCTCCGGTCTTGCACGAGGAAAACCTCTTCGCGTACCACCGGCTCCACGCGCACGGAATCCACCCGGGTATCCTGCACCAGCACACGTTTCTGGATGGTGGCGTATTCTGCCGGAATTTCGATCTCGCGCACGGTAGCCGGCGTCTGCACGACCTGGCGTTTGACCACCCGGTAGCGTCCGTTGTCGGGACGTTGCTGCACGTAGGTAGGTTGTTTCACAATTTTTTTCACCGGAATTTGCTTGGTAACCGGCGGGTACACCACGTAGCAGATCACGTCGCAATCGCCCGGCACCGGCGAATTGCAGCCGTCAATAGCCGGGCGCGTTTCGAACCGGGAATAGCCGGGTTCGATGACAAAAGTTTCGAAGGTGTCAATGGTGACCACCTGATTGAGTGTGTAGGTGCTGTACGGTTCTTCCACGAGCAGGGTGTCGTACACGTCACGGTACACCGCCGGCACGTACTCCAGCCGCTTCGACGCTTCTTTGACCAGTATGCGCTCTTCGACGGTTTTGTACACCGCAGGCACCACTTTATACTGCTGGTAGGCTGGAGTTGTTACTACACTTTCCACCTCTTTCACTTCCTCAATCGGGCATTTGATGTAGCAGGCGCCGGGTTCGGGGTTGGGGGGATAGTTTTGGGCAAAAAGGGGCGCGTTGAATAAAAAACCACAAATAACAAAGACGTAGGAAAACCGCATTACGAATATTTTGAAAGATTAAACTACTTGTTTTGATGACTGTAAGATAATTGAAGCCGGAATCTGTTGTAAACAGGCTGCTAAAAAGCGCGCGTAAAACTAAAGACACCTGCCAAACAAGGAGGGATGTTTTCTGCAAAATTTAGGCAAAAATCTTTTTGCGGGACTTTCTGATGCGGAGTAGGGGAGGGGGGCGCGAGAAAATTGCCCGCCTGCGCTTGGAACTGAATCGCCGGCCACGCATGTTTGCCCTTCATTTTCAACCACAACCGCTATGGACACACCTTTCACACTCCGCACCTGGACGCTTGACGACCTGCCCAGCCTCGTGCGCTACGCCAACAATTTTGAAATTGCCAGATTCCTGACCGACAAGTTTCCGCACCCGTACACGGAAGAAGCAGGACGGCAGTTCATTGCCCGGAACATGGGTGACACGCCCACCCGGGTGATGGCTATTGACCTCGATGGGCAGGCCATCGGGGCCATCGGACTGCACCCGCAAGAGGACGTCATGCGCAAAAACCTGGAGATGGGTTACTGGCTTGGCCAGCCGTTCTGGGGGCGGGGAATCATGACGCGAGCCGTTCCACAGATGGTTGGGTACGGTTTTCAAAACTTTGACGTCACCCGGATTTATGCCCGCGCCTACGGCCCCAACTTCGGTTCGCAGCGGGTGCTGGAAAAGGCAGGGTTCGTGCTGGAGGCACACTTCAAAGGCACGATCTTCAAAAACGGGGAGTTTCTGGACGAGTTGATTTATGCAGTAAGACGATGAGTGATGAGCTATAAGTAATGAGCGATGAGTCCCGTAGTGCACTCATCGCTCATCACTCATCACTAAAATTCACCAACTTCCCCCACCGCCGCCGCCGCTGCCGCCGCCGCTGCTGCCGCCCCCGCCGCCGCCTGAAGAACTGCTGCTTGGCGCGCTGCTGAACACCGAGCCGATGTTGTTCACCTCGGAAGGGAAACTTTCCGAGAATGTGCTCCACGAATTCGCAAACCCGGAGCGGTGCATACCCGGACTGCTGTACCACGAAGGCGGTTGGCTGAGCAGGCCCTCGAACTGGCGGTTCCATTCCTTCAGGTAGCCGAAAGCAAGAGCGAAAGGCATGGTTTTGTCGTAGTACAGCGGGTCGTCTTTCATCAGCCGTTCAATGACGGGGCGCTCGGCTTTTTTTACAAACTGGCGGAAACCCTCCAATTTTCGATAGGTTTCATTGCCCAGTGGGGTGCGTTTGTTGAACCGTCCGGAAAACACAAACAACACGATCCCGGTGACGATGAGTGCAATACCGTCGAGGTTTTCCTGTCCGAATACCGCGTAGCCGCCCCAGATCAGGGCGCCCAAACCGGCCAGCGCGGTGATGCAACCCATTGTTTTCTGGTCGGGTTCGTACCAGCCCTGTTCGTGTATCCAGCCGCTGACGGCGGTGCGAACACTGTTCAGGTGCACGTAAAATTTGTCTTTCAAATCCCGGAGTTCCACCCGGCTGCCGGTAGAAAACAGTGCGTCGAAAAACTGTTTTTCAAATTCCATCAACTCCGGTCCGGCTTCCTTGAGTTTGTAAAAAATGACGTTGTCTTTTTGAAAAAAACCGCTGCCCTCTTCCATTTCCAGGCGCAGGTAACCCAGGTTGGCCAGGTGCGGGATGAGGCAGAGCACGTCATTTTGATCCACGCTGTGATCCACAAATCCGCCCGCGATAGCCGGCGAAATCCCTGCCGGCGGGAAAAATTCGGTCATTATCGTTTGCTTCCGGTTGCGGGCAAAGAACAGCGCCAGAATACTCGCAAACAGAAAGTAGAGGGGCGCCAGCAGCAGTCCATGCCGTTCGCGGAAGTACGTCCAGGAGTCCATCGGCTTGAACACGGCGCCGGGCAGGCGCACGGCAACCGTCAGGCCCTCATTGGGCATGAGTCTCTGCAAGGTATTGTGGCCGCTCACCCGGTTGGCCGTCACCTGGAAAGCGACATTGTCGGTGGTAGTGGCGCCGTCGGGACCCGAATAGCAGCGCACGTCATTTTCCGTCAGGGAAACGGCATCGGGAAAAGTCAGGTCGAATGTAACCGTGTCCATCACCACCGGCCACTGAATGCCCAGCAAATCCCAGTAAAACTCGCTGTGTTCCTCAAAAAAATTGAGCGGATTGAGCACGCGGTACCGGATGCGGTAAGTTTGCCGGCCATCCACGTACACGTCCTTGTCGCCGATTTTCAGCACGAGGTTGTTGTTTTCATGCGAAGTGGAAAATTTGAAACCGTCCACTTCCATATTGCGCACGATGCGGTCCACCGTTTCGCCGTTCACGACGCTGCGCAGCGGGATAAACCGGAAAATACCGTGGCGGGGTTCTGTGAATTCCACCTCGATGGTTTCCTCGAAATCAGCGTACCCTTCGGCGGTGAACGCGACGGCAATGTGGTAGCGGGTGATGGTGAAATATTCCGCTTGCGCGCGGTTGGCCACGAGCCAGACGGGCAGCAGGAGCAGGAGCAAGCGCCGGGTCATGGCTTCAGAATTGGACGTTTACGTTTTTGGTTTCGGCCTCGTCCACTTCGAAATACTCCATACGCTGGAACCCGAAGATGGAGGCGAACAGGTTGCCGGGAAACATTTCCACGGCATTGTTCAGGTCGCGTACGCTGGCATTGTAGTAGCGGCGGGCGCGCTGAATGCTTTCTTCGAGGCCTGAGAGCGTTTCCTGAAGGTGCAAAAACTCCTGATTGGCCTTCAGGTCGGGGTAGTTTTCGGCCAGAGCAAACACCGATTTGAGCGCGCCGGAAAGCGCCGATTCGGCAGCGCCGCCGTCTTTGCCGCCGGCCTGCATGGCCTGACTGCGCAGCGCCACAATCTTCTCCAGCGTACCGCTTTCGTATTGGGTGTAGCCCTTGATTGTGTTGATGAGGTTGGGAATGAGGTCGTAGCGTTGCTTGAGGAACACGTCAATGGACTTGAACGCTTCTTCCGCGCCATTACGCAGGCGCACGAGGTTGTTGAAAATGCCGACGACATACAGGCCGATGCCGGCTAAAACGACGAGAATAACGGTGAGTACGAGCATGCTGAACAGGGTGGGTATTTTGAGCATGCAATGTACGCGAAGATTTGAATTTTTATCGGTGCAGGGTTTCTTCGATGGTTTCCTTCGTCCAGCCCAGTCGGGTCAGTTTTTCGGTGAGCATGGCAGCCATTTCCTGCCTGATTTGTTTGCGCAGGGCAGGAACCTCGTCTTCCGCCTTGCGCTGTGCCTTGTTTTCGAGGCTGCGCAGCAGGTCGCGTCGGGCATCGTCGTCGGCATGCATGGCCTCGCGGTCGGCTTCGGCTTCGGCTTGCAAGGCTTCGGCGGCAGCCACGGCATCGGCCATGGTTTGGGAAAGCGTTTGGGCGTATGTGGCAAAGTCAATCGGCTGATTGTCCATCGTGTAGTGATGAGTGATAAGCGATGAGTGATGAGTGGTGAGCGATGAGTTTTTTAATAAACCACGATGGAGTCCGCTTCAAACCGGTATTGGCAGTCGGGCGAATGCCGGGTCAGCATTTGTTCGCCCAGAAAAATGAGCGCTTGCAGGCGATGTGCCTTCGGAATATTTGTCTGGGCTTCCCAGTGTTCTTCGCGGGGAATTTCGAGCAGGGAGAGCGCCGGACGGGCGGCGATTTCATACCAGAAGCGGCAGGTTGTTTCGCCCCATTGCAAAGTCAAGTACCCACCCCGGCCTTCGTCCTTGAAAAAAGCCCGGGCGTAGATCATCGTATTCGACTCGGGTGGTTTTACCGGCACGAAACCGATGTCTACCGCGATGCTTGCAACCATGCCTTCGGGCGCATGGAGCAGTTCAACCACTGTGTTCACCGATGCGCCCGCGTGCAGGAGGCGCTCTGCAAAGTCGCGGGTCAGCATCTGCCGGATATCTTTTTCGATGCGGTCGTGGTGCTCCCGGTAAAAGTCGGCGGCGATTTGTTCGCTTTTTTGCTGCGTATCCAGCAGGGCCTGCCGGGCGGCGGCGCGTTCTCCGATTACCTTTTCGCGCTCGGCGCGTGCTGTGGCCACCACAGTTTCGGCAGCACGGGCATTGTCGGCCAGCATTTGCCGCATGGCGGCGATCACTTCAGGGGATTGTTCCATGCCTTGCAGTTGGCGGGCGTTCTGATTTTCGTCCCGTCGTCCGATTCCGGCGCGAAGATTCACAAAAAATTCAATCTGTGGCGTACCGCCGAACTGAAAAGCAGGTACACTTTCCGTTTGTCCGATACCCGAAAACGCTCCTCGGCGATTCGCTGGGCGGGTGCGTGCTTGATCTTGGCAAACAACTGCGTGTAGTATTTGTATGCCAGGTACACACCGAGCCGTGAACCGTCGGGCAGCCGGCGGATACCTTCCAGCGCGGCGTCGAAATCAGCCTGAATGTCGGCTTCGATTTGCCGTTTGGCGGCATTGTCAAAGTGCCGGAAGTCCACACCGGGGAAATACACGCGTCCGCGCTCGTCGTGGTCGCTGCGGATGTCGCGCAGGAAATTGATCTTTTGAAACGCAGCACCAAGCCGGCAAGCCGGTGCCTTGAGCGACTGGTAGCGGGCATCATCGCCCTCGCAAAAGACTCGCAGGCACATCAGCCCGACGACTTCCGCCGAGCCGTAGATGTACTGCTCGTAACCGCGCGCGTCGTAGGTGTTTTTGGACAAATCCATCTCCATGCTGTCCAGAAAAGCGTCAATCAGTTCGCGCTCAATACCATAGCGGTGCACCACTTCCTGAAACGCCTGCAACACCGGATTCAGGCTGATGCGTTCGTCAATGGCCCGCCCGGTATCCTCCCGAAATCGCCGAAGCAGCGCCTCTTTGTCGTGCTGATGAAAGGTGTCCACGATTTCGTCGGCAAAGCGTACGAACCCGTAAATCCCGTAGATCGGGCCTCGAAACCGCTTGTCAAACAAACGGATGCCGAGGGAAAAAGAAGTCGAGTACCGCCGCGTAATCAGGCGGCTGCATTCGAAGCAAGTGTTGTTGAACAGGTCGAAGTGATTCATACGATGAAACGGGTTGAGCGGGTTTAACGGGTTGAGCGGGTTGAGCGGGTTTAACGGGTTGAGCGG
>CAYMQY010000037.1:0-11036 GCA_964392655.1 uncultured Saprospiraceae bacterium
GCCGGGTTATTCGTAAATGTTTGCGTTTGGGGAATGCCGTTTGCGGTGTATCCGACAATCCAGGGGCCGTTTCCAGTGAGATTGATCGGGAGTGTCCCGCTACCGCCGGGGCAAAACTGTGCTACCCCGCTGAGGATTGCTGTCGGACTCAGGTCTACGGTGGCAGTAGCGGTTGCGGTGGAACTAAAACCACAAACATCCGACACCGTCACGGTGTACACACTGCTGCCAAAACTGGATACGGTAATACCAGGTGTGTTTTGACCGGTATTCCACTGGTAAGTGAGAGGGGGGAGGCCGCCGGTTACGCCCGGGTTCAGCACAGCGTTGCCGGAGCAACCGATCTGGTCGGTCATGCTGACTACAGGCGGGGCATGGTCTTCGATGTTGAAGGTGACGCCCTGCTGGTCGCAGCTGCATGAATTGTCCAGGATCAGCCGAAACCACTCCGGCCCTTCGCTTAGCAGATCGTTCACAATCGGGATTGGCACCAGTATCTCGGTTTGACCTGCAGGAATTACAATGTTCGTCGGCAATGCACCGTAATCAACTCCGGGGATTGCTGTGCTCCCAGGTGCGATCGAATATTTAATAGGTAAAGGTTGGCTGGCATCGCCTGTACCCCGGTAGAACCGGATGAAACTGTTTCCGCAACCTTCACGGGTAAACGGGGTGGCCGGTGAGGGGTAAACGGCCTCGGCCAGCACCTTCCCGCCGGCATCAAATGAATTGGCGCGCAAGAAGACAGCAGAGGTATAATTGGCGTCGCCGATGTCGGCTATGGCCAATTTGATGTGGTAAGTTTGGCAAGGGATGAGGTTGGCAGTGGCGGTCAGCACACTGGTAAAACCATCCAACTGAATATCATTCAGGCCGACCGTGGAAAGTCCCGTGCAAGTTCCGAACGTGTTGTTGTTGCGGTAGTATGCCTGGTTTTTCAGGTGGTTGACGTTGTTGATCGTAACGGGCGTCGTCCCGTCCGGCAAAACTGCGAGGTTTTGTACCCCATTGATGCCGGGGCCGCTGATGAAGAAACCGAATACGTCGTTGTAAATCGAGTTGACATACTCGCAGTACTCTTCCGAACCGAATACGAAATCGAACTGTACCATGTTTGCGGTCGGCTTGAAGTCAAATTCGATGATGGAAACATCGTATTGATTACCCGAAGTCAGGGACGACAGATGCGGGTCGTCGGACGAGTTGTTGCCAAATCCTCCGTTCACGTTGGGAAGATCATTCGGGCCGGGGAGCACACTGGTGGGGCCGGTGCAAAGGACGACACCATTTGAAATATTTACACTGGATTGCCCCTGCGAAAAAGTGCCGCGGGAGTTGGAACTACCGGTGGATTTTATGTTCGACACGTCAAAGCAATCCCCCCCAATGAGCACATTGGTCACCAGATCGGTTGCCGAGTTTCCCTGCGTGACAACCAGGTTGGCGGCATCTGCAAGTGTTTTAGCCAGTTTTAACGACGAGTTTTCGTCTTCACAGTCTATGCAACTTGCCGAGAGGTACATGGGAACTTCATTTTTCATTTCATTCAGGAATGCGGTGGCCTCTAGCAGAAACATGGCGCAACTTCCTGCGGCCGTAAATCGGCGCACATGTGGGCGGTCTGGAGGCGACTGCAATCTTGCAGCCATTTCTTGTTTGGGATCGGTGAGCGCCAGTGTGAAGACGTCTTTTTGGTCGGGCAATGCGGGTGTTGAAATGACCTGATAGGTTTTCCCGGATTTTAGGCCGCATACTGACACGGCTGTTTGACCTGGAAAAACATTCATGGGTTCCCGAACGAGGGTTCCTGTCAGTTCAACTGAAATGGGTTGGTTTTGACCGAATAAGGCATTGGTAACGAAGAGGATGAGCACAACCCCAAAGCGGGTTTCCCGTTGGAACATAGGTATGCACGATTTAAAGGTAAAGGAATCGGGTTTGCCAAGCAAAACCAGGCGCGGGATGACGATTAGGGGTAATGGACGGCTCTGTCCAAAACTCCGGGATACCTAAACCTTTACATTAAATTACAACGGGAGAGAGGATTGGGATTGTAAAATGCAGCGCAATTGCAGCGCTACGAAATGTTCAGGGAAAACGGGTGGCTCAAACCCGTGCTGCGAATGTATAAACATTTTGAAAAAACCAAGGGAGGAATTTTTTTGTACAAAAATCGAAAGGCCTCCCAATCTTGTGGGAAGCCCTCGAAACATCAAACTTGCAGCGATTTATTTGTTTGGCAGGCTGTGCGCCTAAGAATGGATGCGATTCAGGCGAGTTTTTCGATATCGCGGATCAGAATACTGTTTCGATTGAAGTAAATCAGATTGGATTTGCGCAGGTCATTCAGCACGGAGGTCACAGTTTGACGGCTGGTACCTGTCAAATTCGCTATATCCTGTTGGGTCAGGTGGTGTTTGACGAGCGTCTCGTACCCGACTCGCCGGCCTTCGCGACCTGCAGTCTCAACCAAAAACTCAATGATACGCTCCCGGGCATCTTTCAGTACAAGTTTGGCCAAGCGTTCTTCTACCCGCTGAAGGCGCAGGCTCAAGTGTTTCAGACATGCAAAGACCAGACGCTGGTTTCGTTGCATGAGCTGTTGAAAGTCAGTAACATGAATGGCAAGGTATCCGACATCGTCATGCAGGGCCTGGGCAAACTCGCTCCGGGTAGTTTCTCCGGCAAGTGCCAGATCGCCAAAAAGGGTGACCGGCTGGAGAATTTCTTTGATTACCTCACGTCCTTCCACGGAAAAGGTGCCGGTTTTTACACGACCGTCAAGCAGGAAGTACACATGGTCCGCCACCTCATCCGGCATAAAAATGAACTGGAATTTGGGGGCCTTCCGGTAATGAGCCTTTTCCGCCAGGAGTTCCAACTCCTCGTGGTTGAGTGCTTCAAAAAGAGGCGTGCTTTTGAAGAACTGAACTTTGTTAATCGTGTCCATAGCAGTGCTTGTTGAATATTTCACGCTACAAAAATGCGGATATACCCATAAGCGCTAAAGTACAATCTCGGTGATTTGTCGGATTTTTTTTAATGAAATATTAGCGTAAATATTTGAAAAATAAAAAGTTAATTGTCTTTTATCTCTGTGTGACTCAAACGTAGATGCGAGGGGAAAACAATGAAATCACAGAATTAAAGGGTTGCAGGATGAAAATTATTGAAGCTGGATTATGCCAAACAGGCGGACGTATTCCCGGAAATGTGCCCCGTACGGGCTACCTCATAAAAAGTGTGGGCAATTCCTGCATGCTAAAAAAGCAAATCGGTACCGAATTGGTTCGATACCGATCTGCAAATAAAAATAGAGCACCTGAAGTAGTTGATTTCCTTTCTGTCTGACTCGAATCAGGGGTGGCCTCAGTCAGCAAGACTGGGCAATGTTTTTACTGTGGTGTCAATTTTACCACTTTTTTTACAGTTGTTTGGTTGCCAACCTGGCATTTCACAAAATAAACACCATTTGGAACATTCGGTAATTCAAGACGATAAAAACCCTGGCTTAAGGTTCGGTAGGGTAGGAGTACGGCAATAAGTCCCCCGCGTTCATCGGTCATTTCAACTGTTACCGGTGCTGATTTTTCAAGACTGATATCGAGCGTCCCTTTCTCAAAGTAAGGGTTAGGATAAATTTTTAGTTCAAAGGCTGCTGATAAAGATGAAGAGACAGTTTGGCCTCCGCTACCCGCAAACAAGCGCTCTTCACTGCGCCGTGCAAATCGAGCTTGTTGCCAGGTGGTATTCTCATTGGTCGCCAGATTGTTTTCTGCCGCAAGTTCATCGTGGCTCAGGGCCAACCAGCGTATTGTGTTTTCTAAAATTTGAGTGGAAACCGGTTCATCATAATAGTACTCCAGTCCGAGGTATACGACCTTCCCGGAACCAATGGATTTTACCCCTGCAGCCGGGTACCCGTTGATGTTGGCGAGTACGACAAATCCGGGGTCGGAGATGTCTAGGGGATAGGCATAATTTGCCAAAACAAAATCAGTTGGCGTGCCTGCAAGTACCGGGTGTTCAGTAACATCTTCATGTACCTTGATTCCGGAACAGAAGTACCCAAAATCCAGGTCAAACAAGCCGTAGTACTGGAGTATGCCAAATTGATCTGTGCCGCTAAAGATGACCGACCCGCCTTGTTGAGCGAATTGCTTCAGTGCCTTGCCGAATGCGCGTACTTGCTTGCTGGAGCCTTTGGCCGGATACGTAACGACTACAATTTGGTGGTTGGTGAGGATTTGGGACAAGTTCTGAGCATCGCTTCCCCAGTAATCGGTGAATGTGACTCCCGGGATTCGCTTTGCAATCAGTGTTTTCATTTTGGCCACATAAGCACTGTCGTAGGCGGTAGAGTTCAGCATTAGTACACGCAAGCCGGTGTCTTCCGAGGCAAAGGAACCATTGTCTGCATCACTATGCCAGGAGTTTTCCCCGACCTCATTCTGATTAGCTGCTGCATGAGCCAAAGTGGTATTTACTGGAAGGGCAAACGTGGAGAACATTGGCCCATTGTCAAAACGAAATGCTGTTAGCAAAAACAGCATAGCGATTATGCACAGAAGGGATGTAACGCGAAGCATTCGAAAAAGTATGTTTTGACCGATATGTGGTACCTGTTTTTCTCGAAAACGCCGAACTGGCTCAAAATTGTACAGCAAGGCAAAAATAAGGAGCACGAAGGTACGGGAATTGTCAAACAAAAACCGTCCGATGAAGTGATTTCATCGGACGGCATGGCTTGCGTTTGATTTGCTGTACAGGGCTTATTTCTTTGCAACAAGCGTGACATTCAGGTCAAATTCGTCGTAGATGGTTTTGTCACCCAGATTGTCAAAAAACGAGCCGGAGCCATAACGAACATTGTACTCCGAGCGGTCAATAGTAATTTTACCGGTAGCGGTTACCTGTCCATTTGCTTCGGTAAGGTTTGCCTGGAATTTGGTTTCTTTGGTAGTTTCCTTGATTGTCAGGTTGCCTACGATTTTGTAGTTGCCTTTGCTATCTGTCGGTATTGCGCGGGTGATGACAAATTTAGCGGTCGGGTATTTTTCTACGCCAAAGAAGTCGTCGCTTTTCAGGTGGCCAACCAGTTTTGCTGCAGTACCGCCCTCCATGTCAATGTTAGTGATGGTAGTCATGTCCACCTCAAACGAACCACCTGTGAGTTTGCCGTCGGTCAGCTGCAAGTTACCGTTTTTCAACTTGACGGTACCGGAGTGCTCGCCGGTAACTTTGTACCCTTTCCAGACGATATTGCTGGAAACCAGATCAACTTTGTAGGCGGTGGGGGAGGTAGCAGCCATTGCAAGAATAGCCAGAAGCGGGAGAAAAAGTGCTTTTTTCATGTTCAGATAATAATTTTTTAGAACGGTGAAGGAATTTAGTTTGCTGTAACGCGCCACAAAGGTAGAATGTTCAAGTGTTAAAAAAATAAATGTTGAAACATTTAACGTTGTGTTTGATTTTTGTACGCACCGAATAAAATTTCTGCACTTTGTTTTTATTTCGCAACGAAGCAAATTACCTTTGCGCCTCATTTTTTGAAACGAGGTACACTAATTAACAAGATATCATGAAAGAATTGGAAGCCATCCAGTTTGTGCACGGCCAACTGCTGAATGCGCCGAATTTTCCGGCATTTAAAACCGGAGATACCATTGTCGTCACTTACCGTATTGTGGAAGGCGACAAAACACGTGAGCAAGACTTCCGGGGTGATGTGATTCAAATCAAGGGTCACGGCCTCACGCGCACATTTACCGTGCGCAAGATGTCTCATGGTGTGGGAGTAGAACGTATTTTTGCCTATTCAAACCCGAACATTGCTTCTGTTCAGGTGGTAAAACGCGGTCGTGTTCGTCGCGCGCGTTTGTTCTACCTGCGTGGACTGGTAGGTAAAAAGGCCCGTATCAAGGAGTTGAAGCGCTATACTTCAACTGCCGGCGAAAGTCAGGCATAAATCAAGCCTCGCTATTACGGTAAAAAAACATGAGCCATCTCAAATCATTGGGATGGCTCATGTTTTTTAATAACTGGAATTTGTGACTGATTTGATCCGGTAGCGGGTCAAATTATTGGCCTGATCACTTCGCTGTTCTGGAGTTTTTAACATCCAGTACTTCTTTGCGAAGGTCCTGCGCAAGATTTTTCAAGTCCTGCATTGCCTTGCGAACGCGGCCGCCGGCTGCGTTGTTACCGGCATCAAATTTTTGGACATCTCCTTCGATGTCTGCGATTGTTTTCTTGATGGAATCAAAAATTTTGCTCATAAAAGTGTGCGTAAGGTTTGTTAACGAGGGCGTAAATGTACGATATTCCTGAAATTTTCACCCTGATTGAAAATTCTTGGGCAGATCACTCGACTCACCCCGCCTCAAACACCAACGCCTCATGGCTCAACTTCCGGAAATCTACCGGCGCCACAGCGCTCACACCCTGCTCGGGCATGTACACCCCGTAAATCGTGTCCACAGCTGCCATGGTAGCCTTATTGTGGGTGACGACGATGAACTGCGAGTCCTTGGAAAACTCCCGGATGATGCGGTTGAACTTCTCGATGTTGGCGTCGTCCAGTGGGGCATCTACCTCATCGAAAATGCAGAACGGCGCAGGTTTGAGCAGGTATAGCGCAAACAGCAACGCCGTGGCCGTGAGTGTTTTTTCGCCGCCGGATAACTGCGCGATGGTCTGCGGGCGCTTGCCCTTAGGCTTGGCGATGATGTTGATGTCGGATTCCAGCGGATTGCCGGGATTGGCGAGTAGAAGATCGGCGGAGTCGTCTTCGGTGAACAGGGTTCGAAACACCCGAATGAAATTCTCCCGCACCTGCTCGAAGGACTCCAGGAAGCGCTTCGTAGCGGTTTCCTCAATTTCCTTCATGGTTTGCAGCAGGTTTTCTTTGGCAGCAAGGATGTCGTCACGCTGGGTAGCGATGCTGTCAAAACGCTCCTTGATTTCGTTGTAGGCCTCGACTGCCAGGGGGTTTATTTCTCCGTAATTATCCAGCCGGCGCTTGAGGTTGTTGACCTCGATTTCCAGCGCTTCGCGGTTGTATTTTGGGTCGGGTTCGTTGTTGATGACCTCGTTCACGGACATACCGAACTCTGCACGCAGGCGCTCTCCGATGGCCGTGATCTCGAACTTGACGTCGGTAAATTTGTCCTTCAGCCGGTTGATAGCGCCCTGCAAATCCTGTTGTTTGCGGTACAGTTCGCGCAGGAGGTTGTCGCGCTCGTGGATTTCATTCCGGGCTTTGAAATACACCTGCTCGGCGGCGCTGAGCGTGGCTTCCTGGGCCTTTTTTTCGGCGTAGCCGGCTGTGAGTTCGGCTTCTATACGGGTAATTTCGGCAGTTACGAACGCCAGTTCTTCCAGGTTTTTGGTTTTGGTTGTCTGGTTCTGCTGGGTTTGGGCACGTAGTTCGGCCAGGTTTTTCTCCCGGAAGGCAAGTTCTTGCTGGAATACGTTCACTTTGTTTTGCTGGCGAATGAACTCAATGTTTTTCTGGTTGTATTCGTGGCTGTTTCGGCTGAGTTGTTCGGCCACTTCGCGGAACGAGCCGTCGGCATTGCTAAGCCGGTCACGCAGTTTGGCGGCTTCGGCCTGGCGCTCTTTCAGTTGGGTCTCGATGTTCGCATTGCTGGATTCGAGTTGCTGAATCAGATCGCCGCTTTCGGTTGCTTTGGCATCGAAATTCTGGACAAACGTAGCGATGTTGTCCAGTCGGGCGCGCAGTCCGGCATGCTCGCTTTGCAAACGCCCGAGTGCTTCGCGTTCGCGGTTGAGCAGCACCGTCTGGTCGGCATTCTTGAGGCTGAGCAAGTGCGCGCGCAAGGTGCCGAGGCGGTTGTTGTAATCCGTTTCGGCGGCCTCGAGTTTGCGAATGTCCACATCGAGGATTTCCAGGTTTTTCTTGCGCCCGATTTTTTTTCCTTCAAAAAGGCCGACCGAGCCGCCACTGAGGCTAAACCGGCGGCGCACAAACGTGCCGGATTTGGAAATAAGGGTCATGGCGGAGTCCGCCCCGGAGGGTAGGGGAGAAGCAGAATCATCCACAATCAGCACATTTTCCAGCAAATGCGCTACCAGCAAACGGTACTGTGGATCCACTTCCACCAGGTCAATCGCCTGCTGACCGGCGGGCATGAGCAGGAGTGGTGGCTCGTATTGAGAAAAGGCATCGAGAAGGAAAAAATTGGCGCGCCCTTTCTGGCTCCTGCCGAGCAACTGGATGGCCTCCACGGCGGCGGCGGCATTGGGCGCCACGTAGTAATTCAGGTAGGGCTCGAGGTAGTTTTCGATGATGACCCGGTACTCTTCGCGCACATAGATCAGGTCACTGAGCAAGGGGCAGTTTTTGGCCCAGTCTTTTTGCTGGCTCAGGAACTTGATGCTTTCGGGAAAACCTTCGAGGCTTTCCACCATGCTTTTGGTTAGTTTGTACTCGTTGCGCTTGGCGTCGAGGATGCGGTTGTGATCGGCTAATTTTTTGGTCATAGCCTCGATATCGCGCTCGTTGGCGGCGATGTCGGCTCGGCGTTTTTCCTCGGCAGTTTCCAGTTTTCCGATCTTGTCCTGCTGCCCCTGAACATGGCGATTCAGTTCGGCAATTTTGCCTTCCAGCCCTTCCATTTCGGTACGGCGCATGGCCACGTCGGCGAGGGTGCGCTCCACATCGCGGCGCAGGTTTTCGATCTGGTTTTGCTGAACGGCTTTTTGCTTTTCCAGGTCCACAAGCACGCGCTCCACGGCTTGCTGTTCGCGTACAAACTCGTCAAGGTTGCCTTTGAGCAGGTTGTGATCGGTGCGTACTTTTTCGAGGGCTTGTTTGGCCTGATCAAGTTCGGCTTCGAGGTCGGCCTCCACGCGTTTCTCGTAGTTCAGGTCGGTCTGGTAGCCTTCGATTTCACCTTCGAGGCGGCGCATGGTATCGGCGGCCCGGGCAATCTGGTCGTCGAGGCGGGCAGCATCCTGCTCCACGAAGGAGCGCTTTTGCGCCAGCATGTTTTTTTCATTCTCCTTGCCGCGGATGCGCCCGGTCAGGCGGTTCACTTCCTGTTGTTGCTCGCTGAGCGAGGTTTCCTTGTCGGTATGGGTTTTGCGCAGGGCCTCAATTTCGGCTTCGAGTTGGCGGGCTTTGGCCTCGGCGCCGCGGTAGTTGTCCTCCTCGCGCTGAATCTGGGCTTCGAGTTCCTTGTAGTCCTTTCGGTGACGGGCCAGGTTTTGCACGGCCAGTTCGATGCTCAGGGCTTTGTACTCGTCCTTGAGTTCGTAGAATTTTTTGGTGCGGAGTGCCTGCTTTTCGAGTTTTTTCAGTTGATCTTCAATCTCGTAAAGCAAGTCCTCCACGCGGTCGAGGTCGGCAGTAGTGGCCTCCAGTTTGAGTTGGGTTTCGTGTTTGCGGGCTTTGTATTTACTCACGCCGGCGGCCTGCTCGAACATACGCCGGCGGGCCTGTTCCCGGTCGCTGAGCAGGTCTTCGACCATATTAAGCGCGATGATGGCGTAGGAATCGGCGCCGATCCCGGTGTCCAGAAACAGCGAAGTGATGTCTTTCAGGCGACAGGGCACGCCGTTCAGGCGGTATTCGCTTTCGCCGCTGCGGTAAAGCATTCGGCTGATGGTGACGGTCTGAAACTCGGTAGGCAGGATATTTTTGGAGTTTTCAAAGGTCAGCGACACCTGGGCCATTTGGCCTTCCTTGCGTTTTTTGGTGCCGTTGAAAATCACGCTGGTCATCTTGTCCAACCGCAGTTCCTTGCTTTTTTGCTCGCCAAGCACCCAACGCACAGCGTCCACCACATTGCTTTTGCCCGAGCCGTTCGGGCCAACCACCCCCGTCACATCCGAATTGAAATGGATGACGGTTTCGTTGGCAAAAGATTTGAAACCTTTGATTTCCAAGGTTTTTAGTCGCATATCGGTTGAATCCTGTAAATCTTGATAATCCTGTCTGAAAAAAACAGTCGCTGCTTGTAGCCGTGGTAAAAAGCGGGCAAAAGTAGAAAAAACGTAGACTTGAGAAATTGAAAGTTGCCAACAAATCATGGAGCGGCCGTCTATTAACGGCACGGGGATTGCTAGCTTAGGAAGCGGTGCCGTACTTTTGACGCGTACTTTTTTTCTAATCTGTTCACCTTCGGTTTTTAGATGAAACAACTCGGTTTCCTCTGGCTGCTTTTCGCGGCCCCTTCGCTTCTTTTTTCCCAGACAACCTGGGAAATCGGCATCGCCGGCGGTTTTACCGCGTATGCCGGCGACCTGAACGAAGAAACGTATTTCGACTACAAAACCCGCGAGGTCGGATACGGTCTGCTGGTACGCCGGCACATCGGCCCTTCCTTTGCCTTTCGCTTCAATTACCTCGGCGGAAAAATTGCCGGTGACGAGTCGCACTTCACCGAGCCGTACTGGCGCTCGGAACGAGCCTTCAAGTTTACCACCGACTTTCACGAAGCCGGCCTGCTGCTCGAATGGGACATCTTTGGCCGCCGCCGCCGCAACGGCTGGCGCTTCCGGAAAATCTTCGCGCCATACGTGTTTGCCGGGGCTGGATACACCTTTTTTAAACCGAAAACCGACTACAACGACAACCCCGAACTGAATCCAAGCGTGTCCGCCGAACGTATCCTCGCTGATAAAAATGCGCCTTCAGATCCCCCGACTCCGGTATTTATTTTCGGCGGCGGTTTCAAGTGGGACATCAGTCGCTACTGGCTCATCGGCTTCGAACTGGGGCTGCGGCCCACGCAAACCGACCGGCTCGACGGCGTGAGCATCTCCGGCATCGCTGACAAACGCGACTGGTACGCGTTCGCAGGCATTACGCTTTCGCACCGCATCAGTTACGTGGACACCGACCGCGACTGGATTCCAAACCGACGAGACAAGTGCCCGCTCGCGCCCGGGCCACGTAAACTCGCCGGCTGCCCCGATGCCGACGGCGACGGTATCATTGACGAGCAGGACGAGTGCCCCGAAAAAGCCGGCGTGCTGTCGGCACGCGGTTGCCCGGATGCCGACGGCGA
>CAYMQY010000037.1:11136-25148 GCA_964392655.1 uncultured Saprospiraceae bacterium
TGCCCCGACAAAGACGCCGACGGCCTGCCGGATGTGGCGGACAAATGCCCCGATGAAAAAGGACTTTTTGCCTTTCAGGGCTGCCCGGATACCGACGGCGATGGCCTTCAGGATTCGGAAGACAAGTGCCCGCAAAAACACGGGATTGCCAAATTCCACGGCTGTCCGGATACCGACGGCGACGGCCTACAGGATTCGGAGGACCGCTGCCCGAAATCGGCAGGCACCCTGGCCAACATGGGCTGCCCGGAACTGAAAAAGGAAACCAAAAAACTGCTGAACACCGAAGGTAAAAAAATCCAGTTCGAGACGAATTCGGATGTACTGCTGCCGGAGTCCATCCCGGTGGTGCAGCGTGTGGCGGAAATCCTCCAGGACTTCCCCAACTACCGCGTTACGATCTCGGGGCATACCGACGGTCAGGGCAAAGCCAAAAAAAATCTGGAACTTTCGAACCGTCGCGCAAACCGCTGCATGGAAAAACTCGTTGAACTGGGCGTTGAAGCCGAACGCCTCACGGCAAAAGGCTTCGGCAAAACCAAACCGATTGCGAGCAATAAAACCGCCAAAGGACGCGCACAAAACCGCCGCGTGGAGTTCGATCTGGTGCGGATGTATTGAATTTGCCTGTTGTTATTGGATTGGACACGGATGCCACGGATTGGACACAGATTTTCACAGTACACCTTTGAAAAATGGTGAAAACCCGTGTCTTATCCGTGGCATCCGTGTCCAATCCGCTCCAACCTTCTAAAAAAATGACTCAAAAACTGATATTAGCCCTGTTGTCAATTGTTTGCCTGACCCCGGCGTACACCCAATCATCCCGGCCCGTGAAGTGGTGGGTGGAGTTTTCCGATAAAAACAACAACCCGTACTGCACCTGCCGCCCGGCGGAATTTCTGTCGGCCCGCGCGCTGGATCGCCGCGCACGCGCCGGCATCGCAGTGGTCGAAAACGACTTGCCGGTAAATCCGGATTACCTTAAATCGTTGGAAACCGCCGGAGCTGTGATTCATAACACCTCCCGATGGCTCAATGCGGCGGCGGTTATCGCCGATACGGCCACGGCAAGCAAGTTGGCGAACTTGCCTTTTGTGAAAAAAGTGCAGTACGTCGGGCCGGACATTCCGGTGCGGAATCCGCCCAACCGCCCGCCCAAAAAACGGGCGCCGCTGGAAGAAGTGCCCATCGCGCAGGGCGCTTCCGTGGCCGGCTTTGCCGCCCTGCAAAACAGCCTGCTCGGTGTGCCCTTGTTGCATGCGATCGGGCAACGCGGCAACGGCATCTGGGTGGCGGTCATGGACGGCGGTTTTGCCGATGCCGACACGATTGCGCTTTTCGACAGCGTAGCCCTGCAAGGTAAACTTTACGAGGGTTGGGACTTCGTAGAGCGCGACGGCGCCGTGTTTGAAAGTGCGGCGCACGGCACTTCAGTGTTGTCCGTAATGGCCGGTAACCTGCCCGGCTATTTTGTCGGAACTGCTCCCGAAGCAACGTATTTTTTGCTGAAAACCGAGGATACCGGCGGCGAATTTCCCATCGAGGAAGCCAACTGGATCGCCGCCGCCGAATGGGCCGACAGCCTCGGAGCCGACATTCTCAACGCCTCGCTGGGCTATACGGTGTTCAACGACACTACCCTTAGCCACAAATACGCCGTACTGGACGGGCGCACGGCGATCGGTTCGCGCGGGGCGGCCATCGCGGCGACGAAGGGCATGATCGTCTGCAACAGCGCCGGCAACTCTGGCGACGAAGTGTGGACGTACATCGGCGTGCCGTCCGATGCGCCGGGAGTCATTTCGGTGGGCGCGGTGGAGCACAACGGCGAGCGGGCATCCTTCAGTTCGCAAGGCCCGACCGCCGACGGGCGCATCAAACCCGACCTCGTGGCACCGGGTGCGATGGTAGTAGTAGCCGGCGCAACCGGCGCTGAACTCGACGTTTCCAACGGCACCTCCATTGCTTCGCCCATGCTGGCCGGGGCATTGGCAAGTTTGTGGAGCGCTTTCCCGGAAAAAACGGCCGCCGAAATTCTGGACGCTGTTTTTGCCGGCGCCGATCAAGCCAACGCGCCCGATACCTTGCGGGGCTATGGCCTGCCCGACATGGCAGGGGCATGGCTCACACTGAGCGGTTTTTTGAACGAAAACGGCTTCAACAATTCCCGCGAAGGTTTCTTCTCCTACAACCGGGATCTGCGGGAATTATCCTTTTTGCTTTTGGAAAATACCGACCTGTCGCCGGCTCAACTCGATCTGGTGGATTGTCTCGGTCATCCGGTGGAAAACAAAGTCGTTGCTTGGCGCTCGAATACGCTCACAATACTGACATTCACAGAAATTCAAGGCCTGCAACCGGGGGCGTATCAATTGGTAATCAGAGACGAGCAGGGGACGAGGCGGTTGGCCGCTCTGATTTGGCCGTAGGGATAACTCAAGGACTGAAGATCCGGCGCATATCAGCCCACGGCTTCAGCCGTGGGCTGATATGCCTATTTCTTCGCAACGGGCACACCGCTGCGCAGCACGTGCAGCGCTTTTTCTACAGCCGGGTCGTCGTCGTTGAGCACCCGGTACTGGCCTTCTTCTTGAAATAATAGTTTGGCGATGCGCGCTTTGAGCAGGCGGCTTAGTTCGGGTTTGGAACGCTCCAATTCGCCGGCATTTGCGGCGACTCCTTGCGATTCGACAAATTTTACAAACTCTATCAGCAACGGATCGGGCACCCGGAACTGCTGCGAGAAGGCTTCGGGTTTGTCGGGCAGTGTGGCCTTGTTTTGTTTTTCCATCCACCTGGACGCGAACTGGGGCAAAAACTGCAGCGCCGACAGGAAATAGTCGGTATTGAAAGAGGTGTCCAACGGAATAAACACGTCCGGCGTGATGCCGCCGCCGCCAAACACCACACGCCCCATACCGGTGTAGTATTTGGTGGAATCGGCCTGTTGAATTTTGGAGGCATCAGCGAGTTCGCCGTTCTGCAGCCGGCGTTCGGCTTCGTGGTCGTAGTCTTCCTGGTCTTTATATGCCCGCTGAATGCTGCGCCCACTGGGTGTATAGTAGCGGGAAATGGTCAGCCGCAGGCCGCCACCGTCGCTGAGCGGGTATTGCACCTGCACCAAACCTTTGCCAAAAGTGCGGCGCCCAATGACCCAACCCCGGTCGTGGTCCTGAATGGCGCCGGCCACGATCTCGCTGGCCGATGCGGAGCCTTCGTCCACCAGCACGGCTACGTTTTCGATGTTAAATCGCGCGCGTCCATTGCTTTTGTAGTCCTGCCTTTCTTCGGTGCGGCCTTCCGTGTACACGAGCAACTTGCCTTCGGGGAAAAGTTGGCTGAGCAAATCGGTCGCTTCGTTGAGGTAGCCGCCGGGATTGCCGCGCAAGTCGAGCACCAGGTTTTTCATACTTTTTTCCTCCACGAGGCGGCGAAGTTCTTCCATAAACTCCTGGTAGGTAGGTGCGCTGAACCGGTTGATTTTAATGTAGCCGGTTTCTTTGTCGAGCATGTAGGCCACTTCCACGCTTTTCACGGGAATGACGTCGCGGGTGATGGTGAACTGCCGGAGTTTACCTTCTTTTCCCCTGCGTACACCGAGCCTGACTTTGGAGCCTTGCGGTCCCCGGAGTTTTTCAAAAATTTCTGCATTGGTAATTTTTACTCCGGCAACCAGCGAGTCCTCAATGGTCACGATTTTATCGCCGGCGAGGATGCCGACCGCTTCGGAAGGACCGCCGGCGAGTGGCGCAACGACCTGTATGGTGTCGTCAATGAGCAGAAATTCGATGCCGATACCCTCAAAGTTTCCGTTCAGTACCTCTTCTTCGTGTTCCAGTTCTTCCGGCGTGATGTACACCGAATGTGGGTCGAGTTGTTCCAGCACGTGGGCGATGGCGCCGTCTTGCAGGGCTTTGGTGTCCACCGAGTCCACATATTTGGCTTCCACATACTGGAGAATTTCGTCCAGCGTGCCCATCGAATTCGAGGAGCGGTATGCGTCGGGTGTGAACCAGAGGTGGTTTTCGTATCGGGGCAATTGTTGTCCGATAAACATGCCGACCGCAAGCACAGCGGCGAGCAACAGGGGCAGGCGGACCTGAACTTTGGGAGCGGGTTGTTCTGTCATTTTCAATCAAGTACCGATGACTTGTTTCAAGTTGTGTCGGCAAAAGTAGCACGCCGGCAGCGGCGTTCAACTACTTGCTTCGCGAAAGTGCTGCAATTCGGCATAAACCCGGTGTACAGGCAGTCCCATCACATTGGCGTACGAACCCTCGATGCGGCGAATTTTGCACAGCCCGATCCATTCCTGCACCCCGTAAGCGCCTGCCTTATCAAAGGGTTTGCAGGTGCGGATGTAGTAGTCAATTTCTTCGTCGCTCAACGGTTCAAAATGCACTTCCGAGCGGTCGGAAAACGAGCGTTCCTGTTCGGCAGCGTGCAGGCAAACCCCGGTGATGACCGTGTGCTGCGCGCCAGAAAGCAGGCGGATCATGCGAAACGCGTCGTCGTAGTCTTCGGGTTTGTTGTAAATTTTCCCGTTCAGGATCACCACGGAGTCGGCGGAAAGCAGGATTTCCCGATCCTGAACTAAATGGCGGCCGGCCAGTGCCTTGCGTCGGGCGAGATACTCGGCCACTTCTTCCACCGGCATGTCGTCGGTGAAACTTTCGTCCACATCAAGGCCGTGAACGCTGAAATCAAAACCGGCTTCGCGCAGCAACTGGCTGCGGCGTGGACTTTTTGAGGCAAGGATGATCGGGCGGTTCGGGAACATGGATTTACGAAGTACGAGTTACGATTTGCGAAGTACGAATGGGCGGCAAAGATAGGCGGGAACTTGTCGGTCAGGCGACTTCCGGGAGACTGAATCTTTGGTGGAAAAACACAGTCGGTGTTTGCGCTGTTATACGCGACAAAGAATGCAGACCATGAAACAAACACTTTTGCTTTTTTCTTTTTCCGTACTCGGCACATCCTGTCATTTTGCACAGGAAGCGCCCAAAAAAGACAATGCCATGCTCATGAATCAACCATCTGCCCCGACCGTTCCGGCACAGTCGGGAAGTGGAAAAACCGAGGTCGCCACGCTGGGCGGTGGCTGCTTCTGGTGTGTAGAAGCCGTTTACCAGGAACTGAACGGCGTGCTCAAAGTGGAAAGCGGGTATTCGGGCGGACGCATCGCCAACCCGACATACCGCGAAATTTGTACAGGCGCCACCGGACATGCCGAAGTCGCCCAAATCACATACGACCCTGCAATTGTTTCGTTTGCGGAAATCCTCGAAGTGTTTTTCACCACCCACGACCCGACCACCCTCAACCGTCAGGGCAACGACGTGGGCACGCAGTACCGCTCGGTCATTTTTTACCACAATGCCGAGCAAAAAGCCGCTGCCGAAGCTGCAAAAATTGCTGCGGCCGAACTCTGGGACGATCCGATTGTGACGGAAATCAGCCCGCTCGACAAGTTTTACAAAGCGGAGGAGTATCACCAAAATTACTTCAGGAGTAACCCGACACAGTCGTATTGCGTGTATGTGGTCGGGCCGAAAGTGAAAAAATTCCGCGAGAAGTTTCGGGACAAGTTGAAGCAGTAGTGCGCGGCTTTTCCGCACTCGACTTGTACCTTTGCAAAAAATTGACGCAGAAAATGCAAGAGAACGAAAAGGAAGTGCTGCTCCAGCGTATTGAGGATGCCTTGGGAACCGTGCGCCCCCACCTGCGCGTGGACGGCGGCGACGTGGAATTAGTGGATGTGACCGACGATATGCACGTGAAAATCCGCTGGATGGGCATGTGCGAGTCCTGCGCCATGTCGGGTATGACCCTGCGCGCCGGCATCGCCGAAGCGATCAAAGGGAAAATTCCGGAAATCGCCGGCGTAGAAGCGGTGAACTGATATGGGCTGTTGGTAGTTGGCCTTTAGCGGTTGGCTTTCCTGAGCGTAATATAAAATTTATTGGTGTACTCTTAATCGGAAGCCAATAGCCAACAGCCAACCACCCCTAAAACTTGAACCGGGCCTGCAATTTCCATTCGTTGAACCGCCCGGTTTGTCCGGAGTCGCTGGCGGCAATGCGCTGTATCGTTTGCTCCACACGCGCTTCGAGGCGAAACCAGTCGTTGACCCGCCAATTCAGGTTGAGGAAATACCGGGAGCCGCGCCCTGCGAATCCGGGTATGCTGATAGCGGCAAACAAATCATTTTCAAACGTGTACACCCGCGCATCGTAGTCCTGCGTATCGAAAATCACAAACCGGACGGTGCCCGAAACCGGCGACCCCAAGGGCCGTACCACCGCCTCCTGATACGCCAGATACCCCCGAGAGCGCGGCTGCGGAAGTGCCTCGAACCCCGTCCACTCAATCCGGCTGCGCAATTCCACACCCGAACCGACTTTGTAACTCGCGTGCAGGCGCAGGCGGCTGCGCCGGTTTTCCACCAGGCCGGTGGTTTCGCCTGTTCCGTTGCGTTCCTTGACCTCCATGAACCACAGCGCATACACCGACACCCCGCGTTTGGGGTTCCAGATGATCCTGCCGAGGTATTCGCTGCCACGCGAAGGGGCATTTACCCCGAAACGCAGCCAGGGGTGTTGCCACACATCCGCGTAGGCATTAATTTGCCAGGTACGCCCGAAACGGACGTCGGCGCCGAGGTACAGGCCCTGCTCATTGCTCGCCCCGGAAGTTTCGGCAAACGGCGCGGCGTACACCGACTGGTAATCGCGCCCGAGGCTGCGGTGCAAAACAGCCAGCGTTACCCGGCGGTCGGCGGCGAAAAGCAGGCCGTTCAGTGTCGCCATGCCGCCGTTGTCGCTGCGGGCTATTTCGCCGAAGGCGTACCAGTTGCGTTGGCGCCAGTTGTAGTCTATGCTGAGGCCACTGAGTCGGTCGCCCTGAAACACAAACTTCCGGTGTAAGGCAGTGGGCGGCTGCCAGGGTTTGTCGTAGCGGATGTGCAGGCCGTTGACCGACACCTGGCCGTTTTTCCATTTGTGTGTAGCCGCGATCCCGCCGACCCATTCCTGGATAGCGTTTTCGTCTTCGATTTCGGTTGGTGTGCGGTGCAGGCCGGAGAGTTGCAGCGCGGTGAACGCCACATCCGGAAAATCCTGATCGGTGGTATCGGCAGGCGCCGTAATGTTCCCGTCGCGGCGACGGTAAGAAGCAAGCGCCGTGATTTCCCAGTGCTTCCCGAGATTTATAGTTGCTGCTGCGCCGCGCAGGAAAAACGCCTCGCCAAAAGCCGCATACGGGCCGATACGTCCGCCGCCACGGGCGATGCTGGTGGTTTCGGCTGTTTTTCCGGCGGCAAAACGCGTTTGCAGGAGCAGGCCCTGTCCCATCCGGGCGGAGTAGTCGCCGAGTGCGAGTGTTTGCAGGACAGGGGAGGCGTTTTGCACAAACAGGTGGGCGCTGTAAAAATCGAATCCGTGTTTGTTGCTTCCGGTGAAAAATGCCTCGCCGGCGTCGTTTTCGGCAGTAAAACCAAACCGCAAGCGGTTGTCGAACGAATGCCGGTAGCGTACGGCCCAGATATTCGGCGCTCCTTCGGCGTTGGCGGTGTTGTAAATCGGCGGATCGGGACGACCCCAGCGCAGCAGCAATTCGTTTTCCCCCTCCGTGAAACCGCGCCAGACGGGAATGTTACGCGTGTCCAGGCCGGTATTCACCCCTGCGAAGGGCAGGATGCGCCGGATGTCGGGCAATTCCCAAGCCGGTACTGCCTGTAACTCGTATGCGTTCAGCAGGGGGCCGAACTGCTCGCGGTAGCGCAGGAAGTTTTCGATCTGGATTTCGTTGAGCAGCCGCAGGGCAAATAACTCTTCCCGTGTGGCCCGGTTTAGGTCGAGCGGACGCTGGCGCAGGTTTTCCAGGTATTCGAGAAACATCTGCACATCCGATTCGGAAGCCTGTTCGTTGTCCCGGAAAAAATTCTCGAGCAGTTCGCCGGTTGCCGGCTCTTCCACCTGAGCCGTCAAGCGGATGCTCAGGCCCAGGGAAAAAACAACAAGGACAACGGCCCGGAGGCAGGTCAAATATTTTTTTTCAAACAAACAAACAAGACGCATCCGGAACTCCGTTTTTTTGATCGAACTAAACTTTACTACGTATGAAACCTTGGGCTACATGGTTTGAAATTCCGGCCACCGACCTCCCGCGCGCCAAACGATTTTACGACACCATTTTCCAGATGGACATCGAAATTCTGGACTTGGGCGGTCTCCAGATGGGCATTTTTCCGCACGGCGAAGTCGGCGCCGCGCTCTGCCGTCACGAATCGTACCGGCCAAGCGATACCCACGGGCCGCTCGTTTACCTGAATGCCAATCCCGACCTGCAACTCGTGCTCGACCGGATCGGGCCGGCGGGCGGGCAGGTACTCCGGCCCAAGACGCAGATTTCACCCGAACACGGGTACATGGCCGTGTTTCTGGACTCCGAGGGCAACCGGCTGGCGTTGCACTCGGAAGGGTGAACCCTAGTTTTTGATAAATTTTCCACTCCAGTAAGGTACGCCATCAATGGAAATCAACATGGTGTACATGCCTGTGGACAGTGTTGCTACGTCAATCCGAATGGCTTTGTCGGCAGTAATGCCCGCATTAAGGATAGTTCGGGTCGTTCGGCCCAAAAGATCCAGGACTCGGACATCTACAGCTCCAGGCTGATTTTCTGCAAATGCCAGCACCACTTCCTCGCCGGCAGGGTTCGGGTACAACGCCACACTGTTGGCCTTGTTCCCCGGCAAATCGGAAGCCGAAGAGGTTTGCAATACGACTATGTTTTTTTCCGCTATGTTCGAACAACCGTCGGCTATGGCCGAAATCAGTCGAACAAGGTAGGTGCCGGTTTGGGTGTAGGTAGCGGTGGGGGCGGCGGCAGTACTGGTTTGGCCGTTGCCGAACGTCCAGTAATGGGAAACGGCGCCTGCAGTCAGATCGGTGCAGAGCACCTGGCCGCCGCCCGAAAGGTAGGTCGTATCTGTTGAGGTGCTGAAACTTACCGCAGGTGCTGATTGTGTACTGACCTGAATGGGGACCAACACACGTCCGCACACCGAGGGCACCTCGATTTCCCAGTCAAACAGGTAGTAGTAGTACAACGGGGTGGTGCCGGTGCTGCCCGGCGGGCTGCCGGCGTAAATATTGACCACGCCGGGCACCGAGTAGGGGTAGCCTGTCGGGGACAGTACAAATTTCAGCGCATTTGTGCCTACGCTCAGGCGCAGGGCGTCGCCTGTCGGGATATTCATGTTCAGCGTGACGCGCTGTTCGCCGGTTTGTGTGACGATCAAATTTTTGGTAGCGAGGGTATTCCCGTCGCGATCCAGCAGTTTAACCACGCGCACGCCCGTCTGATCCGCAAAAATTTTAGCGGACTTCAGGACAAAGGGCTTGCTTGCATTGAACACCAATGCTCCGTCGGCGGAATTTCCGTTGCTGGTTCCGGTGAGGTCAACCTTGCCGACCTTGTACACACCGGCGGTGCTGACGTAGTACGAGGGGTTGAGGGCAAGAGGCGGCGTGAGGTACTGCAGGGCTTCGAGTGTCGGGTTGACTGCTACCGACGAGGTGTACCACTGGACTTTCTCTTGCGGCAGGAGGGTGCCGGTGTATTCCAGCAGTGCCCGGCTGCCGGTGCACAAAGGCTGCATTTGATGCACGGTAACGGTGGCGGAAGGGTAGTTTTCATTGGCCATGGTGAATGCACGCCGGAAGCGGTTGTTCAGCGGGCGGGGGTCGGCTTGACCGTTGGGATTGAGCAGTTCGACCACATAAATCCGATCCCCGGGAGTTACGCCGCTCAGGTCGGGCAGGGTGACTGTCGTGAACGTATTGGGCGCCAGGTTGCCGCTCCAGTTGTACACTTGCTGGGCGCCGCCGTCGATGCCGTACTGGATTTGCAGACTTGTAACGGGCTGCGTACCGGCATTTTCAAACGTGACTGTAGCACCGACCGGGCCAATACAGCGACCGGCTACATTGACATCAATGGTGACAACATCGCGGTCGGAAGCAGGCGGCGTCACCGGGGTATTTCCCTGTAAAATCAGGTAGTTGTAAGCGGCTTCGAGGCTGATTATGCCCTTGCCGTAGTTGTTATCTTCGCCGACGGCGCCGAGGTCAATAGCCGAATTGTACAGGGCCAGTTTGATCTGAATGCCCGACAGATACGGAAATGCCTCGCGTAGGAGTACCACCGCTCCGGCTACGTGCGGCGCTGCCATGGAGGTGCCGTTGAACGACTGGTAAGTGCCGTTGGGGGTGGACGAACGCACGGACACGCCTGGCGCGCATACTTCCGGTTTGATGAGCAATGCACCGGTGCCGCCACAGGGAGTGGGGCCGCGGCTCGAAAAATCGGCTATCGGAAACGCCGCATTCGCGCCGTCTATGGCCCCTACGGAAAAAGTATTGACCAAATCCATATTCATGGAAGCGCCTGAATTGACCGTGCTTGCGGCAGGGCCTTCATTCCCTTGCGCCCATACGACTGCAATGCCTGCCGCTTCCACGGCATTGAGTACGTTAATGGCCTGCGTGAGGCCGCAACCGAAGTTGGGTGAACGCCAGGAACAGTTGATCACATCGGGCTGATCGGCGGTTGTGCCGGCGTTGCCGTCGGGGTTGATGGCCCACTGCATGGTGGCTATGTTGGAAAAAACAGTCTGGTTGAACGACCTCGCGCAGCCCAGATCGCTGCCTACGGGGAACTGCATCGGCCCGCCCATCCAGTGCGCGTTGAAGGCTACGCCGATGGTGTCGTTGGTTTTCCGGTCAAGCCCGCAAACGGTTCCGGTGACGTGTGTGCCGTGCTCGAAGCAGTCCTCAGGGTATTTGCTTCCGTTCCAGGCCTGGGCAACCGGCACCTGATTCCCCCAAAAATTGCTGACCAAAGCCGGGTGGTCGCCGTCGTCGCCGGTGTCAATAACCAGGGCTTTGCGGCCATAACCGGTGTATCCGAGATTCCACATAAACGGCGCTTTTATTGCGCCAAGACCCGGCTCCTTGCCGTTTGGGCCGGCAGCCACTACTTCCCGACTGACAGGCTGTATGATTTCTACGGGCGCATTCCAAAGCAATGTCCCGACCTCCGGCCAGTCGGCCATGCGGACAATGGCGGCGGCATTGGCCCGGACGAAAATCGAATTTGCGATCCAGATCGGGTAAACACTGGCGGCATCCGCCCCTTCGAGTTGTGTCAGACGCGCAAGCACAGCCGGTTGGGTGGCATCGGCTTTTGCCTGCAACTGGGTAATGACCTGATACGAGCGCTCGGCAAGCGGGGTGCGTTCGGCCTCGAAGGTGGCAAGCATGGCACGGGTGTCCACCTGGTCGGCGAGGTCAATGATTACGCCCTGATAAGCAGTTGGATCGTCGGTCATGCGTTGCCACAGGGCCGGATCAATTTTGCTGCTTTGTGAAACGGCCAAAAAAGGAAGGAGCAAAAGCAGAATGGCCGGGCAAAGTGCCTTGGCGGATTGCGGTAAAAGTTTGAGCATGGTGGTGTTTTTACACGGATGGTACGAGAATCGGATTAGCGCACGAAATTCCCTCGAATGTTCGAAACGGCAAAACCGGTTTTCAGAATTGGAAATTTCAGGGCAAAAATCGCGGGGAATAAAAACGGGTTATTTCCTTTGGCGCTCTGCTGTCAGTCGTTCGATTTTTTGCAACAACTCCTCGCTGTCAATGGGCTTTGTGATGCAATCGTCCATGCCGGCGGCACGGCATTTGTCCAATTGCTCGGGGATGGCGTTGGCCGTCAGTGCCAGAATGGGCACCCGACCGATGCCGTTCGGCATTTTCCGAATCGCCCGGGTGGCTTCGTACCCGTCCATGACCGGCATTTTCACATCCATCAGCACAAGATCGTAGGTTTTTTGGCGGATTTTTTCGAGGGCGACAAGGCCGTTTTCCGCAATGTCCGCCTCCACGCCTTCGATGTGTTTCTTCAGCAATTCCAGCGCCAGCATCTGGTTGAAATACGCGTCTTCGACGATGAGCACTTTCAGGTTTTTCAAATGGTGCTCGCCGCCGGCGGGCCGGGCCATAACCGGGGCCAGCCCACGGGCAATTTTAAACGGCAACAAAACCGTGAACGTGGCGCCTTTACCCACCGTGCTCTGCACGGAAATGGTGCCGCCCTGCTGCTCGACCATCTGCCGGGCAATGGACAACCCGAGGCCCGTGCCGCGCTGGTTGGCAAAATCATCGCCGTCTACCTGCTCGAAACTTTCAAAAATAAGGTCAAGTTTTTCAGCGGGGATGCCGATGCCGGTGTCTTGCACTGCGAGGCGCAACCACGCTTCAGACTCGGTTTTTTCCGCCAGAGACACCTCAAGCCGCACCGACCCTTCGCGGGTGAATTTGATGGCATTGCCTACCAGATTGGTCAGCACCTGCTGGAGCCGGAGCGGATCGCCGAGCAGGCGATTGGGCACATCGGGCGCCGTGTGAATGCTGTATTCAATCTGGTTTTCGAGTGCTTTGTGCAGGAACAGGTTGCGCAGTTGTTCCAGTTGCACATCCAGTTCGAAGGGGCGTTCCACGAAGGAAAATTTTCCGCTTTCGATTTTGGCCTGGTCGAGAATATCGTTCACAATCCAGAGCAGGTTTTCGCCCGACTGAGCGATGGCTTTGGCATACTGCCGCTGCTTGTCGTTCAGGCCGGAGTCCAGCAGGAGTTTGTTCAGCCCGATGATGGCGTTCATCGGCGTTCGGATTTCGTGGCTCATGTTGGCCAGAAACTGGCTTTTGTAGCGGGCGTTTTGTTCGGCAAGTTCTTTTTCTCGGGCGAGGCGGCGGGCATTTTGCTGGTTTCGGACCAGGGCGTACCCGATGCCGCCGCAAAGCAGGGCGAGCAGCAGAAAAAACCACCACTCAAACCAGAAAGGCGGTTCAATGACGACCTCGATTTTGAGTGGATTGCCCGACCACACACCGTCTGCATTGGCCACATCGGCCCAAAAAACGTATTTGCCCGGCGAGAGGTTGGTGTAGGTGGCCTCGCGTTTGGCGTGTGCATCCTGCCAGTCCGCATTGAAGTGCTCCATTTTGTACCGGTATCGCAGGGCGTCCGGAGCGGTGAAATGCAAGCCTGCATAGTGGAAGGTGAAGACGTTGTCGGTGTGCCGAAGATGGACACGCTGAACAAACTCCGGCGCGGTGCCGTAATCTACCGGCTTGTTCAGCACCGAAATTCCGGTGAGCACCATACGCGGTTTTGAGGTGTCTTGTGGAATGCGGTCAGGGTAAAATGCCAGAAATCCGTTGACTCCGCCGAAGTACAGGCGCCCGTCGGATGCGCGGTATGCACTTCGGGTATTGAATTCCTTGGCTTCCTTCAACAGGTTGTAGTTGTCAAATTTGCCGGTAGCAGGGTCAAACCGGATGAGGTAGTTCTGGCTTGCCATCCAGATTATTCCGTCAGGACAAGCAAGCATCGCTCCGAGGTCAGCCTGCGTGATACCGTCGGCGGTAGTGAAATGGCGAACTTTCAGCGTTTTCAGGTCAAGGCGCACCAGCCCGTTGTCTTTGGTAAGCCAAAGGGCGTCTTCTGTAAAAGCAGTTGCCCGGATTTCGCCTTGCGTCAGTTTGTCCCGAATATTCAGAGGCCGTGCCGTCCAGGTTTTTGGGTCAAACTGAAAATATTCGTTCATGCCCCGGACCCAAAGTTTGCCGTCCGATGCTTGCGCCAGATAGGGCACTGTATTGCTTTTTATTCCCGGCAGCCAGGTATTCGGGTAAGCCCAGGTCGTATCAAGGGTCTTGCTGTTGAGCAGGCAAAGCCCTTTTCGGGTACCTAACCAGACAAGGTCCGGTTGAAACCGGTCGGCCATAATCATGCCGATGTACTCGGTGCCGAGTCGTTTGCTGTCGAACACCCGCTCGGTCCGGGTGGTGAACGGGGTGTGTCGGTACACCCCCACGTCGTTTACCCCCAACCAGAGCAAGCCGGTCCCGTCGGGTGGCAAATTGGGGACGGTACAGAAA
>CAYMQY010000038.1:0-24917 GCA_964392655.1 uncultured Saprospiraceae bacterium
CTTGTTGCCGGAAAATACCTCAAAAATCCCTACCGGCTTTTCCGGCTCCCCCCTACCTTTGTTTCCCTGAAAACAAAACTCTTCCCGTACGTATGCACAAATTTACCCTGCTCTTCGCCCTCGTTTTTTCCCTGACTACCGCCTCGGCACAGTTTCAAAAAGTGTGGTACACCACCAGTGCCAGTGACGGCAGCATTTTTTCACTCGGCTCCGTCAGCATGGACGGGCGCTCGGTCAGCCCCTGTCTGCGCTGGTCGCCGGTGTTCAACTTCGGCACCAATATCCACTGGAATTTCGCCCCGAATGCCGGCTTTTTTACCGGCTGGAATATCCGCAACATTGGCCTCATCACCGAGGACTCGGTAGGTAAGGAAGACTACTTCAAACGCCGCATCTACATGATCGGCTTGCCGGTGGCGTTCAAGTTCGGCGATATGTCCAAAGACCGGTTTTTCTACCTCGGCGGCGAAGTGGGCTACGCGCTGCACTACAAGCAGAAATATTTCCCCGACGGCGACCGCGACCGCAAGGTGAAAACCGAGGAGTGGTTCAGCGATCAGGTCACGCCGCTTACTTTCGCCGCATTCGCCGGCATTCATTTCCGCAAACACGTGAGCCTGAAAGTCCAGTACTTTTTCAACAACTTTTTCAATCAGGACTATGTGGCCACCGATGCTCTGGGCCAAACCACCCGCCCCTACGCCAACTACTCGGCCAATATTTTCTTCCTGACCTTCGGCTTCGACTTCCGGGTGAAGCGCGTATGGGAAACCAAACAAGGGCCGCGGAAGGACAAGGACATGCTTTAGGCCGTTGGCTGTTGGCTGTTGGCTTCCAGCCAAGAGTACACCACATATGTTGCGTGTTGCGCTAAGGATAGCCAGCGGCCAACAGCCAATAGCCAACGGCCCCTCAGCATTCCACCAGACCTACCGTAAACTGTACGGCCAGCCCGCCATCGGCAGTTTCCTTGTACTTGTGGCTCATGTCATCGGCGGTTTCTTTCATGGTTTTGATGACGGCATCAAGGCTGACTTTGGCCTTGGCCGGGTCGCTTTCGAGGGCGATCTGGGCAGCGGTGATGGCCTTGATGGCGCCCATGGTGTTGCGCTCGATGCATGGTACCTGCACGAGTCCGCCGATGGGATCGCAGGTCATGCCGAGGTGGTGTTCCATGGCAATTTCGGCGGCCATCATGGCCTGACCGGGTGAGCCGCCGAGGCATTCGGTGAGGGCGCCGGCAGCCATGGCCGACGATACGCCAATTTCAGCCTGACAACCGCCCATGGCCGCGGATATGGTGGCGCCTTTTTTGAACAGGCTGCCAAACTCGCCTGCGGTGAGCAAAAACCGCACGATGTCGTCGTCGCCCCGAAACTCGGGACAAAAGCAGGCAAAGTACATCAGCACTGCCGGAATCACGCCCGCCGCGCCGTTGGTGGGCGCCGTGACCACCCGGCCGAATGCGGCGTTTTCTTCATTCACGGCCAGCGCAAAACAACTCACCCATTTGAGGATATGCCGGAACGAATGGTCATCGTCCCGGCGAATTTGGTTCATCCATTCGTCCACGTCGGTGTAGGGCCGGTCGCCGAGCAGGGCCAGGTTCATGTCGTGGGCGCGGCGCACTACCTCAAGGCCGCCGGGCAAAACACCGTCGGTATGGCAGCCCTGGTAGATGCAGCGGCGCATGACCTCCCAGATATTCAGCAGTCCGGCGCGGATATCGTCGGGCGTGCGCCAGGTGCGTTCATTCTGGAATACAATTTCAGAAATCGGCTTGCCCTGTTCGGCGCACCAGCGGGCGAGGTCGGCGCCGCGGTCAACAGGGTAGGGTAGTGTGACCGAAGCCGCGAGGTTTTCTTCACCGTCTTTCACCACAAAGCCGCCTCCGACGGAGTAATATGTCTGGCTCACGCCGGCGCCGTTTCGGAAAAAAGCCCTAAAAACCAGGCCGTTCGCATGGTAGGGCAGCGTGTCATGGTGCAGGAAGATGATGTCCTGTGCGGGGTCGAAAGGCAGATCATGGCGGCCTCCGAGCCGGATGGTTTTACTTTGGGCGATGTGGTCGAGGGTGGGTTGTACGGCCTCCACGGGGATGGTCACGGGGTCTTCGCCGTTGAGGCCGAGCACGACGGCAAGGTCGGTGCCGTGGCCTTTGCCGGTTTTGGCGAGCGATCCGTACAGATCCACCTGTACGCCGGTGACATGGTCGAAGGCGCCGTCGCGGCCGATTTCGCGCAGGAAGCGTTGGGCAGCACGCCAAGGGCCCATCGTGTGCGAACTGGAAGGGCCGATGCCGATTTTGAATATGTCGAAAACGCTGATTCGCTCCATGATTGAGGCGTTGGACAGTTCGCGAGTTTTTTTTAACGCGGAGACGTGAGGTTTTTTCACCGCGGAGACGCGGAGTTTTGCGCAGACAGTGGGCATGACGAGATGTCGCCTTTTTCACCGCAGGGATGCAGAGTTTTGCAAAAAAAATTTCTCCGCGCCTCTGCGTCTCTGCGGTGAAAAAAATATCACGCAGGAGTTAGGACGGACTGGATTTTGATTCTTCCTCCTGCGCCGGAGGCTCCCCGTTATCCGGTTTTTCGACAACATCCGCTTCCTCGACCACCGGCTCAATATCGCCCTCGGGGTGGTGCGACAGGCCTTCGCTGAAAAACCGGCGCTGGAACAGCAGGATACTAAGCACTCCTATAGTTATGGATGCGTCGGCGATGTTGAAAATCGGGCTGAAAAACAGGTACTCCTCGCCGCCGATCCAGGGCAGCCAGTCGGGCATGTGGATCCAGGTGATGGGGAAGTAGAGCATATCCACCACTTTGCCGTGCAAGAAAGTGCCATAACCTTCGCCGATGGCGGTGAGTTGGGCGGGCACAGGGTCGTGGTACGACGAGGCGCTGAAAATAAGTCCGTAAAAAGCGGAGTCAAGGATGTTACCCAGCGCGCCGGCGGTGATCAGGCCCACACTGTGCAGAAAACCTGTGGGGGCGTCGGCCTGCACCAGCAGGCGGATGTACCAGATAAGCGCGCTCACCATGAGGATACGGAAAATGCTGAGCAATAGTTTGCCGTACTCCCAGCCGAAGGTGATGCCGAAAGCCATGCCTTCGTTTTCCACGAAGTGGAGCCGTGCCCAGTCGAGGCCGAGGATGGGCACATCCTGATTGTAGTGGAAGGTGGTTTTGATATAAAACTTGAGTGCCTGGTCGAGCAGCAGCACCAGAGCAACGACGAGAAAAACTTGATACGAGCGTTTCAACAGCGCGTGGGTTTTGTTGTGAAAAATGAGGGGCGGTTTCGGGCGGGCAAAGATGCGGTGAATTTCGGGAAGGTTGGCAAGCCGTGGGACGTCCCTCAGCCAACTTGTTTCAATAACCAGTCTTTTTCCATCAGAGGCTGTGTGGATTCAATTGTTACCCGCAACCGTTCGTTTTGTGCTTTGGAATACGGGTTGTGGTTGAGCAGTTTTTTCATCAGGCTGATCATGTTTTTGTAGGCAGATTTTCGTGTGGGATCAAGGGCCTCCTTGCGCTGGAGGTAAATGCGCATACTTTCGAGCAGCGACTCGAAGGCGTCGAGTTCGCCCTGTTCGTAGTAAATTTTCAGGAGCATGGTTTTGGCGATGATGTTGAGCAGCATGTCGTCGTACTCAAAGCGGGTGAGCAGGCGCTGGGCTTTGTTGTAGTCGCCTTTTTCGTAGTACACGCGGGACTGGTTGAAGTTGACGATGCTCTGGCGCTCTTTCTCTTCCAGGTAGTGCTGAAACTGTTCGATGAATTGTTCGGCCCAGCCGTACTCACCGATTCGTAGTGCGGCGCCAACCGCATTGCCGAAGGTGTATCTGGAAACGATTTCGTTTTCGAGCAGTATGGCTGTTTCCAAACCGGAGCGGTAAAGTAAAAATGCCCGACGGGCAAAATCCGCATTTCCCTGATTGATTTTCGGGACACAGTAGTTGATAGCAGCAATATACAGCACGCGCGCTTCTGAATGGTCAAAGCGCTCAATCTCGTTGTGTAATAACTTCTCCAATTGATCAAAATAAGATTCCTCTTCAGGGCTGGTAATTGCCATGTAGGCGTAGTAAAATGCAGCAATAGCCGGTTCGTTGAGAAGGTTTTTTCGTTTCACATACGCCAGTGTTTCATCCAGCAGTCCCGGCTCGTAGGTGATTTTTTGAAATACATTGCGGTGGGCGATCATGGCGCAGGCAATACGCAGTTTTTCGGCAATAAACCATTTTTCCAGCGCATCGGCAGATTCTTGCAAATTGACCGGTGCGTTTTGTGAAATCGGTAACCGATGGTTATATTCTTCCAGATCGAAAAAGTAGGCGTTCATCAGGAAGTACCCGTTGCGCAGTGCTTGTTTTTCCAAAAAATCGCGCCCCTGCCGGTGGGCCTGCCGGTATGCCTTGTCCAGTTTGCGAATGCGGTAGGTCTTGGTCAGGGCATTCAGGTACTTGGCCTGATCCTCCATGCTGTCCGAAAAAACCAGATACTCTTCGATGGCTTTCAGCAGGAAGTACATGACCTGCCGCATACGGGCATCGTCATACGCCTCGCCTGGAAATACTGCCTTCCAGGCCCGGTTTTTTTCCATAACATCGTCCTGAGCGAAGTCGCTCAGGTGCTTGTTTAAAAAATCGAACAAACGCACCACATCCTCGCGCTGGTTGTGTGCGGGCGACTGGAGCCACTTGTTTACCTCGCGAATTTCCTTGCGGCTCAACGACCGCACGATTTCCGCCAATACACTTTTTTGCATGAGCGCAAATATTTATCTATTCAACAAACATCGGAAAACAGGACAGGATCAAAAAAGATGCTCGTTTTTTTACAAAAACTGTTTTTCAGCAGGTTATGTCGTTCAGGCAACTGAAATGATTTATTAAACGCCAAATTTAGGTTAGAAAAACAATTCAACAAATG
Source organism: uncultured Saprospiraceae bacterium (assembly GCA_964392655.1). GTDB lineage: Bacteria > Bacteroidota > Bacteroidia > Chitinophagales > Saprospiraceae > M3007. The sequence goes on from CAYMQY010000038.1 coordinate 4,941, forward strand.
CAAAATTTTGTCTTTTTGCCCCCCAAACACCGTGCGCACTTTTGTACCGTTAAAAAACAGCTACGGCCAGTATTAATCCTTGCTCTCATGTTCAGATACCTTCTCGTATTTATTCTCTTGTTGCCCGTCGGCATCCTCGCCGGTCAGGGTTGGGAACGTGTATTTGATGGCGGCGGTCAGGGACAAATCAATGACATCACCCTGGCGCCCGATGGCGGCTACATCGCCGTAGGCTATTACAACAGCCTGAACCGCGCCCGTTTGTTCAAAACGGATTCCGACGGCAATCTGCAGTGGTTCAAGGATTATTTTCTGGGTTCGCAAACCACCGGCCAAAGCATCGTTGCGACGCAAGACGGCCACTACGTGATCGCCGGATACTCCAAAACCGGCAGCAACCCGCGCCGGGCATTCCTGCTCAAAATTGACAAAGCCGGCAATGTCGTCTGGACGTATTACTTCCCCAGTGCCTTCGATGCCGAAGCCCTGGATGTTGTTGAGCTATACGATGGTGGCCTGATCGCATGCGGGCACCAGAAAAATATTTCCACTGTCGAAGATATTCTCGTATTCAAGGTCGCTCCGGGTGGCACACTTGTTTGGAGCAACCTGTACGGCGAAGCGGCAGTAGTGGAAAAAGCATCCAGTCTGGCGCTTACACCCGACGGACACGTAGTCGTGACCGGTGGTAAAAAAACCGTCCCCCGCGATATCTGCGTGTTGAAAATTGACGGCGCATCCGGCGACCTGATCTGGGAAAACCTGTTCGGCTTTTTCGAGTTGCTTTCCGGCTCCCCTGCCGATGATGTAGCTCGCTCAATTGCAGTAGATACAGACGGGAACATTGTTTTGGCTGGAGTGAGCAATTACAAAGAACCTGCGGAGGGGATCTTGTTGAAAATAAACGGCACTGGGACCAATCAAGTGTTGTGGTTTCAATCTTATCCAAGTTCCGACTTCTATGGCATGACCAAAGCGCCTGCAGGCGGCTTTTTTGTCGCGGGCGTGAAGTCCACTCAGCAGTCGGAAGACGTGTACCTCGTGCGCACCAATCCGAAAGGTGAAAAAATCTGCGAAATTGCGGTTGGTCGTCCCGGCTTCGATCAGGGTATCGCCGTAGTGCCCACGTCCGACGGCGGCGCTGTGGCGGCGGGTGTCGGCGAATTTTTCATCGCTACGGCTTTCACAGAATCGAACCCGTACTTGGTGAAGATGGACAAAAACTGCACCGCCTTCACGAGTTATATTTCCGGCAATGTATTCCACGACCTGAACGGCGACTGCCTGCGGGATGCCAATGAGTCCGGCCTCGAAAACTGGATCGTCAAAATCGAAAGCCCCAATTTCACCCGGTACGCCGTAGCCAAAACGAACGGCGATTTTCTGATGCTGGTGGATACCGGCATGTATCAGGTCAAATTGTTTCCGCCCAACGATTCCTGGCAAACCTGTACCCCCTCGGTACCGGTGCATGTAGCCGGATTTCTAGATACCGCCGTGGTGTCCATCCCGGTTCGGAGCGCATCGGCTTGCCCGCGCAACGAAGTGGATGTGGCCACTCCGGTATTGCGCCGCTGCGCCGACAATACCTACACGGTGCGCTACTGCAATGCCGGAACCGTGCCCTCCACCGACACCAAGGTCGAAATCACCCTCGACCCATATCTGACGCTCACCAACAGTTCCATCCCCGCTACTCTGGTACAGGGCAATACCTGGTCGTTCGATCTCGGTGTAGTGGATAACGGCCATTGCGGTACGTTTACTTTAGAGGCGTGTCTTGATTGCAATAATACCATTGCCGGACAGGCACACTGCGTGAAAGCGCATATTTACCCGGATTCGTTCTGCATGGTCACGGCCTGGGACCGCTCCATCGTGGAAGCCCGGGCGATTTGTGAAAACGATACGGTCAAGATGGTTTTGGCAAACGTCGGCGAAGGCGATATGCAGGAAGAGGTCGGGTTTGTCATAGCCGAAGATGTTATTATGCTCACCCAGCCCGGCGATCCATTTTACAAAAGACAATTGCAGTCGGGCCAGTCGGAAGTCGTGTGGTCCACGCCTGCTACCGGCAGCACCTATCGCATCATCGCCGAACAAACAAGCGGCTACCCCGGCACCGGGTATCCCACTGCAGCTGTTGAGGGCTGCATACCCGACACCAGTAATACCTTCACCACGGGCTTTTATACCATGTTCCCCGAAGACGACCTGGAACCCTTCAAGTCGTCCGACTGCCAGGAAAGCAACAATGCCGATTTTAATCCGGATAACTTAAAACGAGGCCATCCCAAAGGCTACGACGTGGCCCACTACGTCCGACCAGAGTCCGATTTAGAGTTTTTAATCCAATTCCAGAACACAGGAACCGATACTGTGAACCAGGTCGTAGTGCGCGACACCCTGTCGCAATTCCTCGACCCGGCCACGGTGCGCCCGGGCACTGCCAGCCATCCGTACGACTTTGAAGTCTTCGGCCCCGGCATCGTGCAGTTCATTCTCCCGGGTCTTAATCTGCCACCCGATAGCGGTTCGAATGAAGGTTTTGTAAAGTTTCGCGTGTCGTTCCAGTCCGGAATTCCGTGCGAGACACAAATCTTCAACCGCGCCGCTATCTATTTTGACTTCGATGCTCCGGTTTTCACGAACCAGACTTTCCATACCGTGTGCGAATTTGACACCTTCGTGGTGGTCAAAACCAAACACATTGATTTCGAGGGAGCCGATGTAAAGGTGTACCCCAATCCGTTCGACGACAGCGCAACTTTTGAGATCAGCGGCGTGCCGGCCTCCGGTTACCTGCTGGAATTGTACGACATGCAAGGAAGAAAACTTTTTAATCAAACCTATTCTCATTCCACATTCCGATTGCTCCGGCAACAATTGCCCGCAGGCATGCTTTTCTACCGCTTGACCACCGATCGCGGCAGAGCCATCGCCTCCGGAAAGCTCCTCGTTCGATAAAACGAGAGACCTCCCAGCCATTGCCATTTACCGATTTTACTAATAGGCGTCTCCCAAAGACGCCAAAACCGCGGGGACCTCAACCTCGCGGTTTTTTTGTTTTACTTGTTCACCACAGATTACACAGATTGACACAGATTTTTCAAAGTGTTTATCTGAGTCAATCTGTGTAATCTGTGGTTAATCAAACACCTCGCAACGCCAGCAGCGCCACACTCTCGATATGGTGCGTATGCGGAAACATGTCCACGGGGCGCACCTTCAGCACCTCGTATTTTTCGGAAAGCAATTGCACGTCGCGGGCCTGCGTGGCTGGATTGCAACTGACGTACACGATGCGCGGAGCGGCCAGATCGAGCAGAAATCGCACCGCCTTTTCGTGCATGCCCGCCCGCGGCGGGTCGGTGATTACGAGGTCGGGGCGGCCATGCCGCTGCACAAAGGCCGGGTCGAGCACCTGCTTCACGTCGCCGGCGTAAAAAATTGTATTTTCGATGCCGTTCAGAAGCCGGTTTTCCTCGGCATCGGCGATAGCCTCCGGGATTTCCTCAATGCCCACCACCTGCTTGCAGTAACGCGCCACATACAGCGCGATACTGCCCGTGCCGGTGTACAGGTCGTACACGTTCTCCATGCCGGTCAGGCCGGCAAATTGCACGACCGTGTCGTACAGGTTTTTGGCCTGAGCGGAGTTGGTCTGGAAAAACGATTTGGGCCCGATTTTGAAACGCAGGTCGCCGAGTTGCTCCACCACGAAACCTTTGCCGTGGTAAACGACCATGTCGAGATCGAAAACGGTGTCGTTCAGTTTGGGATTTATGCAGTACACCACCGTGGTCAGCGGCACGCGCTCCAGCAGGGTATCCAGAAAAGCGCGTATTGCCTCGGGTTCGTTGCGGGCAAAACTGACGAGCAGAAGCACTTCCCCTGTGGTGGTCAGGCGCACCATGAGGTTGCGCAAAAAACCCGAGTGCCGGCGCACATCGTAAAACTCCAGTTCTTGCTCCAGCGAAATTTCCCGCGCAGCATTCCGGATGGCGTTCGACGGGTCGGCCTGGAGCCAGCAGTGCTGAATGTCCACCACTTTGTCGAATGCTCCGGCTCGATGGAAGCCCAGACCCGGGAATGCCGGCAAAATCTCCTCCGGATGAGCCAGAGGAGGCATTTCTCCCGGCAGCAACCAGCGCTTATTGGAAAACGCGAACTCCAGTTTGTTCCGGTAGTACGTCGTTTCCGGCGCGCCAAGGATGGGTTGAAATTCGCCAACCGGCACCTTGGCAATGCGTTGGAAGGCATCGAGCACATTCCGGTTTTTGTGCTCCAGTTGGGCGGTGTATTGCAGATGCTGCCACTTGCAGCCACCGCACACGGTGAAATGCCGGCAAAACGGTTCCGCGCGTTCGGGCGACGGTGAAAGCAGCCTCTCCACGCGCCCTTCTCCGAAACCGCCTTTTTTCTTCTGAACGAACACGTCGGCAATGTCGCCGGGGACGGCGCCTTCCACAAAAAGTACCAATCCGTCGGGGGTGCGACCGACGCCTTTGCCGCGGTCGGCTACACCGTGAATGGGAACGGCAGGAGCAATGAACGATCTGGATTTACGAGCCATAAGTGCCGGCAAAGGTACTTCGCGACTTCGGGAGTCGGGCATTTCAATTCATATCCAGCGCTACGTGCCGAAAAATATTCCTTTTTTTCAAGGCCAAACCTCTACCTTTGCGCTTGCTTTTTTAAAATCGTAAATTTTTTCTTTTAAAATTCTGGTTTTCAAATATTTACAGCGATATGGCTTTACTCGGAGCGATTCGGAACAACAGATGGATTCTTATCGTGCTCATGTCTTTGGCGTTGGGAGGGTTTATTTTGATGGACATTATTACCAACGCACAGCGCTATAGTTCGGGCGACGTGAACATGATGGGCAAAGTGGAAGATGTCGAAATTAAACGTACAGACTTCGACATGTACGAAAAACTCATTTACACCAATGCCAAGGACGACATTCTGCAGGCGCGCCAGCAAATCTGGGACTATTTCGTGGAAAGCGCTTTGGTGAACAAAGAGGCCGAGAAATTGGGACTTGGTGTGGGCAAGGAAGAACTGGACGATCTTCAGTTCGGCACCAACCTCAGTCCGATCATCCAGCAACGTTTTGCCGGACAGGACGGACAGCCTAATCGCGCGACGCTTTCCAACATCAAATCCGCCATCGAAGGCGGCACGTTTACCGATCCCACCAACGTGGCGTACTGGAACGTGCAGCAAAAAGAGGTCATTAAAGACCGCTTGCAAGCCAAACTCGTCAGCCTGGCAACCAAGGGCGTGTACACACCCACCTGGCAGGCCGAAATGACGTTCAAGGAAAATAACCAGCGCCTCAGTTTCAACTATGTGCGCATTCCGTACGACAAGGTGTCGGACAAGGACGCCACGCTCACGGACGCGGATTATGAGGCCTACCTCAAAGATAATCCCCGCCTGCACGACCAACTCGTGGAAAACCGCACGATCGAGTACGTCACGTTCGATGTTTTCCCGACTTCCAGCGACAGCGCTGCCGCTTACGAGGCCGTTGTCAAGATGTTGACCGGTCTGCGGGAGGCTGAAAACGATTCTGTTTATGTCGTGTCCAACTACGGTGTGGTGGAGCCGAACTACCGTAAAAAAGACGCGCTGCCCGCCAGTGTAGCCGATTCGCTGATGAGCGCACCCATCGGCACTATCATCGGCCCGTATCAGGATCAGGGCGCATGGGCTGTGGCCAAAGTTTTGGGTCGCAAAGCCATTCCGGACTCCGTGAAGGCCCGTCACATCCTGATCCGTGAAGCCTCTCCGGCCAGCGAGAAAAAGATAGACAGCCTTTTGGCCATTCTGAAAACCAAAACAGTGCCCTTCGATACGCTGGCTCGCCAAAACAGTCAGGATACCGGTTCGGGTCTGAAAGGCGGCGACCTTGGCTGGTTTGCGGAGGGCGCCATGGTGCCAGAGTTTAACAAAGTTTGCTTCTATGACGGCGAGCAAGGCGAATACTACAAAGTCGCCACGCAGTTTGGCTGGCACTTGATCGAAATAACCGGGAAAAAATTCCTGAAAAGTGATGCCGGCGTGCGTGCAGCCTATCTGCGTCAAGCCATCGAGCCGAGCAGCGAGACGCAATTGCGGGCCAAGGACAAGGCGCTGGATATGATTCAAAAAGCCAAAACACGGAAAGATCTTGCTGATCTGGCTAACAAGCAGAACATTGCTGTTCAAACAACCCCACCGCTTGCCGCCAGCGATTTTGCCGTCGGTATTTTATCCGGACCCGAAGTGCGCGAAATCATCCGCTGGGCATTCGACCCGGAAACAGATGCCGAAGCCGTCTGCAAAGACGTATTTGCTTTCCGCGATCCGAAAGGCGGTTACTTCGATCACCAGTACCTCGTGGCTGCGCTCAAAAGCATCATTCCGAAAGGCAAAGCGACCGTGGCATCTCTGAAAGGCCAGCCGCGTGTGGAAACGGAAGTGCGCAACCGCAAGAAGGCTGAAATTCTTAAGGGCAAGTTGAAAAATGCCGGCAACCTCGACGCGCTGGCCAGCGAATGGGGCGTACCGGTAGATACTGCCGCTATGGCTACCATGTTGCAAACATTCCTGCCCACAGGCGGTAGCGAACCTCGTGTCGTAGGCACGGCTTTCGGTCTCGGTAAAGGCAAAATGAGTGCGCCAATCGCCGGCACCTCCGGTGTATATGTAATCCAGGTTACATCTGATATTCCGCAAGTGCCCCTGCCCCCGGACTTCACACTTTTCCGTCGTCAGGCATCATCCAGCGCGATCGCCAATATCCGGATGAATCTGATTTCCAACTGGAAACAACGGAAAGACGTGCAGGACAACCGGAGCAGGTTCTTCTAAACCGGAATTGTCTGTTCAAAAAAAACGGGGGCTGCGTTACACGCAGCCCCCGTTTTTTTACGGATTCAGACGCCAAGCCCCGAAGGGGCGTCATTCACGAAGGCAGGGTGCAGCCCTGCTACAACCAACGCGTGATCCAGTCAAGTACCAAATTCATCAGACGTGAGCCATAAGGCGGCAAAAAAACTTCGGTGGTCGGGTACGGGCTGTGCTGCCGGGCCACACTACGCGCATTACTGAATTCCAGAAAACCGCTCTCCCCGTGATAGGCGCCGATTCCACTCGCATTGTGCCCGCCGAAAGGCAGTTCCGGATTGAAAAACTGAAGCCCGCATTCATTGACGCAAATGCCGCCTCCGCGCGTCTCCCGGATAGTCTGCCGGATGTGTTCCTCCCGTTTACTGAAAATGTACAGCGCCAGCGGTTTGGGCCGTTCATTAATTCGAGCAAGCGCGGCATCAAGGTCGTCGTAGCGCAACACAGGTAACACCGGGCCGAAAATTTCGTGTTCCAGAATGGCGGCATTGTCGGGCACATCGGTCAACACCGTAGGTTCGATATACCGCTCGCCGGCATCCGTAAAACCACCAAACGCCATTTTGGCGCCCTGTTGCAAGGCATCTTCGAGCAGCCCTTTGACAAACTGAAACTGGCGGTCGTGAATCATTCTGCATAAATCCGGCGTGCTTTGTCGCGCCTCCCGGTCGGCGCCGTAGAATTTCCGAATCCAGAATCCGAGTTTTTCCACCAAGGCGTCGTGTACCGAAGTATGCACCAGCACATAGTCTGGCGCGATGCAAGTCTGTCCTCCGTTCATGCACTTCAGCCAGATGATGCGCGAGGCGGCCCGGTCAAGGTCGGCCGTTTCATCCACAATGACAGGACTTTTGCCCCCCAATTCCAGCGTCACGGAGGCCAGGTGCCGGGCGGCGGCAGCCATGACGGCTTTGCCTACTCCGGTGCTTCCGGTGAAAAAAATGTGGTTGAACGGCAGTTCCAGCAGCGATTTGGCCATTTCCACATCGCCTTCCACCACAGCCACTTCCTCTTTCGGGAAACATTCTTCCACGATTGTTTTTATCATCCGGGCGCTGTGTGGCGCATGTTCGGAAGGCTTGAGGATGACGCAGTTGCCTGCGGCGATTGCCGAAGCCAGCGGGATCAGGTTGAGGTTGAACGGAAAATTCCAGGGACCCATGATGAGGCAAACGCCCTTGGGTTCGTAATAAATGCGGGCCGACGAGCCGATCAACGGCAAACGCACGCCGACGCGCTGCGCCGACATCCAGGAATCCAGGCGGTGCAGCATGTGCCGGATTTCGCCGTTCACCGTTGCAATTTCGGAAATATCCACCTCATACGGCGATTTGCGAAAATCGGCCAGCATGGCCGCCTTGATTCCTTCGCGATGGCGCAGCACGGCATTGTGCAGCCGACGCAACTTTTCCTTGCGGGTTTTGACATTGGTACGGGCGACCGCGTACTGGTGGCGTTTTTGGGCGCCAAACAGGTCGGCCAGGGCTATAGCATTATCCATGAGCATTGTTCAAAAGTCGGGAAAATTAATTGCCGTTTTGCAAGCGAGGTGCAAAGTTGGTAACTTTTCGGAAGGTGTACACACGCAAATTGCCGTGCCCGAACGTTGTGAAAATGTGCCTTGCGTCGGTTCCGTTTTCCGGCAGAAAGCGCCACATTACAAGCCCTTGCCGCGCGAAAAATAATTTTCGGGGGCAATGCTTTGCTGAAATTCAGGATTGCTGTAAAATTGGCTTTTCAAAAAACAAACATTTGAAATCAAAACGCAGCAGGAATATTTAAGTCAGTATCGTCCAACTTATTCACCATTAAATTTTTGTGCGTATGAACATTAGTGTGAAGTCCGTTCATTTTCATGTAGACAACAAATTAGTCAGTCACGTGGAAAAAAAACTGAGTCGTTTGGGCCGAATTTTTGACCGAATCGTTGACGTTGAGGTACATCTGAAACTCCAGGACTCCGGCGGAAAAGTGCAGGAAAAAATCGCAGAGGTGCACATGCACGTGCCGGGAGGCTGGTTGGTGGATCGGAAAACCGGCAAAACATTTGAGTCCGCCATCAACGCTACCACCGAAACGCTCAAACGTCAACTGACCCGCTACAAGGAAAAAGTATACGGTTTTGAACCAGCAAAAATAACAGACAAAAGCCCGCGAGCCTGATATTCGAAAACTGAATTGCATACCTGACATGAGCCACCCTGTTCGCAGCGTGGCTCATGTTTTTTTACCGGGTTTGCCGGCCATGTACACAGATGTGGCTCATACCGGGAAAACCTTTCCTACATTTGCACGTTTTGCTTCCAAATCGCTGCATGCAGCACACGCAGGTTCATATCAAGACCGCTCTGTTGGGCTTCGTCCTTTTGGCATCGTTGATGCTCAAGAGCGGCCACCACTTGTTGCTGCACCATGATCATGGTACCAAGCCTGCTTGTCACACCGACCATACCGGCTCCAGTACCCACCTGCACGACGAGCGATACAACCCAGACGATTGCTCCATTTGCGCGTTTCATTTCGGCGCTTCCGAGCCGGTACCCATCCCGCTTTTGTTGCCCCAGTCGCAGACGCACTTTCAGGCCGGTCTGTTTCCTCCGGTAGTTTTGTACCTGACGGATACCGGTCACTCCACGCCATCTCGAGGCCCACCTGCACTGCCCCGCAGCGTTTGATCCTAATCGGTTTTGCATCACGCAGACCGGATTTTCCTATCTTAAATTTTTCAAAATGAATGCCGGCAATGTGCGCCTGATAGGCGTTTGCTGGCTCGCCTGCACATCCATTGTGTCGCTATTTGCGCAAGACTGCCACCTGGCCTTGCGCGGCAAAATCATGGATGCCGACACGCGCGAGCCATTGGGCTATGCCTCTGTGGTGATTGAAGGCGCCGGTCGCGGCGCTGTCGCCGATGCCAACGGGGTTTTTGCAATAGCCAACCTGTGCGAAGGGACGACCTACACCGTGACTGTCCGCCATGTGGAGTGCGACCACCAGACCCGGAATATCCGGCTGGTTGAAAACACGGAACTCGAATTTTTCCTGCACCACCACATCCTGCCGGAAGTACAGGTGGTAGAAAAAGCCGTAGCGCCCGCTCCGGCGCAAGCCGCCGTTTCCAGTGCAGGCAGCGAACTGGCCGCCGCACAGGGCATCAATCTGGCCGAAACGCTCAGGCGACTGCCTGGCGTTTCTGTTCTGAATACCGGCGTCACCATCGCCAAGCCGGTAGTGCAGGGACTGCACTCCAACCGCATTGCCATCGTGGCCAACAATGTGGCGCTCGAAGGACAGCAGTGGGGCACCGAACACGCGCCGGAAATTGACCCGTTCACCGCCCAGCGGATTTCGGTGGTGAAAGGCGCATCGGGTGTGCGCTATGGTGTGGGCGCCATGGCCGGCGCTATCGTGCTGGAGCCGCCGCCCTTGCGCGCGCAGGATGGCGTCGGCGGCTGGATCAGCCTCGGCGGCTTTTCCAACGGACGAGCCGGCGTGGCTTCGGCGGCGGTGGACTGGAAAAAACCTGGCGGCACCCTCGCTGTCAGACTCCAGGGCACGGCCAAACGCAGCGGCAACCTGACCACGCCCGACTACTACCTCGAAAACACCGGCGCATCGGAACTCAATTTTTCCGCCCTTGCCGGCTGGAAAAAAGGCGACTGGATGCATGAAATAGCTGTAAGCCGGTTTGGACAGCACATCGGCATATTGCGTGCCGCACACATCGGAAATCTCACCGACCTGCAACGGGCCATCGAAAGCCCCGTACCGTTGAACAACGACGATGTGTTTTCGTACGACATAAAGCGCCCGTACCAGCAGGTGCAGCACTACACCGGGCGTTACCGGGCTGTGTGGCGACTTACAGAGCGCTGGAAAGTGTCGGGCCAGTACGCGCTTCAGTTCAACGAACGGCAGGAGTACGACGTGGTGCGCCAAAGCGGCAGTGCTGCCGACAAGCCCCAGTTGTCGTTTCGACTGTGGACCAACACGTTGGACCTGGCGCTGGAGCATTTCCCCGTCAACCACTGGGAAGGCGGTATCGGCGTGCAGGGCATTCAGCAGATGAACCTCGTCGGGCGCGGTGGCTTGATTCCCGACTACAACACCGCCGGCGGTTCCGTATGGGTGCTGGAACGGTGGCGGCGTTTTCCGCATCCGCTGGAGTTTGAATTCGGCGCCCGGTACGACTACCGCCAAACCCGGGCCACCACTTCGGGCAGCCTGAACAACGTGGATACTCTGGTGCAGTTCGGCAGTTTGTCCGGAACCGCAGGTATCGTGTACCATGCGCACAAAAATATCATCATCACGCTGAACACCGGCCTTGCCTGGCGCCCGCCGCACGTGAACGAACTTTTCGCGCGCGGCGTACACCACGGCGCCGGCACCTACGAGGAAGGGCGCCCGGATTTGCTTGCCGAAAAAGCCTGGAACACAAACCTCACGGTTCAATACCAGGCCGGGAAAACCAGCCTGACCCTGACTGCCTATCGCAACCAGATCGCCAATTTTATCTACCTCGATCCACAGCGCACGTTTGTCCTGACCTCACGCGGGGCATTCCCCGCCTATTTTTATACACAGGCCGACGCTGTTCTGCAAGGCCTGGACGCCGGCATGTCCGTGCCGATTGCCTTGGGATTTTCTGCAGAAGCCCGCGCTTCGGTGTTGCGCGGGTACCGGCTGGCGCGCGATTCGGGTGAAACCACTACGCATCGTGACTGGCTGCCCCTCCTGCCTGCCGACCGTTTTCAGTACGGCGTCCGCTGGGCATCCGGCAGCAGGCGAAACAAAGCCGAGGGTGGGCAGGAAACAGCGGAAACGTACCTTCAAATCATGGCTACCACGGCACTGCGCCAGACCCGCATACCCGAGCAGGGCTTGCTGAAAGATGCCCCTCCGGCATTCTCCGTGTGGAGCGTGGAAGCCGGGCATACGTTTCAGATCGGGAAAGGGCAAATGCTCGATGTCGGCCTCACCATTCAAAACCTCGGAAACACCCGGTACCGCGAATACCTTAATTTTTTCCGCTTGTTCACGGATGAGCCGGGGACCAATGTGGGCCTGCGGGCGAAATTGAGTTTTTAAAATTTTGTCATTTTGTAGAAAATCCGTCCGCTCCACGGCGGGAAAATCGCAAACAAGACCCTCGCCGTGTGGACATATTTCTTCGAAATGACAAACACGACTGTACTTTTTCATTCACCAATCAAAATAATTTTTATGCAAACACACATCGCAAAACTAGGGACATTGGCCGCTCTGCTGCTGGCCCTGACATTTGGCGCCTGCTCCAAAGACAACACCACCGAGCAGGAAACCATCACCACCGTGCTTGTGCACCTGACCGCTACGGACGGAAGTTTCAACGAAGAATTTACCTGGAGCGACCCCGACGGCGACGGCGGCAATGCGCCGGTGATTGACGACATCGTGCTGCCTCCGAATAAGACGTTCAACTGCCACGTGCATTTTTATGACCTCAGCAAAACACCCGGGGTGGACATCACGGAAGAGGTGGAAGAAGAAAACACGCAGCACCTGCTCGTGTACTCGATTCTCGTGGGCCTGAACCTGAATATTGTTGCAGCCGATACGGATACCAACGGCAAACCCTTCCGGCTGGAAACCACCTGGACGACGGGGGCTGCCTCCACCGGTTCGGTCAAGGTTACCTTGCGCCACGAGCCGGACAAGGACGCCGCCGACCCGGATGTGACCGGCGAAGTGGACGCCGAGGTGGTTTTCCCGGTGAAAATCCAGTAGACCACGTTCGGGTATCAAGTGTTCGGGAAATGCAGCCGCAGGAAGGGCGCGAAGGAGTGCTCGTCTTTTCGGCCTGTGCATTTCCCGGACATTTTTTTGCCGGAAATTGCCGTATCCTTGCTCCTCGTTAATCAGCATAAAATCACACTACGATGACCATACGCAGCAAAATAGCCGGCATCGGCTACTATGTTCCCGAACGCACGGTGAAAAACGAGGAACTCACCCGCATCATGGATACCACCGACGAGTGGATTCAGGAGCGCACCGGTATCCAGGAGCGCCACTACGGGCGCAAGCACGAAGAAACCACCACCACTATGGCGGCTATTGCCACCCGTATTGCTTGCGAACGCGCCGGTATTACCCCGGAGGACATTGACTTCATTGTATTTGCCACCCTCAGCCCCGACTATTATTTCCCGGGCTGCGGGGTGCTGGTGCAACGCGAACTGGGCATTACCCACAAGGAAGTTGGCGCGCTGGACGTGCGCAACCAGTGTAGTGGATTTGTGTACGCGCTGTCCATCGCCGACCAGTTTGTGCGTACCGGTACGTACAAAAACGTACTGGTCATAGGCTCGGAAATGCACTCAATGGGGCTGGATTTCACTACACGCGGGCGCAACGTGACCGTCATTTTCGGCGACGGCGCCGGCGCAGCCATTCTGCAACCGTCTACCGACCCCGAACGCGGGATTCTGGCTACCAAATTGCATGCTGACGGTACCTACGCGGAAAAACTGGCCTTCATCAACCCGGGGTGCCACGGCGGCTACCATTCCAAAAAACTTGGCGAAGAGGCCGACTTCGGCTACCCGCCGGCGGATACCTACGGCGAGATTTTCCTGACGCCGAAAATGATGCAGGACGGCCAGTACTACCCCAACATGGAGGGGCAGTTTGTATTCAAAATGGCCGTTCAGAAATTTCCGGAAGTGATTCACGAAGCGTTGGATTCGGCAGGTTTGCAGGCTTCGGACATTGATATGCTCATCCCGCACCAGGCAAACCTGCGTATCAGCCAGTTTGTGCAAAAAAAACTCGGCCTGCGCGACGATCAGGTGTGGAACAACATCCAGCGTTTCGGCAACACCACGGCCGCTTCCGTACCCATTGCCCTGTGCGAAGCCTGGGAGGCCGGCAAAATCAAGGACGGCGACCTCGTTTGCCTCGCGGCATTCGGATCGGGCTTCACTTGGGCAAGTGCCCTGATGCGCTGGTAGCACCGATTACGACAAATACCGCTCCCGGATCACCCGCAGGTGGTGTTCCCAGTGGCCGGCAGTGATGAAGGCCAATGCCGTCACGGTCACCTCGGCATTCGAAGCGGTGCCGCGGCGCTCCCACATGTTGTCGCTGAAGTTTTTGAACAAATGAATGGTGGCCTCACGAACGGCCTCGAATTCGTCCACGATGGAGGCTGGCGTCCGAGCATTTGCGCCGGAATTGGGTACGTAGTCGTCCTGTTCAAAACCGGGCAACGGCGTGGTATCGCCACGCGCAATGCGCAAGGCGCGGTAGGCAAAAATCCGCTCGGCGTCGAGGCAGTGCAGTACAACTTCGGCGAGCGACCATTTGCCTTCTGCGTAGGCCATCTCCCATTTTTCCCAGACGACACCCCGAAGGAGCGTCAGAATATATGTTTTTTGTTGAATCAGGCAGGCTAGAATATCATCCGTTTCAACAGCAGTAACATAGCCCTCGTAAAAGGGGGCGTAATCGCCGGCAATGGGTCTGCGCACTAAAATTGATGTATCTGTCATGGCGAAATGAATTGTTGAGCGAGCAAATTCGTGCGGACGGGAAGGTGTTGCCAATGACTCGAGTCAGTACCGGTATTGATGTCCTCGTCTACCAAATCATATCGGGTTACGCGGAGTTTTTGACTTCTTCGCGAATCTGTGCCACAAACTCGGAAGTGACTCCGACAAATTCGGCAACCTCCTTGTCGGACCACAGCGGAAACGCAAGCAATATTTTGATTGTAAAGGCCCGATCCTTGGCGACAGCTGCTTCTGCTCTGCCTTCTGCCCTGCCTTCTGCTCTACCTTTTGTCCGACCTTCTTCAAGGCCTAATTTCATGCCTTCTGCGCGGCCTTCGCGCAAGCCGCGTTTTTTCCATTTTTCGCCAAAAATTTCCGGAATCTGGTCAATCCAGTCGCGCTCCGGCTCCGGTAAGGTTTTGTTGAGTTCCTGAACGTCGGTAGGATGCATATTATAAAGATTTACGGCGTAAAGAGTGAGTGTTTGGAGCAATATTCTGTCGCGGTCGGTACTCTGATAGGATAATCCAAACGATAATATTTCATTCCAGTTTTCTCGTAACAGGCTCTTGTCGCGTGCAAATTTAAGCGCGAGAAAAAGGTTACGCAAGTGTTCAGTTTCTTGTTTGTCCCGTATGACTTGTGGGGGTATGCTGCCGAGGTCGGTCAAAATATAATCGAAGTGCGGAATAAATCGCGCCCATATAGCAGGCAGACGCTCGAAATAGTCTTTGAAAGGCTTTTGCTCCCAGCCCTTTTTTCCATGATAAACCACGATTGGAATGACAAGTGAAAGGGGCCGTTTGTTCTTTATGTCGTCTTCCCAAATTTGGAGGAGGTAGTCCAATAACTGCAAATAAATTGGAAAAGCCGGAACGTAACTTTTGTGCTCGAACAAGAATAAAAGCCTGGCCAAGCCACCAGAAAATAATTTGGCTTCATATACCACATCACTAAACGAAACGCCAAAGCGCCCGCTCACAAATGCCGAATTGCTTTTTTCGAAATGGGAAAAATCAATTTGCAGGTGCAACGATGCTGGTGTGTAATGCAAAAGGTAGCTTTTGGCAATCTGCGCGTCACTGAAAAATGCCTTGAACAACGCGTCATGAGGCTGCTCTTTCTTGTTGCTTTGCTTTTGTTTTGTCTTGCGGGCCATATCTTGTTGTGTTTCCAACGAAAATATGATCGTGCGCCAATGCTTGTGACATTGGATTCACATTTTTATCAACATTATATGTCCGCAACACGTTATGGGGAAAACGATATCTATGCGCCTATACACCTTGTTTTCAATTGCTTGCCTCTTTGCCGTTACGGTACTTCCCGCTCAAAAATTCATCCAGTTGGAAAAAACAAACCGCGCCCGCGTGGACAAGTTTTACGCCGGGCAGGAACTCACCTTTCGCCTGAAAGGCGACCCGGACTGGTACACCGAAAAAATCACCGATGTGCAGATGGACTCCCAGCGCGTGGCGTTTGAACTCACGCGCGCACGTATCTCCGATTTCGATGCCATCCGGCTGGAATACCCGGGCATTCTGCGCAATACCGGCCCGGCGCTCATGATCTTCGGCGCATCCTGGGGCGGTTTTTCGCTGATCGGGGCGGCATTCGACGACTACAAACTCACCGCTGGCACCGCTATCGTGACGGGTACGGGGCTGCTCTCCGGCTATATTCTGTATCAGGTTTTCAAAAACAGAAACGTCAAACTGAACGACCGCAAGCGGCTTCGGGCCGTGGAAATCCCGGTTGCCTTTCCGATTAACCGCTGAGAATTTTATTCCACCACAGTCACCTTGGCGCCGTCGGTCAGGTTGAACTGTCCGGTCACCACTACGCGTTCGCCGGCGGTCAGGCCCGAAAGCACCTCCACCCGGTCGCCGGAAATAGTACCCAGTTGCACTTTCCGCAAATAAACAAGGCTGTCCTGCACCACGTACACCCGGGCATCCTGCAAACTCCCGGCAATGGCTTTGCGCGGTATCGTCAGTCCCTCCCGAACGGCATCGAAGGCAAATCGGGCTTTAGCGTGCATACCGGCGCGAAGCGGAGCGTCTTTTGGGTTGGGTACTTCGATTTCGACGTCGTAGTTGAACGCGTTGTCGGCACGCAAGCCGATGTTGGTTACGCGGGCGGCGATGGGCCGGGCCGGATACACATCGGCGGTTACCTCGACGCGCTGGCCCGGGCGAATGCGCAATACATCGCGTTCGGTGACTTTCACCATCAAAAAAAGTTTTTCCAGGTTGGTCATCTGCGCCACCTGGATGCCGGGCCCGATCACGCTGCCGCGCTCAATGAAACGCATGCCCAATGTGCCGGTCATGGGCGCCCGAATGCCAGTGTTGGCGATTTGTTTTTTCAGGGCTTTTTCTTTGGCTTCGGCGGCGAGCAAGCCTAATTCGATGTCCTCCATCTTGTTTTTGGCCACCGCCTCGCCCTCGATCAGGTTGCCAAGGCGCTCGCGGTCTTTTTTCAGTTTGGCGATATTGGCTTGTGTGGCCTCCAGTTCGATGCTCAGCAGTTCATCATCCACCTTGGCGATGAGGTCGCCTTCGTTCACCCACTCGCCCTTGTTTTTCAGCACTTGCAGCACGCGTCCCTGTGTTTCGGAAATGACAAACATTTCCTTTGCCGGGAGGAAAATACCGTTGGCATCGAGGCGATTCGTCAGTTGCTCCTGCTGTACGAGTGCTGTTTTGACCGGCACGAAAGGGCGGGTGGCCAGCGCCAATGCCGTTTCGGCCTGACGCTGTTGTCGGTTTTCAAAAAGTTTCCAGGTAATGAGCGCAAGGCACAGGGCAAGAAAAATCCAGAGGGAATATCGTTTCACGGGTGCGGATTGAACGAAATGGTGCAAAATGGGCGGCAAAATTCCGGCAATTTTGCTGCGCAAACGACATTTTCCGGTGGAAGAATCGTACTTGTTTACTTTTGCCGCACCAATCCCCACTCAAAACGCAACACTCAACATTTCTCCATGTCCGACATCGTCTTTTCGCTCATTGAAAAAGAACTCGATCGCCAGCGCCGCGGTCTGGAACTCATCGCTTCCGAAAACTTCACCAGCCAGGCCGTCATAAACGCGATGGGCTCCTGCCTGACCAACAAGTACGCCGAAGGCTACCCGGGCCGGCGCTACTACGGCGGCTGCGAAGTGGTGGACGAAGTGGAACAACTGGCCATTGACCGCATCAAGGAAGTGTTCGGCGCTGCCTGGGCCAATGTGCAGCCGCACTCCGGCGCACAGGCCAATGCCGCCGTGTTTCTGGCCTGCCTGCAGCCGTTCGACAAAATCCTCGGCTTCAACCTTGCGCACGGCGGGCACCTGAGCCACGGGTCGCCAGTCAACTACTCCGGCAAGGTGTACAACGCGTCGTTTTACGGTGTAGAAGAAAACACCGGCCGTATTGACATGGACAAAGTGGAGGAAATAGCCCTGCGCGAAATGCCGAAACTCATCATTTGCGGGGCTTCGGCCTACGCACGCGACTGGGACTACGCGCGGTTCCGCCAGATCGCCGACAAAGTAGGCGCCCTGCTGCTGGCTGATATTGCGCACCCGGCAGGCCTCATCGCTGCCGGCCTGCTGAACAACCCCTTGCCGCATTGCCACATCATCACCAGCACTACGCACAAAACCCTGCGCGGACCGCGCGGCGGCATCATCCTCATGGGCCGCGATTTTGAAAACCCCTGGGGCCGTACCACCAAAAAAGGCGCCCCGATCTATATGTCGAGCATACTCGATAGCGGGGTGTTTCCCGGTATGCAGGGTGGCCCGCTGGAGCATGTGATCGCGGCCAAGGCCGTTGCCTTCGGCGAAGTACTCCGCCCCGAATTCAAAACCTACGGCCAACAGGTGATCAAAAACGCCCATGCCATGGCTGAGGAATTTACTGCGCGGGGCTACCACATCATTTCCGGCGGCACCGACAACCACCTCATGCTCATTGATCTGCGTTCGAAAAACGTGACCGGAAAAGTGGCCGAAAACGCCCTCGGCGCTGCCGATATCACGGTCAATAAAAACATGATTCCCTTCGATCCGCAACCGCCCATGACCACTTCCGGCATCCGGGTGGGCGCTGCCGCAATCACCACTCGAGGCTTCCGCGAAGACGACTGCCGCCGCGTAGTCGAATGGATTGACTCGGTGCTCTCCCGACCCGAAGATGCCGATCACCATGCCGCAGTGCGTCGGGATGTGAACGCGTTTATGAAAAACTTCCCGTTGTACGCTTGAGCGGTTTCGTGTATTTTTGGGGTCTGAATTGACCCGAACATGAATACCCATACCGACATCGTGGATCAAATCAAGGAGCACTCGGACGCCGTACTCATCGTGCAACACGTTCAGGAGTGCCTCTAGGATGAGCAGCAACGCCGCCGGGCGTTTACGACCGCATCACTGAGGACGACAAGGTGGAATTTGTAAACGGAGAAATCATCCACTCTTAATCGGGAAAAAACTCTGTGAGCCTCCGTTCCCTCTGAGAGCCTCTGTGACACCTTTTTTTTATGCCGTATCGGGGCTTTCAACTTATTTTTCACACGTCCCTTATCCTAACTTTTTCAACTCGCCTACGACAATTGTCGTAAAATGATTTGCAATTACGACAATTGTCGTACACCTTTGCCGTTGTATTGGAAAAACACGAGCAAATGGCAGACAGCACATACCAGCCTTCCGAGGCAGAGTTGGAAATCCTTAACGTAATTTGGGAACTGGAACCGGTGACGGTGCGCGATATCCATGAGCGCATTGCCCGGGTACGCGACGTAGGCTACACCACGGTCCTCAAGCAAGTCCAGCGCCTGACGGAAAAAGGCGTGCTGGAAAAGGAAATTCGCGACGGCGTTCATTTCTACACCAGCACCGCCGGGCAAGCCGAGGTTAAGCAACAACTCGTGGATAAAATGCTGCACGCTGCGTTCGGCGGCTCGGCATTGCAAATGATGATGCACGCCTTGGGCAACGACAAGGTGTCGCCCGACGAACTCCGTGCCATCAAAAACTGGCTCGATAAACAACTTTGACCGATGGAACCCACGCTCTTCTGGAACACGCTTGCGGCTGCCATTGGTTGGGCCGTTTTTCACTCGATCTGGCAGATTACGTTGTTTTTCGTGTTGTACCGCCTCGCGGCCCGATGCTGGCCGCAGCAAAGCCGAGCCTTGTACCTGCTTGCTCTGGCCGGAATGCTGGGGAGTGCCGTGTGGGCTTGCGCCACATTTGCCGGCGCGTGGCAGCAGGGTGTACAAAGCCGGACCTGGGAGGCCATGCTCCCGTCTGACTTTTCTGATCGAGCCACAGCACCAATGGCTTCGACACCGATGTTCGCACCGGCTACCACCCCTGTTTCCGTACCGATATCGTGGCAACAAATGTTTGACAGTTGGTACGAAACCATTGCCGTCCCCGTCGGGGGGCTTTGGATCGCCGGAGCCTTTTTCCTGATGTTCCGGCTGCAGGGTGGTTACTGGCTTGCCCGACGCATCCGCCGGATTGGGGTGTCGCCGGTGCCGGAGCAGC
>CAYMQY010000039.1:0-24879 GCA_964392655.1 uncultured Saprospiraceae bacterium
CGCCAAATCCGCCTGCGGGTGCGCCATTTGCAGCACTCCGATCGGGGCGAGGAAGAACGGTGCCGGCATGGTGTTCCCGAACAGTCTGGTCGAGGTGTCGCGTTGTTCCACATTCCGCAACATGCGCGGCACGATGCGCCAGCGGTCAAACCCGGACACATTTGCAGCCATAGCGGTTTCCCTGCCGGCGCCACCGGCGATATAGGCCCATGCCTTTGGGTTCATTTTTCCCCGGGCCGCTTGCTCTAGGCGGGCAAAGTCTGTCGGCAAAACCGGCCGGATACCTGCTGCGCCGTTGACATAAATGGTACGCTGGCGGTCGAGCGCGTTAATTTTTTTCATGGGAAAAAATCAAAAAAGCGTTTCATGTTGCGTTATGCAATGGTGTAACTACCAAAATAACGGCCCCAAATATCTGAAAATCAATTCAATCATTGCAATTCCCGAGCAAGGCCGCTTACCTTTGCTCACGATTCTTAACAACAAAACTACAGTACGATGCGCCAAACCTTGATCCTCCTCGCCGGCATTCTTGCCTTTTTTGCCACTCCGCTCACTTTTGCAAATGCTCAAAGCACTCAGGAAGAGTTCGGCAAATGCGGGTACTATGCCGATGCCCTCCACGGCCGAAAAACTTCCAGCGGCGAGCCTTACGACAAAGGCCAACTCACCTGTGCGCACAAATCACTACCCTTTGGCACCAACCTCCGGGTGACGCGACTGGATAACAAAAAATCCGTCGTGGTGCGCGTGAACGACCGCGGGCCGTTCATGGACGGGTATGTGGTGGATCTCTCCCGCAAAGCAGCCGAAGCCATCGGGCTTATCCGCGACGGTGTGACCAAGGTCAAAATCGAAATTGTAGATCAGGCGCCGGCTACGGCACAGCCAGTTACCTACTCCGCCAAAACTCTGCCGGCCAATCTGGAACCCGTGACGTATTCTTCCTCATCGCGTGTTTCGTCTGCTTCGGCGGCGACTACCCAGTTGGTCAAGGGTAAAAAAACAACGGAAAAACAGCCGGCTCTGGTTACACCTGCAACCTACAGCACCGTCAGTCCGACCCCGCAACCGATACCGGCGGAAACGAATGCCTCGAAAGCGCAAGTTTCCGAGTTGTATCAGGTTGAACTGAAGACCGTGAAGAGCAAAGGTTTTGGCCTTCAGATGGCCGTGCTTACGACTTCCGAGTTTCTGTTTCAGGAAATCAACAAACTGCAGACGAACTGGCCGGGCAAGGTGATTGTGAATCACGAAGAGGCCGGCAATGCCACTACATTCAAACTTATCGTCGGCCCGTTTGCCACACGCAAAGAGGCTGAAGCGCAGCAGAAAAAAGCCGGCACAAAAGGCTACAAAAAGGCCTTTGTGGTGGAGTTTGAGTGATTTTATTTTCTATTCATGGAAAAAAACGTAGCGGCGGATGACCATCAAAGTCATCCGCCGCTATTTTTTGAAACAAATCCGGAACCGCCTTTATCGCGATTACTGCGCCAAAATATGCGCCATACGCAGAAGATCTTTGCCGAAGGTTTTACTTTTTGAAATGGCTTCCTTGAAAGGCGTGTAGTGGATGTTGTTGTTTTTTATGCCAACCATAACCCCGGATTTTCCTTGCAGCAAGGCTTCAACCGCCCCGAAACCAAGGATACTGGCCAGAACCCGATCAAATGCCGAAGGCGACCCGCCCCGTTGCAAATGGCCGATGACGGTGACCTTGATGTCGTCGAATACGTCAATTTTCTCCTCCACTTGCCGGGCAATGTCATATACCGTGCCCATTTGATTGCCTTCTGCCACAAGGACAATACTGAAAAGTTTGGAGCGCTTGGCGCCGCGTTTGAGCAGTTTGACCAATTCATCAATGTTGGATTCTTCCTCCGGAATCAGCACCCCGCCTGCGCCTCCGGCAATAGCCGTATGCAGGGCGATATAGCCGGAGTGCCGGCCCATTACTTCCACAAAAAAAAGGCGGTTGTGTGAGTCGGCGGTGTCGCGAATTTTGTCCACCGCCTGTACGGCCGTGTTGACGGCTGTGTCGAACCCGATCGTGAAATCAGTTCCGTACAGGTCGTTGTCAATTGTGCCAGGAATGCCGACAATCGGGATGTCGGGGTATTCCTCCATGAATTTACTCGCACCGGTAAATGTTCCGTTTCCACCGATGGCTACGAGGGCATCTATGTCGTTGTAAATCAAATTTTCATAAGCCAGTTTCCGGCCTTCCGGCTCCAGAAAACGTTTGCTTCTGGCTGTTTTGAGCACGGTTCCACCGCGGTGGATGATGTTACTCACGTCCGAGGTTTCGAGGCGTTTGACACTACCGTCTATCATACCTTCGTACCCGCGGGCAATTCCGTACACGTGCAAATCATTATTCAGGGCGTTCCGGACGATGGCCCGTATGGCTGCGTTCATTCCCGGAGCATCGCCACCGGACGTGAATACCGCTATGCGTTTTATTTCCTTCATCTTGTATTTGAATCAGTTGCTAAATTTTGGGAAATCAAATCTGTGGCGGCAAGTGGTACTCTGCCAGGGAGTAAATAGGCTTACGTACGACTTCGCCGAGTTGAAGTTTTCGCGCCTCCAGACACTCGGCCAGCAACGCACGAAAATGGTAGGCTATCGAACCCACAAAATGCACAGGCACCGAAAGATGACCGCTGTATTTGCACACGTGGTGGTCGAGAAATGCACCAAAAGATTCCTTGACCAACTGTTGAATAAAGGGATGCGTGCTATGTTCGCCCAGAAAACGCGTGAAAGTGGCCAGATAGGTATTCGCTCCGCGTTCGTATATCCGGTCTTTGATCGCGTCAGGGCCTTCCGGATGTTCGGCATCAAATGCCGCCTTCAAATCAGAAGGCAGTTCGCGGTAAAACCAGGCGCGAAGCAACGCTTTGCCAAGGTGCGTGCCGCTACCTTCATCGCCGAGCAGCCAGCCTAAGGAAACTACATTGTCCAGAATTTTCATGCCATCGTAGTAGCAACTGTTCGAACCGGTACCCAGAATACACGCGATACCGGGGCTGCGTTTGCAAGTAGCGCGGGCGGCGCCAAGCAAATCATGCTCCACTTCAACATGTGCATTTGGAAATACATGCCGCAAGGCTTTTGCCACGATTTCCGCACGATGTTCGTCGTGCACGCCGGTTCCGTAAAACCACACATGCTCCACAGTGGCCGCTTCCACTTTCGGAATCAGTTGCTCTTCCAGAATTTCTTCTATTTCGTGTGTAGAATGGAAAAAAGGGCTAAAGCCCACGGTATTTTCCAATTGATGGTCGCGTCCTCTACGCACAAGCAGCCAGTCGCATTTCGTAGAACCGCAATCAGCGATGATTACCATTTGTAAATCAGTCTTTTTTTGTAAAAAAGTGTGTAAAACGTACACGAAGTTCAAGTGGGGCAAAAATAGCCAGCAAAGCGATAAAACGGCGATACCGCTCAAGTATTTGTGCAGGAATTCGAGGTTTAAAAATTTTTTGTTTGACAATAATAAAACTTTTTGTTTTTCTTTGTGCCCTGTTCAAATCAACTCAGTTCCTCACTGTAAATTTTCAGGTCATGGCACAACCACGTTACACCTACACGGCTATGTACTCCCGAAAAGCCCGCGTCACGCGCGAAAACGACAACCTGATGCACGAACCGCTTCTTTGGCGGTGCCTGCTACTTGCGGCTCTTACCTATTTGGTCTGGAGCGAAAAGATTGCCATAGTGCTCGACTTCGGTACGGATCGCCCGATTGAACGCGCGACGACACATTCACCACAAGGTGTGCGGGCATCTTTGCTTTCCGATATGTCACCCGTCGGGTCAGCCGCAAAATCAGCCCGGTTGAAATCATCCGTAAAACTGCCGGCGGATTCCAAGGGGCATACCACATTCGTTGTTGATCCAGGTTTTGCCGAGCGGAACGGCACGGACAAGCAACTTACAGAGGAATCAATTGCGTTATGCCGGGAGTATGTGCAACGATTTGCACCGGTAGCCGTCGCCGAAATGGAAAAATACGGTATCCCGGCGAGTATCATTCTGGCTCAGGGCCTTCTGGAAAGCAATGCCGGATCGAGCAAACTAGCCCTTACGATCAGCAACCACTTTGGCATAAAGTGTTTTTCAAACAAGTGCAAAAACGGTCACTGCGCCAATTACACGGACGATTCGCACAAAGATTTTTTTGTGCGGTATGGAAACGCCTGGGCCAGTTACCGCGCGCACAGCCTGTTGCTGAAAAACAACCGCCGGTACAGCAGCCTGTTTCAACTGGCACCCAATGACTACAAGGGCTGGGCAAGGGGCCTTGAACGTGCCGGCTATGCGACCGACAGGCAATACGCAGAAAAAGTCATCGCGCTCGTGCAAAACCTGGGCTTGCATCAATACGATGAGCCCTGATGCACCAGGCAGGGGCTTCAAAGGAGAAAGGCTGTTTGAGGTATTGGCGGATATGTATACCCGGCATTGAACCTCAAACAGCCGTTCTCAATGCGGAAGCACGGAATGTGCAAACCGAACCTAATCAGATAATTTACTGGGCAGTCACATTGGAATTGACAACCAACACCGCTGCCACACACAAAATCCCGAGAGCACCTGCCAGTACCCAGGTCGCCTTTTCGATGAATTCTGTAGAACGGGCAGCGCCGAACAACTGCTGAGCCTGGCCACCCAGCGTCGGGTCAATACCACCGCCTTTGGGGTTTTGAACCAAAATGGAAGCCATGAGAAGCACACTGACCAAGGCAATCAAAACTGCTAACGTAGATAACATTGTTGTCTATTTTTTTAATTTTTCAATTTCGGC
Organism: uncultured Saprospiraceae bacterium; assembly: GCA_964392655.1. Lineage (GTDB taxonomy): Bacteria > Bacteroidota > Bacteroidia > Chitinophagales > Saprospiraceae > M3007. Next base: position 4,814 of record CAYMQY010000039.1, read on the forward strand.
GGCAAAGTACGCGCTTTTATCCGGAAACGCCAAACGTAGGCGCTCGTACATGTCAATAGCCTTTTCTCGATAGCCTTGACCGGCATAAATCTTTGCCAGCGTTTCCGATACGATGGTTTTACTCTCGGTGACGCTGCGTTCTGCCAGCGATTGCGGGGAATCGGTAGCGCTTTCAGTAGTCACACGTTCAGGCTCCGATTCATCAGGCAATGGGCTTTCCGAACTTTCTGTAGATGAGACCGCGGAGGCCTGTTTCGCTTCGTCGTGTACCTCATCAAGCATGGGGGGCTGAAATTGACTTATCCATGCACTGAAACTCGTTTGCGAGTCGACAGCCACCGGACTTGCTTCCAGGTTTGTGGATATTTCCTTTTGGCGAAACGCAGTTTCGGGCGTTTTACCGGCAGAAGTTTCAGAATTTACTGTAACAGTATCCGGGGATTGACTTCGCTCCGGGACGCCGGTATGCTCGGTAACCTGTTCCATTTTCGCAGATGCAGATTTTTCCTCCGTTTTAGCCAGAGGCATTCTGGCCTCCAGTTCTCGCTGAACTGTTTCGATGGGCCTCAACTCCAGCACCACCTCTTCCTGCTCCACTTTAACAGGAGCCAATACCTTCGGGGCAAGCAGCAGGTAAAGGCGCGTGCGATCCAGGCTGTATGCAGAGGCCGTTGCCAAATTACGCTCGAAGTCGGGGTGTCGTTCGTCAGAGCCGGACTTGATGGCCAGTAAATACCTCAAATTGTGGGCGTACGGGTAGGTCAACGCAATGGTTTTCAACTCCTCATAGGAGATGGTCGCCAACAAATCCGGGTTGGTCAGGTATTTGAGAAATCGGTCTTGCGTCATGTTCTTCCAAGGTTATGGTCCTTCACCAGTTATTGAAAGCCGCGTTGAAAATATCTTCCAGCAGTTGGTCGCCAATCTGGCGGATTAATTGATCCTGCACCGAAAGAAGGTCCTGATCCGTGTTGAACTCCGCGAAATGGCTAAAAGGACGCTCTGTCGTCCAGCCGCCTTCCACGCGTTCAAGATTGACGGTGTAGTTGATTTGCATACGTATTTCCAGGCGGTTGAGCGACACGGTTTCGCCCGGCTTAGGCGCGACCGGCACTACGCGAAAGTCTGTAATTCTACCGGTAAATTCCGCATCCGGCGCATCGCTGTTCAGTTTCAGAGGCGTTTCCGTACGCACCTTGTCTTTCAAGCGTTCGGTGAAATCAACAGCCAGGGTTGGCGGTGCATTCACGGCAGTGACCTCAAAATTTCGCACGAAAAATGTCTTGATGTTCGGATCAATCGAAATACCTTTCATTGAATAACAGCCAGAAGCAACCATGCTCGCTAAAACCTGCAAGGCTAAAATAACTCGACACAAGAATGCTGTTTTCTGTACAATCATAGTGCTTTAAAACGCAGAATTCACAAAAATGCGGCTTTATTCCCATTCGATCGTAGCCGGCGGCTTGGTACTGATATCAAACACAACCCGGTTGATTCCTTTCACACTGTTGATGATTTCACTGGACACCTCCGCCAGAAAATCGTACGGAAGCCGGCTCCACTCAGCCGTCATGCCGTCGGTGCTGTTCACCGCCCGAAGTGCCACAGTTTGTTCGTAGGTGCGTTCATCACCCATGACCCCGACCGACTGGATCGGCAGCAGGATGGTGCCCGCCTGCCACACCTGATCGTACAAGCCGTGTTCACGCAGTTTGTTGATGTAAATCGCATCGGCTTCCTGAAGCAAACGCACTTTTTCCGGGGTGATATCGCCGAGAATACGAATCCCCAGCCCCGGCCCTGGAAACGGGTGGCGATTCAAAATATTAGGTGTGATACCAAGTTCTCGACCTACACGCCGCACTTCGTCCTTGAACAGCATACGGAGCGGTTCCACGATTTTCAGGTGCAGTTTTTCCGGCAAACCACCCACGTTGTGGTGACTCTTGATCGTCACGGAAGGCCCGTGCACGCTGACTGACTCGATGACATCCGGGTAAATAGTGCCCTGCCCCAGCCAGTGGCAATCGGCATGTACCTTTGCCTCTTCTTCGAATACCTCGATGAACAAACGTCCAATGATTTTGCGCTTTCCCTCAGGATTCGAGACGCCCCTTAGTGCCTCGTAGAATCGGTTTTTTGCATCTATCCCTTCAATATTCAGGCCCATGTGCTGGTACGAGTCGAGCACCGACTCGAATTCGTTTTTGCGCAGCAAGCCGTTATCCACAAAAAAACAAAACAGGCGGTCCCCGATAGCCCGGTGCAGCAGCGTAGCCGCTACTGTAGAGTCCACCCCTCCTGAGAGGGCCATGATGACTTTTTCGGAGCCGATCTGTTCGCGCAAGGCAGCCACGGTGTCTTCCACAAAATGCGCCGGTGTCCAATCTCCTGAGCATCCACAGATGTCCAGCACAAAATTTTTCAGAAACTGAAATCCCTCCAGGCTGTGGTACACTTCCGGGTGAAACTGAATGCCGTACAGCGGCGCCGGGAAACGCGCACGTGAAGACCTGAATGCCGCCACCGGAATATTTTCCGTACCGGCCAACAACTCAAATCCCTCGGGCAACTGCAAAATCGTATCCCCGTGACTCATCCAGACCTGTGAGTGCATGGATGTTTGAGCGAAAAATGGATCCGAGGTGTTGTGTTGGGCCAGTGTTGCTTTCCCGTATTCGCGTTTTTCCGAACGCGCCACTGTACCGCCGTAATAGTCGGCCGTAAGTTGCGCTCCGTAGCAAACGCCCAAAACGGGGAGTTTGCCGGCCACCAGATTCAGATCGAAACGAAGGGCATCAGGTTGTTTTACGGAAAACGGGCTACCCGACAGGATGATGCCTTTCGTGTCGGCTGTCAGTTCCGGCATTTTGTTGTACGGCACAATTTCGCAGTACACGTGCATCTCCCGTACGCGACGGGCAATCAACTGGGTGTATTGCGAGCCAAAATCGAGAATGAGGATTTTTTCCATGTGTTGTTTTGAAGGCCACAAAGGTAGCGAATAAGTTCTCCGGGAAAATATTGGCGCTGTTTGGTTTTTTGAAATGAGTTGATTTACCTTTGCGCCCCTGAAAAGCCCGGTGCTATTTCCAATAAGGAGCCGGGCGAGATTCTATCTCTTAACAAAATTTTCATTACCACTATGGCAGTCAAACTGCGCCTTCAGCGTCGGGGCCGCGCCAAAGCGCCCTTTTACCACATCGTTGTTGCCGACGCCCGTTCCCCACGCGACGGTCGTTTCATCGAAAAAATCGGCACCTACAACCCGCTCACCGTTCCCGCATCCATCGAACTCGACCGCCAACTGGCCTTCGACTGGCTTCAGAAAGGCGCTCAGCCCACCGACACCGTTCGCGCCATTTTGCGCTTCAAAGGCGTGATGTACCAGAAACACCTTGCAGAAGGTGTGAAAAAAGGTGCCCTGACTGCCGAGCAAGCCGAAGCCAAACTCAATGCATGGATCGAGAAAAAAGAAGCCCGCATCTCGGCACGTCGCGAAGAATCGGCAGAAAAACATCGGCAGTATGTCGCTGCAGTAGACGGCAAACCCAAGGCTAAAGCCAAGCCTGTAGTGGAAGAGCCCGCTCCTGTAGCTGAGGAAGCTGTTGTGGTGGAAGAATCTGCCGTAGTTGAGGATGCAGCACCGGCCGTTGTAGCCGAGGCCACTGAAGCCGCGCCTGCTGAAGATGCCGCACCGGCCGTGGAAGCAGAAAACAGCGAAGCAGCAACGGAAGAAAATACCGAAGCATAATCCGGACTTTGGCAAGAGTTACTACTTTTGCCACACATTTTACGGGTATAAAAAGACCTGGCAAAGCCCTTTGTTGCTTTGCCAGGTCTTTTTTCAAACAAAGCCCCTCAAACTGCAATCACTCCACCACACAATCACTCCATGCTATGCAATCACTGGACGAAAAATATTACGACCGCCTGAACGAAATCGCTCAAGCCATTCAAGAATCACCGGCGCTTGCGCAATACCTCGAGGAAGAGGAAGACGAGTTTTACAACGAACTCCGGCAGGAATTTGAACCGGTGCTCTCGCAAATCCACCATGAGGTAGCAGCCAACGCCCCCCTGCAATTGGTTACCTTCGAGAAAATGTTGTTAGAGCCGGCTTTTGAGGGGCTTTATCTCCCGCGTATCCTCGGTTATGCCGTTTTGCGCGGCGAGATCAACGATCAGTATCGTTATGTGCGTCCCAATGACCATTTCAAGGACATCTTGCTGGCAATCTGCCACAGCGTGCATTTTGAGCAACTGAAAAAGCGCATCGGGCAAAGCATTCAGGTTGGTTTTGCCCTCAGCAGCGACATCTGGATCACCAACCTGATGAGCCAGATCGAGAACAAACGGATCCGCTATTTCCTCCAACAACAGAAAAACGATCGTTACCGCGATCAGAAAGACCGGCAGGATATTTACACCCGCTACTCCAACCAGTTCCGCAACGAACTGTACTACTCTGCAGATTTCCCGAAAACACGCGGCGAGATGAAGGCCAATTTCTCGGCACTTCGTCAGTTTCTGCTTAAACGATTCGAAGTCGGCGGCGACAATGCCAGCCTCAAAGAGCAGATTCGAGACTTTCTGACCAACAAGGAATTTCAGAATTCCGAAGAATACGTAGAGATGCTCGCCATGCTGGGAAATTTCATGCCCTTGTCCGATACGGAGCAGGCTGAATACAGCGCCCATTTTGCCCGCGAACGCAAGTTACTGCCCAACTTTGAGACCAAATACCTGAGCTTCCTTGCCGAACTCTACCAGACCAACGCGAACATGAGCGCTGAGCAGGACGAGCGTATGGCGAAAATGATTGACCTCAAAGTTTCGGACAAAATTTCGGATCTGTATCGAATCGCCATCAAAGTCCACAGCCTTGGCTATGTGCATCCGGACGTCATTGATGCTGTGCAGGAATTTTACAACAACCACGAGGGCCTGTCTATCGAAAGCAAATGCCTGCGTCTGATCATTCTCAACTACTTCGGGCGGCTGATGAACGGCCTTACGGAGCGCGAGTATGCCGACTACTTCGAACTGAACAAGATTTTCAACGTGTACATGCACATTTTCGGCAACTCGGAGTTCAACCAGGCCGTCGAGAAAATTTCCATGCAATACGTTCAAAAATTGCTCAAACTGTACACCGACAAACGAGGCAAAGACTACCAGGACATCAAGAAATTCGTATCCACCCAATTTCTTGACATGGGCTTCCTCGATGACAAGGAAATTGTAGAAATTTTCAAAACTCGTCGCAAAAGGCGGAAGTCCGACGAAGCCTGATACCTGCAAGTTGATCGGACAATTGAAACAGCCCGTCTATGGTTCTCCGGGCACACATTTGCCCTTCGATACTTTCGCCCCGGTTTTCCCTTCAATCAACCACGCTACTCTTACAAACGAACGCCATGACGGTTTTGATTTTTTTGATTGTGTTGTATCTTCTGCTCGGCCTGAGCATGATGAAGTTGTTCGAAAAAGCCGGTATCCCGGGCTGGAAAGCCCTGGTTCCCGGCTTGGCTGCGACAGAATGGTGCAAAATGGTGGGTCGAAAGCCCTGGTTTGCCGCCTGGCTACTTTTCCCGGTAGTCAATCTGTTCATTTACGCCGGGTTGTGCATTGACATGGTGCGTTCCTTCGGCAAGCATGGATTCTGGGATGCCGTCCTGTCGGTTGTGTACGCACCAATCCCGTTCTTTCTCATCGGACGCAACCCGAAAGATCAATACAACGGCCCCATTCTTGAGCAGGAGCAGGAGTATCACCAACAGGTACACGAAGCCACGGAACAAAATGACAAGGCTGCGCTGCGCAAACTGGAATCCGCCAATCCATTCAAAAAATCCCAACTCCGTGAATGGAGCGAGGCTATCATCTTTGCCGTATTTGCCGCCGCCTTCATCCGTATGTTTCTGATTGAAGCCTACGTCATACCTACTTCTTCCATGGAGGGTAGTTTGAAAGTTGGCGACTATCTGTTTGTCAGCAAAGCCCATTACGGGATCCGCACGCCGATGACGGTTCTGCAAGTCCCGCTGATCCACAACCGGTTCAGCAATAACGACGGCCTGCTGGCCCACGAGTCTTACCTTCGAAACCCGTCCTTGCCTTACTACCGACTGCCTGCCATTGAACAGGTGGATCACAACGAACCGGTTGTGTTCAATTTTCCCGCCGGCGACAGTGTCATTATCACCCCAAACCGCACGTACGACGTGTACCAATGGCGCCGCGAAATTGACATGCTTCGTCGCCTGAACCGCCCTACCCCACCAATGCCCGAAGTGGTAGCGCGCCCTATTGACAAAAAAGACCACTACATCAAACGCTGCATCGGGATGCCCGGCGACAGCCTTCAAATCCGCGACGGGCAAGTATACCTGAACGGCAAGGCAGCGACCAACCCCACCCATCTGCAATTTGCCTACTTTATCAACAGCCCGTCGGGCAACCTGAATCTGAATAAACTGGAAGAAATCGGCGTCAGCCTGAACGATGCCATACCTATTGAAATGCCTACCGGCGAAATCCGGCGGTACTTCAACCTTGATGCTCAACAAGTGGAGAAAGTAAAATCCTGGGGAAGCGACATTACGCTGGAGCGTTTCGCTCCAGGAGCGCGCCCGGGTTATGTATTCCCGAACGATGCCGTACAGTATGGCACCTGGTCGGTGGACAATTTCGGCCCGATTTACATCCCGAAAAAAGGGACTACCGTAGCCTTGAACCCGGCAAGCCTGCCGTTTTACGAGCGTATCATCCGGGTGTACGAAGGCAACGACATGGTCATCCGCGACGGAAAATACATCATCAACGGGCAAGAGGCTACCACGTACACGTTCAAGCAGGACTACTTCTGGATGATGGGCGACAACCGTCACAACTCCGAAGACTCCCGCATTTGGGGTTTTGTTCCGGAAGACCACATTGTGGGCAAACCGCTTTTCATCTGGTTCTCCACCAAAAACGGAAACATCCGCGAGGGCATCAACTGGAGCCGAATTTTCCGCTCGGCCAACCAGATGTAGTCAAACACGGTATTTCATCCGGCCCCATTGTCCGAGTCTTCCTCAATTAAATCGAGAGGCAGTCGTTTACTTGCTTTGGCGCCCAGTTCTCGAATTTTTTCCGCCCGGCCTACCAACGTATCGCCGGGTCGTGTACCGCTTACAAGTTTGAGCATGGCCTCATCATAAGCCGTGCGAGCACCATCGATGCGGGCGCCGATGGCACGCAGGTCTTCCACGAAGTTCACGAACTTGTCGTACAGCAGACCGCTTTGCCGGGCAATTTCGAGCACGGAACGGCTCTGTTTTTCCTGTTTCCAGATGTGCGCTACTGTACGCATCGTGGCCATCAGGCTGCCGGTGGTCACCAACACAATATTGCGTTCGAGCGCATCCGTGAACAATTTGGGGTCGGCCTGAGCGGCCACCGTGAGCGCACTTTCCAGCGGAATGAACAGCAGCAGGTAGTCCGGCGTGTTGATCTGGTACAGCATCTGGTAATTTTTTCCGCTCAGGTCGTTGATGTGGTTTCGGATACTGCCGATGTGTGCGCGCAAATGTTGCTCCCGCAACGCAGGGTCGTCTTCGTTGAAATATCGTTCAAAGGCAGTGAGCGAGACTTTCGCATCCACAATCAGGTGCTTGTTTTCCGGAAGTTGAATGATGAAATCGGGGCGTTTGGCAGCGCCTTCCTCGTCCCGGAGGGTCGTTTGGGTCAGGAAATGGGCACCTTTTTGCAAACCCGCTTTTTCCAGTAGCACTTCTAATTGCAGTTCCCCCCAATCGCCCTGCACCTTGCTTTGGCCCTTGAGGGCGGAAGTCAGGTTGTGGGCGTCGCGACTGAGTTGCTGATTGAGGTCGCTCAATTGTTCGATTTCTTTTTTCAGGCTCGATTTTTCCCTGGTTTCCTCCAAAAACTTGCGCTCGATGTTCTGCTCGAACTCCTGAATTTTTTCCCGCAAGGGGGCCAATGTCTGCCGCAGGTGCTGGGCATTTTGCTCCGTAAACCGTTGGGATTTTTCCTCCAGCAGCCGGTTTGCCAGATTCTCAAATTCAGTTTTCAAGCGTTGCCCGATCTGTTCAGTCTCCGCTTTTTGGGTTTTGAGCATTTCCTGCAAATGCAGGATAGACTGATCACGCGCGGCAATCAGCCCGTGACAATCCCGGATTTCCTGCTCTTTAGAAGCGATTTCAGCGCGCAGACCCTTGTTTTGCTCCACTATCGTGCGGTGAAGTTCTGCCGAAACAGTGTCGCCCACCAGGTTCTGACTGCGGCGTGTAAACAATAAGACCAACACGACGAGGGCAATTGCCCCAAAAAGCATCAGCAATGTGGTATCCATGTGAAAACAGGTTTCGTTACATGGAAAGCAAAGGTAGACGAATAGCAGACAAATTGTTTTGGATTCTTTTTTGAATTCCATTTGAGCAAACAAAAAGCCCCGGCATGACCGCATTGCTCGTCGTGCCGGGGCGAAAATTTGTTTGCAAAAAGGTTACCTGCTGATCGTCACGTCGCCACTGTACACCTCCACCACGCCGTCAATAAACTCTACCTCAATCATCCAGGCAAATACCGCCGGGTTCATCGGTTTGCCGCGGAAGGTGCCGTCCCAACCGATATTGGGGTTGTTCGGCTGAAAATCGTTCAACTGGAAAACAGCCTCGCCCCAACGGTTGAACAACTGCATTGTCTTGATATTTTTCACCGTGTTCGGCTTGGCAAATACCGTGAAAATGTCGTTTTCCCCGTCGCCATTAGGAGAAAACACGTTCGGTACGTACAGGTATCGGCGCCGATCCACGAACACGGTGATCTTGTCGTCGTCGCTGCAACCGCCCGTTGTCACTACCGTCACCGAATACGTCGTCGTCACAAACGGCGCAATGCCCTGCGTGAAACATACCGTGCAGTCCGACGTATCCAACGGCGGTCCCCAGATGATGGACTGGATGCTGTCTGCAGGAACATTTGCCAAAATTTCCAGCGTAGCACTGTCACCAATTGGAATGCTTTCCGGACCACTCAGCTCCACCTCAAACGGCGGTGGCGCATTCACCACAATTGTTTCGATCGCCTCACAGCCACTGGCGTCTTCCACCCGAATCGTAAACACGCCCGAACTCAGGCCTGAGAATACATTCGACGCTTGTAGCCCGCCGCTGTTCAGTGAGTACCGGTACGGCGGAATACCCCCCGAGGCCTGGACCGTGATAGTGCCGTCGCGACGCCCGAAGCAGGTGATGTTGGTCACCAAAAATGCGATCGAAACCGGTTCCGGCTCGGTCAGGGTCGCTGTTGCTGTGGCCGTGCAGTTGTTGGCGTCCGTAACCGTCAACGTGTAGGTGCCTGCCGTCAAGCCGGTAGCCTGTACCAACGTGCTGCCCGACGACCACGCGTAGGTGTAAGGCGGAAGGCCGCCGCCCACAGCCACCTGTGCTGTGCCGTCGTCGCCGCCTTCGCAACTGATGCCGAAGCCGCCGTAGTCCGAAGTCGTCACTGCGCCGGGTACCGGCGGCAGCAACTGTACAATCGTCGCTTGCGCTGTAGCCGAATAACCCGTGGATGCCGTGATGACCACTGTGTATGTCCCGGCGGGTAAGCCGCTCACTACCTGCGGAGTGTTCAGCGCATTCACCGAGCCGGTAGTCACCGAGTTGCCGCCCTGCCGCACATCGTACTGGAACGGCGGGATACCCAAAGTGGCTGTCAACGTCAGGGTACCGGTCGTGGATGCACAGGGAATATTCGACCCCACCACACTGACCTGAGCGCCGCAGTTGGCCGGCGGCAACAGCGAAGTGGTTGTGATGACCGTACTGTCGCAGCCAAACTGGTTGGTCAGCACTACAGTTTGCACGCCTACCTGAGCGGCATCGCAGGTGCTCAGCGCGATGTTGGTGGTGTTGTTTGGCAGAAGTACCACAGTTTGAGTCACGATGCTGTCGCAACCGTATTGGTTGGTCAGGTTGTACACGAAGACTCCGTCGGAGTTCGGGTCGCAGGTCGTGGTAATCACCGACACCGTATTACTTGGCAGCAGCGAAACCGTGGTAACAACCGTACTGTCGCAACCCGCAGCAGTAGTCAGCGTTTCGGAGAAAATGCCGGCGGCAGCCGGGTTACAGGTCGTAGCCGAAACCGGAGTAGGCGGAATCGGTACAAAACTCACCGTCGTCGTCACGATACTGTCGCAGCCGTACTGATTGAAGTAGCCTTGCACAAAAATGCCCACATTCGCCGGGTTACACGTTGTTTCAGCCACATCTGTGGCGCTACTTGGCAGCAGCGTTACAGTTGTCACAACCGTGCTGTCGCAACCCGCAGCGGTAGTCAGTGTCTGGGAAAATACGCCGGCAGCACCCGGGTTACAGGTCGTCGTGCTTACCGGTGTCGGCGGAATGGCAAAAAACGTAACTGTCGTGGTGACAATACTGTCGCAACCATACTGATTTGTCAAATCCTGAACAAAGGTGCCGACGTTCGCGGGGTTGCAACTCTGGCCGGTCAGTGCCGTTGTATTGCTCGGCAACAAGGAAACCGTGGTCACCACAGTGCTGTCGCAGCCTGCCGCAGTAGTGAGCGTTTCAGAGAAAACACCCGCCAGGGCCGGGTCGCAAGTCGTGGCTGTCAACGGTGTAGGTGGAATGGCAAAAAATGACACCGTCGTGGTCACGATACTGTCGCAGCCAAATTGGTTGGACAGATTTTGCACGAATGTGCCGATTTCAGCGGGATTGCAACTCTGTTCGCTGATTGCCGTGGTATTACTCGGCAACAAGGTGACCGTTGTGACGACTGTGCTATCGCAGCCATACTGATTGGTCAGTACATTGGTGAATACCCCCACCTGAGCAGGGTCACAGGTGGTAAGCGCCACCGGCGTCTGATTACTGGGCAACAGCGTGACCGTGGTCACAACCGTGCTGTCACAGCCTTTAGCGGTGGTATAGGTTTGGCTAAACACGCCCGCCGCTGCCGGATCGCAGGTCGTAAGCGGGACTTGTGTGATTGGCAGCCCGGCAAAGGAAACCGTTGTAATCACCACGCTGTCACAACCAATAGACGAGACATAATTATCGTAAAAAACGCCTACCTCTGCCGGATTGCAGGAGGCTGCAAACAAGAGAACCGTGTCGGACAAGGAATATGTGACCGTTAGGGTGACCGTACTGTCGCAGCCGTACTGGTTGGTGAGATTTTGCACAAAAACTCCGGTGAGCGCCGGGTCGCAACTGGTGCCGAACAGGTTGGTCGTGCTGGTCGGGTTCAGATTAACCGTTGTGATGACCACACTGTCGCAACCGTTCATTTGACTCAGGGTTTGAGGAAACACGCCCACCTGTGCCGGGTCGCAAGTGCCGACAACCAACTGTGTGGTATCAATGTCAAAAACCGTCAAGGTGGTCAAAATTATGCTGTCGCACCCGAATACGCTGTTCAGGCTGTCTGTGTACACACCGGAAGTCGTTTGCATGGCGCCGCCAAGCAGGATGGATTCTCCTTCACAAATTTGCGCCGTAGTATTGACGGTATAATTCGGTTGTACGACTGCCGAAGCGCCACCACTCAAAACCGCCGTGCACGTCGGGTTTGATCCATCGTTGCCGCTTACCAAAGCATAATTAGTGTTAGCAGCAGGCGTGAGTGTAACAGTATGTCCATTGGAAATATCGGTGAGGGTGTTGTTTTGAGTGCCGTCGGACCAAACGACGTCGAACGGCGCGTTTCCGGTCGTGCTGAATGTGAGGGTAATGCTCTGGCCGGCACATATTTGCCCGCCGCCGCTGAGGGTAACAGCAGGCACCGGAGCCACCTGCACTGCCTGGCAAATAGGCGGAATGGAGCCGCAGGCATTCGAAACATGCACGCACACTTGTCCGCTTGAAGCATTTGCAAAATTAACGCTGATGGTGTCTCCCGAACCGGTCAGTACAGCGCCGGCAGGCACAGTCCAGTTGTAATTGGTGCCGAGTTGGAAAGTGTCCAATACAAACAAATAAGCGCCTCCGTTCGCACAAACAGCACCTGGCCCGCTCAACTGGGGTGGAACGATGGGTTGTTGTACGACAATGGGTAAACACGAAGGGGCAGAAGCACCACACGCGTTATTCGCTGTCACACATAGCGGACCGTTCAGGATGGTATCCCAGGTAATTTGAATAGAATTAGGTGGTATTGGCGTAAAGGGAATACCGCTGGGGGTTGTCCAGACAAAAGATGTTGGTGCCGGTGCTCCATTGGCTGTTACCGTATAAATTGTCGTCGAATCGCCGCAAGGAGTGGGGTTTCCGGCCAGCATTGGAGTTTGCGGTGTAGCAAAATCGGCTAAAACCGTAATACAAGTTGTGTCCACGCAATACACACCACCACGAGCATGCGTAACGGCCAGACAATATTGCCCTGGCTGGTTCACCTGAACGGTCGGCTGATTGGCATTTCCAACAATGCCTGGACCACTCCAGTTGTACAGCGTTATGCCCCCAAATGCTGATGCGGAATTAATCGGGGAAGCACTGCCATCAAGCGTAACAACCTTATTGCTGTCGCAATCCAGCATTTTCGGCGCTGCAATGATTGCCATGGGTTCCATGACAGCCAAAAAGAAATTGATGATACTGTCGCAGCCCAGATAGCCGGTGCATTCGTGCTGGTAACCGCCCGTAATGTTGTATTCTTCACCACAGACTACATGGCTGTCGGGGGCGCACTTGTTAATTTGAAACAACGGTGAATTGTACGTCGGAACAGGTTTGATCCGGCAAGTAACCACACTGTCGCAACCCTGATACGTCTCGTATGTATTCACGTAGGTGCCCGGCAGGTCGTAAAAATTACCGGAGCACTCCACGGTTTCACCTGCACATTGCAGCACCTCGATGAGCGTCGCTTCCCTGCGGCCGATCTCGATGTCTTTGCAGTTTTCGTTTGGACAGGTGGTGCTCATCACACAAATCTGGGCAGGCCCCTGCTCCAGCCAGTTGATCGTAACCTGCTGTACATTGTTAGATGGCCCAACAAACGAGCCGGCACTTGGCGGGTTAATGCTCCAGTTGCCGGGCTGATTACTGGTATAAACCTGTGCACCACTCGGCAAACAAACCAGCGGATTGAAATTTGCAATGATCGGGTTGGAACCGTTGATGGAATAGTCGCAAATTGCACCTGAGCAACCATCAATGGTCATGTAATACGTCTGTCCAATCACCAGATTATTACCAGTTACTGTGTATAGCCCTCCCGGGTTCATCCCTGAAACGCACGGCCCTTCAAAAGTAAAACTGTTACAATCCGTTGTTGACAAGATTGCTGCTTGCAGACAGCTTCCTGAAGAACATCCTAATACCTCAAAAGTAAAATTCACGGTGGTTGCATCGGCCACAAACGCAAACCAGTGATTGTTTTCAATTGATGTACACCATGATGGTGGAAACGAGACAGGAGCATCCGGGGTTGTAGCCCCCAAATAGCAGTTCAAATCGGCAGGACTGGACAATACACAAGCATCGGCAGCATTTACGGAAGGCATAGGTATTGCACAAGGCGCTGTATTGCACTGTGCATGCGCCTTCTCATGCAGCATTTGCGAGAAAACAATAATCAGACCGACGGTAAAAATTCGATTCATAGTCATGTTTTGTTTTAATTGTATTCTGTCATTCATTACCTGCTGATCGTCACGTCGCCGCTGTACACCTCCACTACGCCGTCAATAAACTCCACTTCGATCATCCAGGCAAATACTGCCGGGTTCATCGGCTGGCCACGGAAGGTGCCGTCCCAACCGATGTTGGGGTTGTTTGGCTGAAAATCGTTCAACTGGTAAAGGGCCTCGCCCCAGCGGTTGAACAATTGCATCGTCTTGATATTTTTCACCGTATTCGGTTTGGCAAATACCGTGAAAATGTCGTTTTCCCCGTCGCCGTTGGGTGAAAACACGTTCGGTACGTACAGATACCGGCGCCGATCCACGAACACGGTGATCTTGTCGTCGTCGCTGCAACCACCTGTTGTCACTACCGTCACCGAGTACGTCGTCGTTACAAACGGCGCGATGCCCTGGGTGAAACACACCGTGCAGTCCGTCGTATCCAGCGGCGGCCCCCAGATGATGGACTGAATGCTGTCTGCAGGCACATTTGCCAGAATTTCCAACGTGGCGCTGTCCCCGATCGCGATATTCTCCGGACCACTCAGTTCGACCTCGAACGGTGGTGGCGCGTTCACTACGATTGTTTCGAGCGCCTCACAGCCGCTGGCGTCTTCCACCCGAATAGTAAACACGCCTGAACCCAAGCCTGTAAATACATTCGACACTTGTAGCCCACCGCTGTTCAGCGAATACCGATAGGGCGGAATACCGCCCGAGGCCTGCACCGTGATGGTGCCGTCGCGGCGGCCAAAGCAGGTGATGTTGGTTACCAAAAATGCAATCGCAACCGGGGCAGGCTCCGTCAGTGTTGCCGTTGCTGTGGCCGTACAGTTGTTGGCATCCGTCACTGTCAGCGTGTAGGTGCCCGCCGTCAAGCCGGTAGCCTGTACCAACGTGCTGCCCGACGACCACGCGTAGGTGTAAGGCGGAAGGCCGCCGCCCACAGCCACCTGGGCTGTGCCATCGTCGCCGCCTTCGCAACTGATAGCGAAACCGCCGTAGTCCGAGGTCGTGACCGCACCAGGTACCGGCGGCAGTAACTGCACCACTGTCGCTTGTGCCGTCGCCGAGTAGCCGGTGGACGCCGTGATGACCACGGTATAGATTCCGGCAGGCAAGCCGCTCACCACTTGCGGGGTATTCAAGCTGTTTACCGAACCTGTTGCCACGGAGTTGCCGCCCTGCCGCACATCGTACTGGAACGGCGGGATACCCAGTGTCGCCGTCAGCGTCAAGGTACCGGTTGTGGATGCGCAGGGAATATTCGACCCCACTACACTGACTTGGGCACCGCAGTTGGCCGGGGGCAACAGCGAAGTAGTGGTGATAACCGTGCTGTCGCAACCGAACTGGTTGGTCAGAACCACAGTCTGCACACCCACAGAGGCGGCATCGCAGGTGGTCAAGGCAATATTGGTCGTATTGCTTGGCAGCAGCGACACCGTTTCGGTCACGATACTGTCGCAACCGTACTGATTAGTCAAATTGTACACAAATACCCCGTCGGCATTCGGGTCGCAAGTCGTGGACTGTACTGACACCGTATTGCTCGGCAACAACGTCACCGTGGTTACAAGGGTACTGTCGCAGCCTGCTGCGGTGACGAGCGTTTCTGAAAAAACACCCGCCATAGCAGGGTCGCAAGTAGTAGCCGTCAGCGGCGTGGGGGGGATGGCGAAGAACGTCACCGTCGTAGTCACGATGCTGTCGCAGCCATACTGGTTGGTCAGGTCCTGGATAAAAGTACCAACTTCGGCGGGGTTACAACTTTGGCCGGATAGCGAAGTCGTATTGCTTGGCAGCAAAGACACCGTGGTTACCAGCGTACTGTCGCAGCCTGCTGCCGTAACCAGAGTTTGGGAAAACACACCCACCATAGCCGGGTCGCAGGTAGTGCCCGTCAGCGGTGTAGGAGGTATAGCGAAAAACGTCACTGTTGTGGTCACGATGCTGTCACAGCCATACTGATTGGTCAAATCCTGAACAAATGTACCGACCTCGGCGGGGTTACAACTTTGGCCTGACAGTGCTGTCGTGTTGCTCGGCAACAAGGAAACAGTCGTAATCACCGTGCTGTCACAACCATTTTGATTGGCCAGAACCTGCATAAAAGTACCCACATTAGCCGGATCGCAATCGGCGGCAGACAAATATGTGGTGTCGCTGGCCAACAAAGAGACGGTAGTCATCAAGACACTGTCGCAGCCGTCGGCAGTGACTAATGTCTGGAAAAACACTCCGGTAGCCGCCGGGTCACAGGATGCTGCAGTGAGTTGGGTGGTGTCGAGATGGAAAAAGGAAATTGTGGTAAACACCGTACTGTCACATCCGTTCTGGTTGGTCAAATCCTGTACGAACACACCGACTTCCGATGGGTTGCAACTCGCGCCAAACAACAATGTCGTGTCGCTGGCAAGGAGTGTTACCGTGGTTATGATGATACTGTCGCAGCCTTCTATGGACTGGAGTGTTAAACTAAAGACACCTGTACCGGCTGGGTCGCAAGTGGCGTCGGTCAGGTTGGTGGTGTAAGAGTCCGAGTACGTCACGGTGGTCGTCACGATACTGTCGCAGCCCCACTGATTGGTCAAATTTTGTACAAAAACGCCCACGTTTGCCGGGTCGCAACTGGTTGCGGACAACGATGTAGCATCCGATGGTAACAGGTTTATTGAAGTAATGACCACACTGTCGCAGCCATTGGTTTGGGATAAAATCTGGGTGGTAAAACCGGCCAGCGCAGGGTCGCAGTTTGTTCCAATGACAATTATCGTAGTATCAATCACATTGACGGTAAGCGCACTGATGATGACACTGTCACAGCCATGCAAAGTATTCAACGTATCGTAATATACGCCGGAAGTGGTTTGATTAGCTCCGCCAAGCAACATGGACTCGCCCTGGCAAATGACAAACGACTGGTTGGTTGTTGCCGGATTCCACACGGTGACTGTCACGTTGTCATTGGAGGCGGTTACACAAGCATTCGGAGCAGTGTTGTCGGCCGCAGACACAAGGCTGTATGTGGTCGTTTGCAACGGATTAACCGGAACAACATGCCCGTTAGAAATATTAGTCAGGGTGGTGGTTTGATTCCCGTCTGACCATACGACATCGAAAGGCCCGTTGCCGCTGAGCGTAAAAGTCAGGTCTACCGACTCGCCAAGGCAAATTTCGGCGCTACTACTCAAATCAACCGAAGGCGCCGGCGACACCTGCACATTCCGGCAAACAGGAGGAATGGAACCGCATACATTCGAAGCCGTCACACATACCTGCCCGCTTGTTGCGTTCGTAAAATCCACACTGATCGTGTCACCGGAACCGGTAAAGACAGCGCCGGTTGGCACCACCCAGTTGTAATTAACCCCGACTTGCTGGGTATCCAGTGTAAACAAGTAGGCGCCGCCGTTGGTACACACGGTGGCCGGACCCGTCATCTGAGGCGAAACGATCGGCTGAAGTACGGTAATCGGAATGCAAGCCGGGCTTGACGCGCCACAGGAGTTGTTGGCGGTTACACAAAGCGTATCCAGCACCACATTTGTCCAGGTGATCTGGATGGAATCAAAACCGAGTGTTGTGATCGGGGTATTGTTTTTGGAGATCCACACGAAGGAGGTCGGCGGTGGATTACCGTTTGCGGTTGCGGTGTAAATAATCGTAGAGTCGCCGCATGGATTCGGATTCCCGGAAATGATGGGCAGCGGTGGAATAGCACTATTTGCCAGTACGGTTATGCAGGTTGTATCGGCGCAATAAACTCCGCCTCGAGCATGCGTGACGGTCAGGCAATACTGGCCGGGCTGGTTCACTTGCACATTGGGCTGATTAAACGCGCCTACGATCCCTGGGCCGGTCCAATTGTACAGCGTGATGCCTCCAGGTGCGTTATTTGGCGGCGAAGCGCTACCGATTATGGTCACAGTCAGATTGCTATCGCAGTCCAGAATCTCCGGTGGAGCGATTATTGCTTGTGGTTCCATGATGGCCAGATTGACATTCACAATACTGTCACATCCGAGGTAGTTTTCGCACACTTCCGAGTGCAAAGCAGTTGCAAACAGGGTATTATCGCAAATTTTGTACTCGTTCGGCCCGCAGAGGTTTACGAATGTAAAGGGAGAAAAAGTCGTTGGTACCAACCGAATGGAACATCGCACAATGCTGTCGCAGCCAAGATCGGTTGTCAGGGTAACCGGGAAAGTGCCGGGGGCCGTAAACTCTTGTCCGGCACAGGAAACAGTGCCGGGCGGGCTTTGGCACAGGTTATAAATTTCTGTCGTCGTAACTGTCGGGATTAGTTTGATTTTGCATGTAACTATGCTGTCACATCCGCTATCCGCTTTCAATACGACCGGAAAATTGCCCGGGGCAGCGAAGGTTTTACCTGCACACGTCGTTGTTTTACCTTGGCAGATATAGGTTTCTTCGTCGGTGTAAACGACTTCTCCAATGTTGATATCAATGCAAAGTTCCGGAGCATTTGGGCAAGTAGTGCCTTGAGCACAAACCTGAGCCGGACCGGATTGCTGCCAAACTATGGAGGCTTGTGTTTGTGCTGCGTTTACGGTCATGGTTCCTGCTGTTGGCGGATTAAGTGTCCAATTGGAGGGGGTATTTGTTGTATACACGCTTGGAACGGGCGAAGGCAAACAGACACCGGAAGTTGGCCCGTTAATGGTCGGGTTGGTACCGTTGATGGAATAATCGCATTGTGCGCCTCCACTACCATCCACGCAGATGTAATATGTTTCGCCTGGGATCAGTGGGGAGGCAACAAGAATAGCCGATCCGCCGGATGGTATATTTCCGATACAAGGAGAAACAAACTGAAAGTTAATACAGTCGGTAGTTGAAAAAGCGGCAACCTGGATGCCGTTCCCCACTGCACAGCCATACACGTCAAAAGTGAACGAAGCGCTGGCTGCATCGGCTACAAAAGCAAACCAGTGATTGTTGTGAATAACCGAACACCACGATGGCGGAAAAGAAACCGGTGCATCTCCTGTTGTAGCGCCGAAATAACAATCCAGTGCTGCTGGACTTGGACTCACACAAGCCTCCTGCGCATTGACAGACGGCATTGGCACTACGCATGGTGTGGTATTACATTGCGAAAAACCTTGATTAAGATTAAAAAAAATAGTTATTCCAATTAATATCAGCGTAAAAAATATTCTCATAATGTTTTGATTTTAAGAACTGTAGTAAAGTAGTTTTGTGATACAAGTATGTGTTTGTTTCCGTAAAAATAGGCCAAACCGACAACATTCACCGTCTTTTAAACGGAGAAAGTTTCAGCCTTCAGATTTTTATGTCAAAAGGCATAAGCAGCTACAAAGAGCGAGATCAGAACTGCCCCCCCTTCGCTGCCTGTTGTTCGAAAGAAGACTTAACTTTGGCCCGCAAAATGTTTCAGCCATGCGTTACCTTTTTTTGATTAGACATGCCAAATCCAGTTGGAATGTACCAGGTCTGCGCGACTTCGACCGACCGCTTAATGACCGAGGCTTGCACGATGCTCCCCTCATGGCAGGAATTCTTAAAGCACAAAATATTCGTCCGAACCTGATCATCAGCAGTCCGGCCAAACGCGCAATCACAACTGCCCGCTTTTTTGCGGAAGGGTTGGGTATTCCCCCGGAAGAGATTGTGGAGAAAGCCGATATCTATGATGCCTACGCCACCGATATTTTGCAAATCATACGAGAACTGCCCGATGCTGCGCAAACGGTGTTTCTTTTCGGACACAATCCAACTTTCACGGATGTGGCCAACCGGTTTACCGATCAGTACATTGCCAATATTCCGACCTGCGGAGTGGTTTGCATTGAATCTGCTGCCACAAACTGGGCAGATTTCAATCCAAACAACGCACGTGTGATCGCTCAACTCTTCCCAAAAGAAGTCCTGTGAAAAAAAAGTTTACCCTCCTGCTGCTGACAATAATTGCCGGCATCTACATGGCTTGCCGACAACAAATGGAGCAACCCTCGTTGTCCAATGCAACCATTGCACGGATAATGGCCGATCTGCATGTAGCCGAAGCGGCCACCACCGGGCTGGGGGGGTATGAGAAAGACAGCCTGACGCAGGTGTACTTCAAACAGGTGTTTGAAATACACGGCGTTCCGAAAGAAGAATACGAACGGAACATACGCATCATCGCCCGGGACGAACTTCGACTCGGGGAAGTGGCCGATTCGGCCATTGCGTTGTTGAAAACAAGAAGCGAAAAACGCTAAGCGAACCCAATAACATGGCTCTCATTACTTCTTCAGCACCGCTGCCACCAGATCGGCTGCTTCCTGAAACTCCACAGCGCCCATAACCTCACGGCCCGACTCGTCAATAATCTTTTTGGCGATGTCGGCATTGGTGCCTTGCA
>CAYMQY010000040.1:0-15558 GCA_964392655.1 uncultured Saprospiraceae bacterium
CATCCAACCCGTTCAACCCGCTCAACCCGTTAAACCCGCTCAACCTCTCGATATGAATCGCCTTCAGCACGAAACATCGCCGTACCTGCTGCAACACGCAGCAAATCCCGTGGACTGGTATCCCTGGACACCCGAAGCATTCGAGCGCGCGCAGGCGGAAAACAAGCCTGTGCTGGTCAGCATCGGGTATTCGGCCTGCCACTGGTGCCACGTGATGGAGCACGAGTCGTTTGAGAATCCGGATGTGGCGGCGTATATGAACGAGCGGTTTGTCAATATCAAAGTAGACCGCGAGGAGCGCCCCGATGTAGACGCCATTTACATGGAAGCCTGTCAGATTTTGACCGGCAGTGGCGGCTGGCCGCTCAATTGTTTTTTGACGCCGGAGGGCAAACCGTTTTTCGCCGGCACGTATTACCCGCCACGCCCGGCCTACAACCGGCCCTCGTGGCTGCAGGTTTTGCAGCATCTGGCGGGCATTTGGGAGACGCAACGCAACGCCGCTTACGAGCAGGCCGAAAAACTGATGGGGCACATTCAGCGCAATGACAATGTGTTTTTGGAAAAAACTGCGCCGGGTTTGGCTCCGGCGTCCATCGAATCGCCTTACATACCGGCGCTGATGGAGAATATTTTTTATCAGATGCGGGAGCGGTTCGACCGGGCAGAGGGCGGTTTCGGAGGGGCGCCCAAGTTTCCGTCGAGTATGGCAATTCAGTATTTGCTCAACTACCACTGGTTTACCGGCAATACCGAAGCGCTTGAGCACGCGTTGTTTTCGTTAGACAAAATGGTCATGGGTGGCATTTACGACCAGATCGGTGGCGGGTTTGCCCGATATGCCACCGACCGGGAGTGGCTCGTGCCGCATTTTGAAAAAATGCTGTACGACAACGCGCTGCTCGTGTCGGTGCTGGCCGATGCGTACCAGTTGCTCCGGAGCCAGAGCGACAGTTCGGGGCGGGTGGCGCTGTACCGGGAAACAATCGAAGAAACGCTGGGCTTCGTACACCGGGAGTTGACGCACCCGAAGGGCGGCTTTTATTCTGCGCTGGATGCCGACTCGGAAGGCGAAGAGGGCAGGTTTTACGTGTGGTCGAAAAGTGAAATCGAGCAAGTGCTGGGCGATGATGCTGCACACTTTTGTGCCAGTTACGGCGTCACAATCGAAGGCAACTGGGAGCATACGAACATCCTGTGGCGCCCTGTTGGACTTGAGGCGTATGCGCAAAAAAACGGTCTGGCCAGGGATATATTTGTTCAAAAAATGGCGGCATGCAGGGAAAAACTCTTCCGGGAGCGCGCTAAACGCGTGCGCCCGGGCCTCGACGACAAGGTGCTTTCCGGCTGGAATGCCCTGATGGCGACGGCATACGCCAGGGCATACTCCGCCCTTGGGCTTGAGCCATACCGCGAAGCTGCCGTGCGCAACCTGGATTTTATCCTGGAAAATATGACCGCCGGCGACGGGCGTTTGTACCACAGTTGGAAAAATGATCAGCCCCGGATCATGGCAGTCCTGGAAGACTATGCTTTTCTGATCGCCGCGCTGGTGGACATTTGGCAAATAACTTTCAATTTCAAGTATTTAACATACGCAAGGACGTTTGCAGAACAAGTATTTGCCTACTTTCACGACGTGGAAACGGGCCTGTTTTTTTTCACGGCATCCGATCAGACAGACCTCGTTTTGCGGCGAAAAGACCTGTACGACAACGCTACACCGTCGGGCAACAGCACCATGGCGCATAACCTGCAGCGGTTAGGTATTTTGTTGGACAGGCAGGACTGGCGCGAGCAAGCCACCCGAATGCTTGACAATATGTACGCAACCGTGGAGCGTTATCCCTTGTCGTTCGAGCGCTGGGCTTTGGCTATCGCGTATGAAACACACCCGTATCGGGAAATAGCCGTCGTGGGAGCCAATGCCTCGGAAAAAGCAAAATCCGTTCGGGAACGCTTTTTGCCCAACAGCGTGCTGGTGGCGGATACCGAAGAGAATTCTTCCATCCCGCTGCTGGCGGGCAAGGCGGCTGAACCGGATGCTTTGATTTATGTTTGTCAAAATTTCACATGCCAAAAACCGGTACAAACCCTGGATGAATTTGACCAAATCATTCTGGATTTGTAAACCGCAGACTTCAGGACAACATGCCGAGACTTTTTACACCTATATTATTAGTGTTGCTGTTTGCATTAGGCAGCCAGTTCCGGATGCAGGGCCAGCAAGCCCCCCAATACAGTATGTACATGCTCAACCCGTACGCCTTCAACCCGGCATGCGCGGGTCTGGAAAATACCTTGGTGGCAACAGGCGTGTACCGCAAACAGTGGTCCAGCCTGGCAGGCGCACCTGAGACGCAGCACATTAATGTACACATGCCGTTGGCCATGCTGAATAGTGGTGTCGGCCTGCGAGCCGAAAACGACGCCATCGGTGCGCACCGAACTACGCAGGTTGTGTTGAGTTACAGTTATCAGCGTGAGTTGGGACGCGATGTTCTCTTGTCCATCGGCGCAAGCGGGGGCTACCTGCAATACACGCTGGATGGCGCCAAACTGCGCGCACCGGAGGGCACCTACAACGAACCTGCCGGTATTTTTTTGCACAATGACCCGTTTTTGCCGGAGGGTAATTTGAGCGCCGGCACATTTATTGGCGAGATTGGCCTGCATCTTCAGTGGGATAAACTGGCTGTTGGGTTTGCAACGCAGCCGGCTTTTGCACCGGTGCTGGAAGCAGGGAGCGGCGGAAATTTTTCCATCCGTCCGGAGCGGCATTACCTGTTTACGGCATCGTGGCAGGTGCCAATTGGTCGGGAGGCAATGATTACACCTTCATTTTTGCTCAAATCCGACATAATCGAGACTCAAACAGAAATTTCTGCCGCCATTCGCTGGAGGGAAAATATTTTTGCCGGCGCTTCGTACCGGGGGTCGGCATCATCCGACCGGGATGCGGTGGTTTTTATGGGAGGCTTGCGACTGAACGACCGGATGCTGCTGGCATACTCGTTTGATGTGCCGTTGTCCGACATCGCTTCGACAAACAGAGGCAGTCACGAAATTCTGTTGCGTTACGAACTGGGTAAGCCCATCGGAACACCGCGATTCCCCCCCATTATCTACAACCCCAGGTTCCTGTAAGTTGCCTCAAGGTCGAAATATCCACCAGTAAACAGCCGCATTTAAACACGATCGAGCCATTTACTCCAGATGGAAAAAAAATTTGCTTAACTATACCACTGTAAGTTAAAAGACCGTTTGGTTGCTGCTTGTTTGGAAATCGGAAAAGTGCAAAAGACCAATTTTGTTTGGGATTCTTTTTTGCATCAATTTTAATCCACTACCTTTACGTCCACTTTTTCCAAACAAACATTTATTAGTAGGAAAACACGGGTGTCACACATGAAAAAACTACGGAATTCGCTTCTGCTTTTACTCTTTTTTGCGGCTTTTGCCGCATCCTGCGGCCGGAAAGAAACCGGCGACTTGGTCGGCGTTCTTGACCGTCCGAAATGGAAGGGTGTCAACCCTTACGGTATGCTGTATATTCCTTCCGGTACGCTGCACGTAGGTGTCGGCGACGAAGACGTCAGCAAACAACTCATTGCCCGCCCCAAATCCATCTCGATTCAGGGCTTTTTTATGGATGAGACGGAAATCACCAACAACGAATACCGCCAGTTTGTGCAGTGGGTTGTGGACTCCCTCGCACATGACAAGTTGGGCCACCACCTCGAAGATGATGCCGGCGATTTCGAGCAACCCCGGATTGACTGGGAGCAGGAAATTGACTGGGAAGGCGCCGAAGGCGAAGAAGGTGGCGACGGCAGCCTCGATGAACTTTACTACCCGGCCAACGAGCGTTTTGCCGGACGTAAAGAACTGGATGCCAGCAAAGTAGTCTTTGAATTCCAGTGGTACGACTGGCAGCGAGCCGCGCACGACCGCACCAGCAACCGCACCAGCCACATCCACAAGGAAAAAATTTCCATTTACCCGGACACGCTCTGCTGGATTCGCGATTACGCATACTCCTACAACGAGCCGATGACCCGCAACTACTTCTGGCACCCGGCATTTGATGACTACCCCGTCGTAGGTGTCAACTGGAAAATGGCCAAGGCATTCTGCTACTGGCGCGCCAAATTGTGGGATATGTACACTTCCGATGCCATCAATACGGAAGACTTTCGCCTCCCAACAGAATTTGAATGGGAATACGCCGCACGTGGCGGTCGCGAAGGCGCCCCGTATCCCTGGGGTGCATACTACACCCGTAACGCAAAAGGTTGCCTTTTGGCAAACTTCAAACCGGGTCGTGGCAATTATCCGGAAGATGGCGGCCTGTACACCGTGAAAGCCGACGGCTACTATCCGAATGATTACGGCCTCTACTGCATGGCCGGCAACGTGGCTGAGTGGACGGAAACGGCATTCTTCGAAAACGCTTACGCCTTCATGCACGACCTGAACCCGGATGTGCGTTACGATGCCAAACCGGAAGATCCGCTGACTGCCAAGCGCAAGGTTATTCGCGGTGGCTCTTGGAAAGATGTGGCACACTTCCTGCAAACGGGCACGCGCTCGTGGGAATATCAGGATACCACCAAATGCTACGTTGGTTTCCGTTGCGTGCTTACGTTCCTCGGACGTTCCATCAACGACTTCTAAAACTTACGTGTACGAACCATTCATACCAGCGACGAGATTGCCCAAGGGTGCTGAGGAATCAGCTGCTTGCAAACAGAAAAATATTTTGCGATATTGCTGTTTACGTAGCCCTTAGGCATTCTCGTGGCATTTGTCACAGTTTACAACCCCTTCTTGCCAGATCAGAACAACGTCAAAAAATACTTTTTTGGCATATTCCGGACCAAAGGCAATGCACGTGAAGTGCCGGAGCAAAATTTTCTTCGGAGATATTTTTTTCACGTTGTTACCTTTGGGGCTGCAATTCGCATCAAATCAATCAGTACCCTTTTAACAAATTCAAGTATTGTCAACCTTTTTGTCAACTGCTAAAAAGTTTTAAACAATGAGTGTCTTCAAGACTAAGTCTTTCAAGTACTTTAAGAACCTGATTATCGGTGTGGGCGCTGCCATCGTGTTGATGGGTGCTCTGTTCAAACTCGAAAGCTGGGAGTTCGCTTCTGAAATGCTTATCATCGGTCTGACCACGGAAGCTATCATCTTCCTTATGCTGGGTCTTCTCGGCCCTGAGCCGGACTACTACTGGCACAAACTGTATCCCGGCCTCGAAGATTACAATTCGCGTATCGCGCCCCTGACTGCCGGCCCCACCAACAACATGCCCGACGTAGCTCCCCTGCACGGTGATGTGGTGGAACGCCAACTGGGTGGTATGCTGACCGAACTGCAATCCATGTCCAAAAGCCTGGGCGCGCTCAAAGCCCTTCAGGAAGTGGATTTCTCCGGTACGCAAGAGCAGGTCAAGTCCATGAGCAACTTCTACACCAAGATGAACGAAGCCATGTCCGACATGGCCAAGTCGGCAGAAGATGTGCGTGCATACAAAGACCAACTGTCCGCATTGAACAAAAACCTCGGCTCGCTCAACACGGTATACGGCAACATGCTGACCGCCATGTCCAACATCGGTCGCCAGTAATTCGGCCCGATTTGAACATGATTGAGTAACAGCACTCCTTTTTCATTCATTTAAAAGACAAATCAATATGTCAATACCAAAGGAGCCGCGACAGCTAATGATCAACCTGATGTATCTGGTGTTGACCGCGCTGCTCGCGCTGAACGTATCTGCCGAGGTGATGAATGCCTTTTTCTCTCTGGACCGCGGTCTGAAGGGAAGCCGCGACATCGTAGAAAAGACGAACGACGTGGTGATGGAGAACATCAACAAGCAGGCTGATGCCTATAAAAAAGATACCAACGAGAAGTATCGCAATAACGCCAAAGAAGCTCTCGCCATAACAGCGGACTTCACGGCGTATATCGAGAGCGTCCGTAAAAAACTGTTCGACAAAGCCGGTGGCCCATCCAAAAAAGATCCGGCAATCCCGAAAGATATCCGCAAC
The DNA here is from genome assembly GCA_964392655.1 of uncultured Saprospiraceae bacterium. Classification (GTDB taxonomy): domain Bacteria; phylum Bacteroidota; class Bacteroidia; order Chitinophagales; family Saprospiraceae; genus M3007. Next base: position 6,063 of record CAYMQY010000040.1, read on the forward strand.
AAAGACATCACAACGCGGATGTTCGTACTGGGTGAAGAAGGTTCCACTAAAGGTATCGGTTTCGAAATCGAACAAAAAATCAAGGAAACGCGGGAGAAGCTGTTGGCTTTGGCCGACAACAACGAAGAGGTTGCAGCCGGTTTACCATTGGCTCTCGAGCCTATTCCTCCGGGTTCCGACAAGACCAGTTGGGCTGACTTCAAGTTTCGTCAGATGCCTGTGGCTGCCTGCTTCCCGATTCTGGGTAAAATTCAAAGCGACGCCAAGGCTTCGTCCTCCGCTGTTCTCAACTACTGCCTGAAGCAGGTAGCTGGCGAGGATATCAAATTTGACGCCTTCCAACCGGCTATCAGTGCCCCTAAGGGCTATGTGATCGCCGGCGAGAAGTACGAAGCCGACATCTTCCTCAGCGCATACAGCACCAACGCCGATAACATCAGTATTTCGGTAGACGGTCGCGGTTTGCCGCTCAAAGAAGGTGTTGCCAAGTACGAAACCGGTACCAGTTCCACCGGTACCAAGACTTACAAGGTCAGCATCAACGTGAAAAACCCGCTCACCGGAGAAGTGAAAAACTACTCCAAAGACTTCCAGTACGAAGTTGGTCAGCGTTCCTGCTCGGTGCAGTTGGACAAAATGAACGTGTTTTACATCGGTGTGGACAACCCGATCTCGGTTTCGGCCGCAGGCGTATCGTCCAACGACCTGAATGTAAGCGCTTCCGGCATTACGCTGACGAAAACCGGCAACGGCAAATACAACGTCCGCGGCGACAAGCCGGGTGAAGCCACCATCACCCTGTCGGGTGGCGGTCTTCCAGCGACCAAGTTTACCTACAAAGTCAAGCGTATCCCCGACCCGATTCCGCTGCTCGGCGCCCAGCGCTTCGAAAGCGCTATCCCGAACGGTACGTTCAAGGCTCAGGGTGGTGTGGCTGCCGTGCTGGAAAACTTTGACTTCGATGCTAAGTGCGAAGTAGCCGGTTACACCGTTGCCTATCAGAAAAAACGTGCTGACGTGGTGGAAAAAACCAATCAGGGCGCGCGTTTTGGTGGCGACGTTCAAGACATGATTCGCAACGCCGCTCCCGGCGACGTGTACTACTTCCTCGACATCCGCGCTAAATGCCCGGGCGATATCGCTGCCCGTAAATTGGGCGACATGGTGTTCAAGATCCGGTAATAAATTCGTTTCAGCCGACGTTCTATGCAGCGTCGGCTGAAACGCCTTTTGCAAAAACTACTACTAAACACTCACTTTCAATCATCCACGCGAACCATGCATACTTTCATAAAATGGGCTTGCCTCAGTCTGCTCTTCTTTTTCACGGGAACCGCTCTCGTCGCGCAGGAATTCGATGAAATCGGCGTTAAAACCGAAGTCAGCGAACCGGACGAATTCGGCGAAGCCCCTCTGGATGATGTGGTGAAAAAAGAAATCATGCTGGAGCGCAAGGTGTTGCCCTACCAACCCATCCGCGAAAGCGACATCTTCTGGGAAAAACGCGTGTGGCGCATCATTGACGTCCGCGAAAAAATGAACCTTCCCTTCGCCTATCCGGAAGAGCCGTTCTTCAAAATCCTCTCCGATGCCGCCTCCAAGGGCGACATTCCGGTGTACTCCGTGGATGACGACAAGTTCACCAAACGCCTGAGCACCGACGACGTGTTGAACATGCTGTCCAAAACGGATACCATCGTCACCTTCGACCCGGAAACGTACGAGGAAAAGGTCAAGATCGTGCGCAACGACATCAACCCGTCCGATGTGAAGCGCTTCCGTATCAAGGAAATCTGGTTCTTCGACAAAGAAACGTCCACCATGCAGGTGCGTATCCTCGGTATTGCTCCGCTGATCAACGTAACCGACAGCGAAGGCAACTTCCGCTACGAAAAAGTGATGTTCTGGGTGTATTACCCCCAGGTTCGCGACTTGCTCGCACGCCACCGGGTGTACACACTGGGCGGAAACACAAACGCTACCGTATCCTGGGAAGACCTCTTTGAAATGCGCTACTTCGCCAGTTTCATCATCAAGGAATCCAACGTGTACGACCGTCGTATCGAAGATTACGCTCGTGGCGTGGATGCCCTCTGGGAGTCCGACCGCATCAAAAACAACATCTTCAACTTCGAGCACGATCTGTGGCAGTATTAATTCCTGCTGCTACTTCGTCGGCAGATTAGTAAAAAGCCGCCTCATCAGGTTTGTCCTGGAGGCGGCTTTTTAGTTTTCATGCACTGTTTATTTACTCTTCCTCCGCTGTATTCTTCATTTTCATCAGCAAGGTGTAGGCGTTTTGAAGTACTACATTTGCTGCGGACAAATCACCTCCTCCCGCCGGAAGCACTTTTACGTAGCCGTTATTTGCAGAGCCTGGTTCTACTTCGGTCAGTTCAAAACTTCCCGATGCCTTTTCTACGAAAATGAAATGGCGGTTTTCCCACCGAACCACGGCACTTTCGGGTACCGCAAGCGCTTCTTCGTCTACCACACTGATGGCGGCATTCATAAACATACCGGGCAAGAGCCGGGCATCGTACCGATCAAAGTGGCAGTGCACATCCACTGCGCGTTGCTCGTTTACGTTGTGGCTGATCAGAAGAATTTTCCCGGGGTGGGGTTCATCCGGCCGGTCATTGGTATATGCGACCACCCGCTGACCTGCCCGCAAACTCGAAATGTCCTTTTCAAACACCGTGAGTTTTAGGTGAATGTCGCGCGGGTTCACTAATTCAAACAGCACATCCGTCGGGTTGACGTACTTCCCGATGTTCACCTTGATCACACTCACGAATCCGTCAATAGGCGCATACACGCCCAGGCTGCGGGAAAGGGTATTTTCGTCCAGGGTTTCCGGATTTAAACCAATCAGCCGGAGTTTTTCGCTCAGGGCTTTCACCAATATTTTTTGAGCGTTGTAGTCGGTTTGCGCCTGCTGCAAAATTTTAGTGCTGCCGGCTTGCCCCACACTCAGTTCCTGTTGCCGGCGAAACTCCGATTCCAGGTACTGTAATTGCACTTTGCCGATCAGGTAGTCCTGTTGAAATTGAATGTATTGTGGATCTTCCAGCACGGCGATACGCTCCCCCTTCCGCACGGGCATTCCAGGCAGCAGGTGCGTGGATTGAAGGTAACCGCCAATGGGGAAACTGACTGAAACCAGATTTTGCGGCGGCACATCTATGACGCCGTTAACCTTCAGGGTGGAGGCCATCTGCCGGCGTTCGGGGCGGCCTGTTACGATACCGGCATTTTTGAGTTGCTTAGGCGTCAGGTGTACCCGGGTTTCTTCATTGGAACTTGCAGCAGTTTCCGAGGCGGGGGGAGTATTGCTGCATCCCGACAACAAGCCGGCTACAGCGGTAAAAAACAGGATGTGGAACTTCATAATCAAGTTTATTTTACACTTCCTCCAACCGGGTTTCCGGTAGAGGAGGTTGACGATGGTTGTGATGATTTACACGAATGATTGTTTTACAGCGGTTTTTACCGGTAATATTCCAGTTCAAAAGCAGCGCGGTTGCAGGCCTGCACGGCATCAAGGTACCCCATGTGCACGTCAAACGCCTGGCGGACGAGTACCAGCCATTCGACAAAATTGATTTCGCCGGCAAACAACTGACGCTGGGCAGTAGTCAACAATACGTCGGCATTGGGAAGTAAAACAGTCTGGTACTCCTGTACCTGTTCGTTCAGTAGCCGGTAGCGTTCGAGTGCAGCGAGGTAGTCCTGTCGCAAGACGCGCTCCAGCGCCCGAAGCCGCGCGTCTTCCTGTTTCAGCAATAAACCGGCGGCAGCAACGCGCGTTTTTTGCGCTTTCGCAAACACCGGAACCTGAACGCCCAGGGAAAAAGTGAAAAAGCGTTTTCCGGCGTCGAAATACACATCGGCGCCGGATTTTTCCTGCTGCCATCCGATAATAGACTGGTTGCTCAAACCCAACGTAAATGCCGGAAGCAGTTTGCTGCGCTCCACCACCTGCTGTGCCGAAGCAAGATCAATGCGCTGCTGCTGCGCCACAAGCACCGGATGCATACCGGCAGGGATACCGGCCACCATGCTGTCCGGAACCTGATAGCGAAAATCAACTGCCGCCGGCTGCACGGGCATTTCCGTGTTCAGCAGGGTTTGCAACCGGCGGGCTGCAAGGCTGCGCTCCGTGCCGGCGCGTGCCAGTTGCTGACGCAACAAGGCCCGCTGTGTCTCGGCGGCATTTTTTTCGAGCAGGTTGGTTTCGCCGCTCCGCAGGCGAAGTGTGGCTTTTTCCACAAACAACGCGTAAAGGCTGTCGGACTCGGCGAGCAACCGGAGCCGTTCCGTCCCCGCAAGCCAGTCATAAAACAGGTTTTTAACCTGCCATTCCACCTCGCGTTGCCGACGGGCCTCCTCCGTCCGGCTGAGCCTGTGCTCCTGTTCCAGTACGGAACGCCGGCTACGGTACACTGCCGGCAACTGGAATGACTGCCCGATGCCAAACCGGGTATCGGTCGCAGCCGTGTTGATCTGGCCAATATCAAGATCAAATGCGGTGGGCGACAATTCGAAAGCAGTACCCGTCATTTTCATGGAATAATCGGCGCCGATCCGGGCTGCCTGCAAGTCCAGATTGTTTGCGCGGGCCGAATCCAGGACCTGTTGCAACGTAACCGGCGTCTGGGCCGTCAACGAGCCGGCGGCGCACCATGCCACAACCAGCAGCGACGCGGCAGGCGGTACAGGTTTCCGTTTGTGCCGGCGGCGGTGACGCCGGCGCTTGCTAAAGTATTCGAACAGGATGTACAGCACCGGCAGCACAAAGAGGGTAAGCAACGTGGATGTGACCAACCCGCCGATCACCACCGTAGCCAGCGGGCGTTGAACTTCGGCGCCTGCTCCCTGACTGAGCGCCATCGGCAAAAAGCCAAGCGATGCCACCGCTGCGGTCATGAGCACCGGGCGCAGGCGGATTTTGGTGCCCTGCAAAACGATCCGGCGCACATTGGTCCAGCCTTCCTGATGCAGCCGGTTGAACTCGGCAATGAGCACTATTCCGTTGAGCACGGCAATGCCGAACAGGGCAATGAACCCGACGCCCGCCGAAATACTGAACGGCATACCCCGCATCCACAACGCCAGCACGCCGCCAATGGCCGAAAGCGGAATGGCGGAAAAGATCAGCAGGCCCTGCTTGACCGATTTGAAGGCAAAATACAGCAGCAGAAAAATCAGCAATAAAGCCACCGGAACTGCTATGCTCAGGCGTGCCTTGGCTTCCTGGAGGTTTTCGAAAGCGCCGCCGTAGGTGACGAAATACCCGGGCGGGAACCGAATCTGCGGCTCCACTTTGGCTTGCAACTCATTTACAATCGTCTGCACATCCCGACCGCGCACGTTGAATCCGACCACAATGCGGCGTTTGGCATCTTCGCGCTGAATCTGGTTTGGCCCGTCCTGAATTTGCACATCGGCTACCTGATACAGCGGTATTTGCGCGCCGGAAGGCGTCGGGATCAACAGGTTCTGCACGTCGCCCAGGTCCCGGCGCTCGCCTGAAGCCAGGCGAACCACCAGATCGAAACGGCGCTCGCCCTCGAAGATCAGGCCCGCACTTTCCCCGGCAAATGCCGTATTGACCACCCGGTTTACATCCCGTATGCTCAGGCCGAACTTGGCCATGGCATCGCGGCGGTAGTCAATTACAATCTGCGGCATGCCCGTCACACTTTCCACGTACAGGTCGCGAGCGCCCGGCACGGTGCTGATCAGATCGCCCATCCGCCGGGCATAAACGGCCAGCGTGTCGAGGTTTTCCCCGAAAATTTTGCACACCACATCCTGCCGCGCTCCGGTCATCAGTTCGTTGAACCGCATCTGCACCGGAAACTGAAAACCCGTGGTGACGCCCGGAATATCCTGCAGTTTGGCCCCCATTTTCTCGGCCAGTTCATCGAAGGTTTTTGCCGACGTCCACTCGCGCTTGTCTTTCAGGATAACCATCATGTCGCTGGCTTCAATCGGCATGGGATCGGTCGGAATTTCCCCCGAACCAATCTTCGTGACGACCTTGCGGACTTCCGGGAAATTGTCCAGCAACACCCGGGCAGTTTGCTGCGTCGCCTGAATCGTGGTGCTCAGGTTGCTGCCCGTCAGCACACGGGTATCCACGGCAAAGTCGCCCTCCTCCAGTTCGGGAATAAACTCCCCGCCGAGGGTGCTCATCAGCCCGACGGCCCCGGCAAACAAAAGCAATGCAGCCACCACAATACTGCGGGGAAAGCGCAGGGCTTTTTCCAGGATATACTGGTACCGGCGTTCCAGCGCAAACATAACCCGGTCGGTGAACGTCGGCTTGTGGTGTATTTTTTTGCTCAAAAACAGCGCGCTCATCATCGGGACATACGTCAGCGACAACAAAAAAGCGCCAAGCACGGCGAAGGAAACCGTCTGGGCCATAGGCCCGAACATCTTCCCCTCGATGCCTTCGAGCGCCAAAATCGGCAGGTACACGATCAGGATAATGATCTGTCCAAACGCTGCGGCGCTCATCATGCGACCGGCAGAGGTGCTGACCTCGGCGTCCATTTCGGGTTGTGAAATACGGTTGATGTGGCTGAAATGTTTGGAGTGGGTCAGGCGGTGCATGACGGCTTCCACAATGATTACCGCTCCGTCCACAATCAACCCGAAGTCAATGGCGCCCAGGCTCATCAGGTTGCCGCTCACGCCGAACAGGTTCATCATACTGATGGCAAAAAGCATGGACAGGGGAATGACCGAGGCCACCACCAATCCGGCGCGCAGGTTTCCCAGAAAAAAGATCAGCACGGCGATGACGATCAGCGCCCCCTCCAGCAGGTTTGTTTCCACGGTGTGAATGGCGTTGTCCACCATTTTCGTCCGGTCGAGAAACGGCTCGATGACTACCCCTTCCGGCAGGGTTTTGCTGATTTGCGCAATCCTGTCTTTTACCCGTTTGATCACCGCCGACGAGTTTTCGCCCTTCAGCATCATCACCACCGCGCCGGCTACTTCACCCTGATCGTTGTAGCACAAAGCGCCGTAGCGGGTGGCCGTACCGAAATGCACGTCGGCTACATCCCGAACCAGCACGGGAGCACCGTCGGAGAGGTTTTTCACGACAGTGTTACGCAGGTCGTCGAGGTTTTCCGCCAGGCCTTCGCTGCGGATAAACAGTACGGCTGGCCCCCGTTCGATGTAGGCGCCCCCTGTGTTCTGGTTGTTTTTTTCCAGGGCGTCGAACAAATCGGTGATAGTCAGGCCAAAGGCTTTGAGCCGGTCGGGTCGGACGGCTACTTCGTATTGCTTGAGCAAACCGCCGAAACTGCTCACATCGGCTACCCCGGGTGTACCCAGCAACTGGCGCCGCACGATCCAGTCCTGAATCGTGCGCAACTCTACGGCGTCATACCGGCTTTCATAACCCGGTTTGGGCCGGACGACGTACTGAAAAATTTCACCTAATCCGGTCGTCACCGGCGCCAAGGTCGGGGTGCCTATGCCCGCCGGGATTTGTGTTTGCACCTGTTGCAGGCGCTCGGCAATCTGCTGGCGCGCCCAGTACACATCCGTGGCATCGTCGAACACAACCGTGACCAACGACAGGCCAAAGCGCGAAAAACTCCGGATTTCGCGAAGCCCGGGGATGTTGCTGCACGTCTGCTCGATCGGGACCGTAATCAGCCGCTCCACGTCGGGCGCTCCCAGAGCAGGCGTCACGGTGATCACCTGCACCTGATTATCTGTGATGTCAGGCACCGCATCAATGGGCAGGCGGGTTATCTGGTAGCTTCCCCACCCGACAAGCGCCACGACGAATAGTCCGACCACCAGTTTGTTGCGGACTGAAAAATCAATAATCTGCTGAAGCATATACAAATATGAAATTACAGGCCGGTTGATCTATTTGGATCAACGCCTGGAACATAGCGAATGAAATTTGAGAGAAGGAAAAGCGGAACGATCAGGCCTCCGGAGGCTCCGAAGGCGTAGCCAGATAGGGTGTGGGCGGGAACAGGAGTGCGTGCAGCGGCACGACTTTGCGCGGGGCGGCAGGCACAACCCGCAAAAGCAAAGTAAACGACTCGGACTGGGGCCGTACAAGCGCCAGGGTAATTGGCGAAAATTCCAACGTCTTGAACGGCAACTGCATGTCGCGGGCGTAGTCCGAGTCGGGCGGCCCGTCGTTGAAATAATGCAGGATCAAAAAACTCAGCCAGGAAATACCGGGGTCTTCCTGCCGGTGTTCGCGAAAATGCTCCAGCAAAACGGGCAATTTCAACAACTCCCGCGCAGGCGTAGCGCTCAGCACAAATGCACTGAATACCATCCAGAAACCTGTTTGCCGGAGAAAATTTGTCATGCGTTGCAAAAGTACAGGCATGAGCGGAACCGGGAAGGTTTTTTTCCTGCACTTTTTACGGGGAATACGTCCTGGTGTCAACTCAGGAGAAAACAACTTCCGTAGCGCCATAGCCGTACTTCGCGTGGTACTCGTTTTTGAAGCGACGAACATGTGGATGCCGGCGTAATTCCGAGGCAATTGCATCGCGTAATTTTCCTTCTCCTACCCCGTGAATCACGAAAATGCGGGGCACGCCGAGCCGCACCGCTTTTTCCAGAAACCGCTGAAAGTGCTGCATCTGAATGCGCACAATTTCGGAAGGATCGAGCCGGGCATAGCCGTTGGTCAGGTTTTCGATGTGCAAATCAATTTCTGGAACAAACTGCGCAAACTCCTCCACATCAAACGCGCGGAAGGGAGACAGGTTGTCATCCTGTGCGCGCCGTTTGCTCCGGAGCGCCTGCCGCGTGTAATCGCGCAGTTCCGATTCTTTTTTTTCCTTTGGCGGCTCAAAGGAGTCGAGCAACACAAACTGATGCGCCAGCACATTCAGGATCGGCACGGTTTGCAGGTTGTTGAAAAACTGCTTGGGCCGGATTTTTACCTGCCGGTTGAGCGGTGCATCCAGTCCGTCCGTGGTGATGCGCCGCACCTCGATGTCCACTTCGGGATGGTCGCTCAGGTCGTCGTAGAGCAGGTCGCCGAGTTCGAGTACTGTAGTGGCGGGCAGTTTGCCTTCCTGCAGAAAAATGGTTTTGACATCCGAAAACAACTCCACATCAAACAGAAACTCGGTGGCCGTATCGTTTATCAGCCAGGCTTTGTACTTCGACACCGAGCCGTCCCGCCCGGGCATCGGCTCGAAAACCAGCAGGATTCCCTTGGGTTTCAGGATGACGTACTGACCTTTGATTTCCCGGCGGGGCGGAGGTGTGGGTTCCGGCGCTTTTTTGCCTTGCACAAATTTGGCGCCCGCGAGCACCGGTTCTGCGCCCGTATCGCGCACCAGGTCTTCCGCAAAAGCCGGAATTACCATGTCAGGGTCACTGGTGAGGCGCACCTGAAGCATATCATCGCCCAACTGCGCTGTGATGACGCCGCGTTCGCCTGTAAATCTAAAAACTACCTTTGTGCCAATTGCAAACAACATAA
>CAYMQY010000040.1:15658-24866 GCA_964392655.1 uncultured Saprospiraceae bacterium
AATCGAATTCGGGCGCGTTTGGCGCCTCGTTGTAAAAGTACGTGCTGTAACCTTATTCCGAAAAATTGGTTTCACACTCCGACAAAAACAGGCCCGGTTCCACACAAATTACCAGCCACAGCGCACTATGTTCCGTCGTCATTTCATCCAACAAACAGGTTTGACCTTGCTTGCATCTGCTATTTCAGCGCCATTGGCTCATGCCACGACCGCCGAAAAACCACTCGCGCCCCTCAAACCCGCACGTTTGCGCGAAGGGGCTACCATCGGCCTCATTGCTCCGGCCAGCCCGGCTTCCGATGAAAAAATAAACAAAGCGCTGGCAAGTCTGGCCGGCCTCGGCTATCAGGTTAGAGAAGGAAAATCGCTGCGCGCGCGGCACGGCCACCTCGCCGGTACCGATGCAGCGCGTCTGGCCGATCTGCATTGGGCGTTTTCCGACCCGGCAGTGGATGCCGTCTGGTGTGTGCGCGGTGGCTACGGCTGCACCCGCCTGCTGCCGGACGTAGATTACGAATTGATCCGAAAGCATCCCAAACCGTTCATCGGGTACAGCGATGTGACCGCCCTGCATATCGCCATCAGTCAAAAAACCGGTCTGGTGACCTTCCACGGTCCGGTGGCTGCCGCCGATTTTCCGGAAAATACACTCCGGCATTTCCGCGCAGCGCTTACCCATCCGCAAGCGGGCTACCGGATTCAGGCGCCCGACCCGGCTGCGGAAGTTGTGCCCGATGATGCCTACGTTCCGTTTACGATTGCTCCGGGTACGGCACGCGGCCAACTCACCGGAGGCAATATTTCCGTGCTGACGGCGCTCGCCGGCACGGCATTCCAGCCGGTCTTTCGCAACAAAATTGTGTTCCTCGAAGACGTCGGCGAACAACCCTACCGCATTGACCGCCTGCTGACGCAACTGCTCCAAGCCACCGACCTGCGCCAGGCCGCCGGAATAGCGCTCGGTGTATTTGCCGAATGCACACCCAAAAATGCCGAGTTTTCGCTCACGCTACCCGATACCTTGCGGGACCGGCTGGGCAGTCTGGGCATTCCCGTGGTGTATGGGCTTCCGTTTGGTCACGTACCCCATCAGGCCACTTTCCCCTATCAGATGGATGCCACACTGAATGCCGACGCCCAAACACTGGACCTGCTTGAACCCGGCGTGGAGTAAATTTTTCAACATGTCTGCCCAAACATCCCGCATCCTGGACGAACTGGCCCGCACCGGCATTGACCTGCTGCTGCGCGAGCCGTTTTATGCGCACGTATTTGGCAGCCTGAACAAAGAAATCGTGGGCGAGGGACATCCCGTGGATACGCTGGCCGTTGGCCTCGGGCGCAGTACCCTCACCTTGTACGTCAACGCCGGGTTTTGGGATCAGGTGCTGACCGACCCTGCGCACCGCTTCGGGGTGGTCAAGCACGAAATGTTACACCTCGTGTTCCGCCACCTGTTCGTCCGGGAGCCGTTTCTCGATCCGTTGTTGCTGAACGTAGCGTTCGATCTTGTGATCAATCAGTTCGTGGAGCGCGCCCAACTTCCTGATGACAGTATTTTTCTCACATCCTTTCCCGCTTTGGGCTTGCAACCGGGTCAGACCTGGTTTTACTACTACAAAAAACTCGAAGACCTGCGCCAGGGGCGCGGCGGGCAGGCAAACGGATCGCCCGAGCAGGAACTGCTGAACAACATCCGCTCCGACACGCACGGCATGGAGCGCCACCAGCCCTGGCGCGAAGTGCGCAGCCGCAGTGAACTGGAGCGCGATGCCGCCGAACTGCACCTCGACAGCCTGCTGCGCACCGCCCACCAGCGCACCAGCGCACACGCATGGGGCGCCATGCCCGGTGACGTACGCGAACTGTTGGAAAAACAACTTCTGCGACCGGCGCCGCTGCTCAACTGGCGTACCGTCCTCCGCCTGTTTGCCGAAAGCGCCTCCAAAACCCGCCTGAAAAACACCATCAAGCGGCCCAGCAAGCGCTACGGCACGGTGCCCGGCACACGCGTGCGCCATCGTTGCCGCCTGCTGGTCGCCGTGGATACCTCGGGCAGTATCGGGCAAGCCGAACTGGCCTTGTTTTTCAACGAAATATTCCACCTCTGGCGAGCCGGCGCCGCTGTAGAAATTGTGGAAACCGACACCAAAGTGTACCGCCAATTCCCCTACCGCGGCACTGCCCCCGAATTGGTGAGCGGCCGCGGCGGCACCGACTTCAACGCCGCCCTCGAACACGCCAACCGCGAGCAGCCCGACGGCCTCGTTTTTTTCACCGACGGCTATGCCGACAAACCCCGCGTGCGCCCGCGTATGCCGGTGCTTTGGGTCATTACGCCTCGCGGCCTGAACCCCAAAATGCCGGCCTGGGCGGCACTGCCTGGCAGGAAAGTGAAGATATTGTAGATATGAAGTGCCGCAGGCGAAAACCCCGGAGGAGTTGCTCTACTGTTTCACTACTTTCAATGTGGCGCCATTTCCGCCGGCCAGTACGCGCACTGCATAAGCGCCGATGGGCAGGTGCTGTAAATCAAGGTCGAGTTGATTTTCGCCTTCGGGCAATGTTTGTACAAACTGGTGTACCGTACGCCCCAGCAGGTCGCTGACTACTACCTGCACCGGACCGTTTTGGGGTAGGGCAAACGAAAGCCGAACTGCGCCCATGGTTGGATTCGGTGTGGCAGTCAGTCCCAAAACAGCGGCGGCTTCAGGCGTTTCGGTGTCCACCATCAAACTGCGATCGCCGATGGCAAACCAGCGTCCCCAATCGTGCCCGTTGACCAACAGGAATGCGGAAGTACCGGTGCCCTGAATCCTGTTGGGGGCTACGGTACGCTGGTACAGGTTCCGCACGCCACCACCGGGAGCCGTGCGCTGGAAAATCACCTCGCCGTCAATTTTGGTATAGGAAGGCCAGCCCAGTTCGCCGTTGTCAAACACAAGGTAGTCCACATCGCCGGACTGGATGTTGGCGCCTAATATGTGGTATTTGTTTTCGATACCGTCAATGAAATCAAATGCAATCACAAACGGCGCTGTTTGGGAAAACACAGGGTCGCCGACGCTGGATTTGGGCGGCAGCCCGTTAAACAGTTTCGAAATAAAGGGCGTCGCACCGGCAAAGTCGCCGTTTTCCCAAAAACGCATAAACCCGATATCCCAGTAGCTCAGGTCTTCGCCCTGACCATTGTTCAACTCGTTGTACGCATCGTACATGATGTATTCGCCGGAATAGTCAAATTCGAGCACGTCGGCGTAGCGCACTTCGCCGGTAGCCTGGCCGGTGGAATAGGTCGGGTTGTACAGGAAAAATGTGCGGGAGTTGCCCAGAATATCCGAAAGGTCTTCGACGTAAATCCGGTTATCCTGTCCGATGGGGAGTGCGGCAATGAAACGCCCGTCTTTGGAAATCGCCACATTGCGCCATACCGGAGAAATGCTGACAATGCCGGTTTGCCAGTCGAAACCGGTGGAAGGGCTGAAGATGAGGTCTACACCAACGATATCTCCGTCGGAGGTACAGAACACGATTTGTTGACCGTTGTCCGACACACTTGGCCGGCTGACCACCGTGGTGCCGGTTGGTGCGGTGTACAGGTTGCCGATCAAAGCACCGCTGCCGAGGTAAAGATCAACCTTGTTGCCGGCGTTGTTGGTGCAAACGACCACGCTGGTACCCGGGTTTTGGTTCAGTGTGCCGAAGTAGTTGCCGCCCTGACTGCCGACGATGCCCACGGTGGTAAATGCCGTGGCGGCTGCATTGGCTACGGTTCCGCCGTACAGGTCATTGGCGGCCTGAATGACGGCAAGGCGGCAGTCCAAAAACTTGCTGGATTTCACCAAATAGTCCGTAAGCGCCTTGTAGTACACTTTTTCGGCTTTGGCCCTGCCGACCGCCGGGTTGGTAGCAAACAGGTAAAATGCGCGGTTGGGAATACCGGAGTTGATGTGTACACCGCCGTTGTCCTGCGTGCCCTGGAATTGCTCGCTGACCTGTTTGGGCTGGGAGGGAGTACCGTTGTTGGGGAACTGGAGGTCGCGCAGGCAGTTGTTGGTGGTCATGCCGGGTTTCACTACATCTTCCCCGATTTTCCAGTTCAGGGTGTCAATACACGCGGCAAATACATCGGCAAAGGATTCGTTAAGCGCGCCGCTCTCGTACTGGTACTCCAGGTTGGCGGTTTTTTCGATGACGCCGTGGGTCAGTTCGTGTCCGCCGACATCAAGGCCGCGTGCGAGTTCGAAAAAGGTCGCGTCGCCGTTGCCGTACCACATGGCGGCGCCGTTCCAGAAGGCGTTGCCCATGGAAGTGCCGTCGGATTCCGACACGTTGAACAGCGAGATGATGTTGCCGCCGTTGCCGTCAATGGAATTGCGGCCGTGGGTGCCGAGGTAGTATTTGTAACTCTGGATAGCGTTCCAGTGGGTGCTGACGGCGTTTTTATTTCCAAAAATCAAGGAGCCGGAAGTCACCAGTGAAAACTTGAATGTGTTTTGCACTTCGGGGGAAGTGTTTTCGGCGTTCAGGGTGACAATAGCGCCCACGGGGCTGCCGGGCATTTGCGAAGCGCCGGCGTTGAACATGGGTTGGCCGGCATCTTCGAGGTAATTGGTGACGCCGTCCATCCAGGCGCCGAACGACCGGTTCACATTTTTCAGGTCGAGACCGGAGGCCGTGACAGGGCCGGAAACAAGCGCCGGGGGCGCCGCCGGATGTGCATGTCCTTCGCAGCGGTCGCCGCCGCCGATGGAGCAGGTATGGTCGAAGTGGTGGATAATCTCGCCTGTAGCGGCATCCACGAAAAAGACCTTGCGGTGCAGTACGTCGGGGTAGATGACAATATGCCAGGCGAGGCGCTCGGCGTCGAGGTTGTGCTGGTGGTGGTATACGACCAGTTCGACCTGCCGTTCCTTGCCGCCCACGAGTTGGCGGTCGTCCTCGTTCCAGTCGGTTTTGACGGCGCCGAGTTGCTGCACCACGCGCTGCACGGCCGTTTCCGCCGAAACAGATGGCGTCATGGAAGCCACGCGCGGCGTAGGGAAATAGCGGCCGTTCAGCAGTTCGAATACATCGTTTTTGGTGTGTGCAATCAGTTCGCCGCCGTATACGGGTACGCCCTGGAACATCTGGTCGAGGCGGACATGCCAGTTGCCCTGTTCGTCCTGCGTGCTGCGCCGCACGACAAATTCCTGCGCCGGCTGCGCAATTCCGACCGGCGAGAGGCTTGCTACGTACTCCAGCGCGCGCGTACCGACGGGGCGTGAAACGTCGGCGTTACGGGAAACTTCCGTGCTGCCGCGAAAGAAAACGGGCAAGCCGTTTTCGCCGCGTACCGTCTCGACGGCATCGGAGGTGGGCTGACCTGGAACCGCGAGGGGGCCGACAGGTTGGTAGTTGGCGCGCGGCAAACCGAACGGATTTTCAGCCGGCGGCACCGATGATTTGCGGGGCCAGGGCTTCAGTTTGAGTTGTTCTGCCGGCACTGCAGGTATCTTGGGCGGGGGGGAGGTTTTGGCGCTTTGCGCCGAAGCAAGTTGCAGGGTAAAAGCGGCCATGAAGACCAAAAGCAGGATTTTTTTCATAGGTAACCGATTTTGGATAAATGAACTAAGCGCGGGTCGCGTACAACCCTTCGGGCGCTAAGGTCGGAATTTTTCTTAGTTGGCCAAGGGAGGGGCAACGATGGGCAAAATCAGTTCCTTGTTGGTTTGCTTGAGGTGGAAACCCATGATGCGGCCCTTGTCGCCCACGAACTGAATACCCGGCACGATATCCGACCTGGGCACGCCCTTTTCTTCCAAAGATCCGATGATGTCAAAATCGGTGCTGTTCTCTTGTAGCCGGGTTTTACCGTTTCGGATATCCAGATGCAGGATACAGAAATACACCCGCCGACCTTCTTTCCAGCCCAGGGCAAGTACCTGATAGTGGTCCCGTTGGGTATTTGTGCGTGATTGAATACCGGTATAAGGTAATGTTTACCTCACCCCGACTTCACCCCGGTGGATGCTTTCCAAAAGCAGCCAATACCAACCGCAGATTCACCGATTCCGTCCGGTTCATTTTTAAACATTTTACTGTAGCCCGCCCTGTTGGTGAAAGACCGAGCACCTCGGTACGTGTTTCATCCCAGACGAAATGTTCTTCCCAGAATTGCGTGCGCGGGTTGAAAAGCGGCATAACCTTACGGGTCAACGGATCCAAAGCAGCCAATTTGGTATGTTTGTGCGCATTGCAAGCCGGACATGAGAGCGCAAGGTTTTCCAGATCATCACTCCCTTGCCTGCCCCGTGGTACAATGTGTTCGACGGAGAAAGGGGCTGTGGAATACCCTTGTTGGTTTTTGCAGTACTCACAGTTTCCGTTCGCCCGTTCAAAAACCTTTCGGCGCACCGCCAAGGGGATTGCGGGGTTAGGCATGACGTGTCTGATAGAGGCCAAGTTGTTCCAGCAGCGCATCAAACGGGACACCTCGAAGCAGGGCCAGTTGCCCTACCAACTGCAATTTTTCGGCATCGTATTTTTCCAATTGACGCACCAGGGACAGCAGTTCCCGGTGTTCGTCTTGTGTCAGGGTTTCTTGCTGCCGTTTTTCATCCAGCAGGAGGAATCGTTCCATTTTATTGGGGGAAAACTCCATGTTGATCTTTTTAAGCAAGAGTGTCTCCTCCAAAGGTAATCCTTTGGATATTCGACGGGCATTAAGAGCTAAAATGCTCAGCAAAAACTGCTCAAATTCATTTGGGCGCAGTTGTTCTGCCTGATGGATCAATTGCCCAACCGCAGTGGATATAGCGGGTTGCGATGTCATACCGTAAAGATTTTGCTACAAAAATAGGCTTTTTCAGTGTAACGCCAACCCACCTCACCCCGTCACCCCCATCAACACCTCCAGCGTCCCTTTCGTCTGCTTCAGCCCGCGCACTTCGTCCTGCACGAAGATGAGTTCCTTGTTGGTTTGTTTGAGGTGGAAACCCATGATCCGGCCCTTGTCGCCTACGAACTGAATGAGTTTGTTGAACTGCGCGGTTTCGTAGAACGACGACTGCGGGTCGCTCACGAAGTAGCAGCGCAGTTTGCCGCCCTTGAGGATGAGCCGCTCGAAACCGAGTTTTTTGCACATCCAGCGCAGGCGCAGCGCCTCGAACAGGAAATTGACCTGTTTGGGCAGTTTGCCGAAACGGTCCTCCAGCATTTTTGAAAACGCCTCGATGCCCGCCTCGTCCGCAACCTCGTCGAGTTGGGTGTACAGGCTGAGGCGCTCGGCGCTGTTGGACACGTACTCGTCCGGGATGAGCATTTCCACGTCGGTCTCGATGGTTACGTCGCGCACGTAGGTGCCTTTGCCGGCCAGTTCGTCCTTGAACAGGTCTTTGAAATCGGTCTCCTTGAGTTCCTGGATGGCCTCGTCGAGGATTTTCTGGTAGGTTTCGTAGCCGATGTCGGCGATGAAGCCCGACTGCTCGCCGCCGAGCAGGTTGCCCGCGCCGCGGATGTCGAGGTCGCGCATAGCCACCTGGAATCCGGAACCGAGGTCGCTGAACTCCTCAATGGTGCGCAGGCGCTTGCGGGCATCGGGCGTGAGCACGCTCATGGGCGGCGCGAACAGGTAGCAAAACGCCTTCACGTTGGATCGGCCCACGCGCCCGCGCAACTGGTGCAGGTCGCTGAGGCCGAACATGTCGGCGCGGTTGATGATAATGGTGTTGGCATTCGGGATGTCGAGGCCGGTTTCGATGATATTGGTACACACGAGCACGTCGTGCCGGCGGTCAATGAACTCCACCAGCACCTTTTCCAGGTGGTCGGCTTCCATCTGGCCGTGGGCGAGCGCGATGTCCACATCGGGACACAGGCGGCGCAGCAGCTCGACCATTTTGGGCAGGTCGGTCACGCGGTTATGCACGAAGAACACCTGCCCGCCGCGGTGGATTTCGTAGTAGATCGCGTCTTTGATGAGGTCGTCGTCGAACACGCGGATTTCGGTATGAATGGGTTGGCGGTTGGGCGGCGGCGTGCGCAGGATACTCATGTCGCGCGCGGCCATGAGGCTGAACTGGAGCGTGCGCGGAATGGGCGTAGCGGTGAGCGTGAGCGTGTCCACGTTCACCTGCAGGGCGCGCAGTTTTTCCTTGGCGGCCACGCCGAATTTTTGCTCCTCGTCCACTACCAGCAAGCCGAGGTCTTTGAATTTGACCTCCTTGTTCAGCAGGGCGTGCGTGCCTATGACAATGTCAATTTGGCCGGCAGCCAGTTTTTTGAAAATTTCCGTTTTCTCCCTGGTGCTGCGGAAGCGGTTCACGTAGTCCACCGTCACCGGAAAATCCTTGAGGCGCTCGCCGAAGGTTTTCCAGTGCTGGAGGGCCAGGATGGTAGTGGGCACGAGCACGGCGGCCTGTTTGCCGTCGGTCACGGCCTTGAACGCCGCGCGGATGGCCACCTCGGTTTTACCGAAGCCCACGTCGCCGCAGATGAGCCGGTCCATCGGGTAAGGTTTTTCCATGTCGGTTTTCACGTCCTGGGTGGATTTGACCTGGTCGGGCGTGTCCTCGTACATAAAACTGGCCTCCAGTTCATTTTGCAGGTAGCCGTCGGGCGGGAAGGCGTGGCCGGGTGCGGCGCGGCGTTTGGCGTACAGTTTGATGAGTTCTGCCGCGATGTCCTTGATTTTCTTTTTGGTGCGGGCCTTGAGTTGTTTCCAGGCGTCGGAGCCGATTTTGGACAACTGCGGCGCCTCGCCCTCCTTGCCGATGTACTTGGAAATCTTGTGCAGCGAGTGGATGCTGACGTACAGGATGTCGTTGTTTTTGTACACCAGGCGCACGGCCTCCTGGGTCTGGCCGCCGATCTCGATTTTTTGCAGGCCGGAGTATTTGCCGATGCCGTGGTCAATGTGCGTCACGAAATCGCCGGGCTGGAGTTCGCGGATAAGGCGCACGTTCAGGGCTTGTTCCTTGGTGAAACCCGTGCGCAGTTTGTAGGCGTGGAAACGCTGGAAAATCTGGTGGTCGGTGAAACAGGCGATTTTCAGGTCTTCGTCTATGAACCCGGCGGAGAGGGCCGTTTCCACGGGGTGCCACTTGATGTTGGACTTGAGTTCCTTGAAAATGGCGTGCAGGCGGGTCAGTTGCTTGGGGTTGTCGGAGCAGATAAAAACCTCGTACCCGTTGTCCTGCCACTCGTGCAGGTTGCGGATGAGCAGGTC
>CAYMQY010000041.1:0-24866 GCA_964392655.1 uncultured Saprospiraceae bacterium
TTGCTGGAGAAACTCAAGTCCGAAGATGCCACGCGGCACATCCCGGTCATCATGCTCACTGCCCGGGCGGAGCCACAGGACAAACTCAAGGCTTTGCGCATCGGCGTGGACGATTACCTGCTCAAGCCCTTCGACGAGGAAGAACTGCTGGTACGTATCGAAAATCTGCTGAAAAACCAGGCGGCCCGTCAAACGGAAATCAACGCCTCTACGCCGGCATCGGAAGTATCTGCGCCGCTCCTCTCGCAGCCCGACCGGGAGTGGCTGGAGCGCTTCGAGGGGTACGTCCGGCAGCATATTGCCGACGACACCCTGAGCGTATCAGGCATGGCATACGAATTCGCCATGAGCGAATCTACCCTGCTGCGGCAGTTGAAACGCCTGACGGGGCTTTCGCCAATTCAGTATTTGCAGGAAATACGGCTCGACGAAGCCCGGCGCTTGCTGGAAAACCGCCGCTACGATTCCATTGCGCAACTGGCCTCAAAAGTGGGCTACGACGATGCCCGCTCCTTCTCCAGGAGTTTCAAGCAGCGATTCGGGAAGTTGCCCTCGGAAATGATTAGCGCGTAGGATTGATCAGGTTTTAGCCTCATCTGCCTTCATTTTGACGGAAAATGCTACAAGATTGACGGAAACGGTCACTTGGGGCGCGGGCATTTTTGTCCTGTCGTTCGGGGAATATTTTTCTGTGCACGATGGGAGAAAACCGAAAATCCCGTAAAGAGTAGGCAACAATCAAATTCAAAGAAAAATGAAAAAGAGACTCATCGGTTTCTTCTTGTTTGGCGTGGTGCCTTTCGTTGTGCCGGCCGATCTGTTTGCCCAAGGCCAAGCCCTGTATTTTAGCGGCACGAACCAGCACGCTGAATTCACCGCACCCGCTGGAATGCCGAGCGGATCGACACCCCGCACTATAGAATTTTGGGTGCGGTCCGGGCTTCGTGTTGGGGCAAAAGACAACCACGAACCCATTGTGGAATTGGGCGAACAAGCCCACGATGGCTCTGCCTTCGGCATTTTCACCCAGATTGCGGGCGGCAAAACCCAACTGTGTTTTTGGGGGCACAACGCTGTCAAAATAATCGGCGAAATCCCCGACGACCAGTGGCACTTCATCGCCATCACATACACCGAGCCGAATCTCAAGTGCTACATTGACGGCGAGTTGAAATCCACCAACCCCATATCCACGGCTGTAGGAGGGCAACGGTTAAACACCAAGACAGGCAAATGCTACATCGGTGGCTTTCCCAGCCGAGGTTGGTATTTCAACGGCGCGGTGGACAACCTGAGCATCTGGAGTGGCGAACGCACTGTCGAGCAGATCAAAAAAGACATGATCCCGTACCCCTGTATCCAGGGAAGTGAAGCCGGGCTGGTTGCCCATTTCCGCTTGAATGAAGCCACCGGAACGACGTTCAAGAACCCCGCCGGCACGGTGACCGGAACCTTGAAAAATGGCGCCTCGTGGACCAAGCCCGTAGTGAACGACCCCGACCCCATTTCCGAAGGAGTCTGGTTCGTGATCCAGAACAAAAGTGATGCTGACGCAGACACGGATCCGGCCGCTCGGCGGATGGCACTAAAAGCGCCCGCAACAGGAATGCCAACCATGGCCCAGATTCCCCTGACGGGCAACTATGACGATTTTCTGTGGCGCACCATTTCGCTCGGAGGCGGGAAGTTCAAATTGGTCAACAAAAAACTGGGCATGGCCAAGGCATTGGACAGCAGCCCGGCCAACCCAACCATCGGTGACTATGGCGGTTATTCAGGCCAAAGTTGGACCTTGAGTGCGACGAATGCCGCTACCATGGGCACAAATGTGTATACCATGACCAACGACTTCATCACTCCCGCCAAGGCGCTGGCATTTGCCAACAACCAAGTGGTAGTGGCGGCCGCCAACAAATCGGACACCAAACAAGCCTGGGTGTTTCAGCCCATGTGTCTCGTAGAAGGCTACCACATTCCAAAGACCGATGACGCCAATTGCCCGACGACCAAACTGCTCAGTGCGGGGGCAATAAAAATTTATGGAACAAACACCGCCAGCGATTGGGCCATGCTCAACACGCAATTGATCATCAAAAACATGGTCAACGCGCTTGAGGTGCCCTCTTCGGCGCTGAACAACGAGCGGATATACATCATCACGCGGTACGACTACGACCCCGATCTGATTTCCAAATATCCGCTGGTCGGCATTCCAAGCGCCTGGATAGGGGCCACGAGAGGCGGGCAACACGGCGGGCATAATCTGACCATGGTCACCGAGGAAATGATGTGCCGGGTGGGGGTTTACAGCCGCAGGAATGACACACCGCCAGATGTGGCCTATCGGGAGTTCGATCAAGTTGTCCACGAATTTGGGCATACCATTGACGGGTTTTGTCAGCAAAACGGCGCGGCTACTCCTGTTTGCTGTTTTAGCGATGCCCCACAGGAATGCTATGCGGCTTCCGTCCAGGCATGGTTCAACAACAATTTCAGTTATGGCGAGCCTTGCCAGCGCAACAGGCAGTTGCTCAAGAGCAAACAAGTGGCGTTGTATAATTACATGGATCGCGCGTTCAAGGCGGACAACACCTGGATGCCGCCAAGGATATTGCGAGAGGCGTACGACGTTACCAAAAAGTGAAGTGGAAAGTAGTCCACTAATTGGAATACCGCGAAATATCTTTTCAGGCTGTACCGCCGAGGCTCGGCGGTACAGCCTGAAATCAAAAAAGCGATGTCCCGGCTCACCGGGTCATCGCTTCTTGCAATAGGTCAGTTATAGAAGGCAAGGTGCCTTAGGCATCTTCTTTTTTGTCCTCTTCGGCGGCGGGCGCTTCCGGAGCGGTCTCTTCGGCTACAGCCTCTACTGTTTCTTCTACTTCGGCTGCCGTTTCTTCCGCTACGGCTACAGGTGTTGCTGCAATTGCCGTTTCTTCGGTTTTCTTTGCAGCACTGCTGCCGCTACCACGACGCGTTTTCTTGGCCTTTTTGACTTTGCCGGCGTTCGGGTTGTAGGTCTCGTTAAAATCTACGAGTTCGATCAGGGCAGTTTCGGCGCCGTCGCCCCGGCGGAAGCCGAGTTTGATGACGCGCACATAGCCACCCGGGCGCTCGCCTACTTTTTCAGCAACGGTGCTAAAGAGCTCCTTAATGGCCTCTTTGTTCTGCAGGTAACTGAACACTACACGACGCGAGTGCGTGGTATTGTCTTTCGCCTTGGTGATGAGTGGTTCCACATACTTGCGCAGGGCTTTTGCCTTTGCGAGCGTGGTGGTGATTCGTTTGTGCTCAATGAGCGCGATGGCCAGGTTGGCCAAAAGAGCGCGGCGGTGGGAAGCCGTCCGCGAGAGGTTGTTTACTTTGTCTCCGTGACGCATGATAGGTACCTAAATGCTGGTGGCAGCACCGGGGCGAAGAGTGAATGATGAATGATGAATGATGAATGATGAATACTTGACGATTTCATTTCAGCACACCCAGTCAGTCACCCCATTCTACTCTGCTCTACGGTTACTACACTTTTTGTTAAAAAATAAATATGCATCTGAAGGATAAAAGAAGCATGAATCCTGCATGATTAATGAACGATAGGCAAAACCCGTAAAATCATTCATCATTCACCATTCATCATTCATTCCTCTTCCAATTTGTACTTGGCCAGATCCATGCCGAAAGTCAAGCCCTTGTCCTGCAAAAGTTCTTCAATTTCCACGAGCGACTTTTTGCCGAAATTGCGGAACTTGAGGAGTTCGTGGGTGTCGTACTTGACCAATTCGGCCAGCGTGTTGATTTTGGCTGCCTTGAGGCAGTTGTAGGCACGCACGCTGAGGTCGAGGTCTTCGAGTGAGGTTTTGAGCAATTTGCGCATGTGCAGGATATGCTCGTCTACCACGTTTTCTTCCCGGCTGGCGGGCGTATCGAAAGTGATGTTGTCGTCTGTGATCAGCATCAGGTGCTGGATCAGGATACGGCTGGCTTCGCGGATGGCCTCTTCCGGGTGGATGGTGCCGTCGGTTTTGACTTCGATGGTCAGTTTTTCGTAGTCGGTGCGCTGACCTACGCGGGTGTTCTCCACCTTGTACGCCACATTTTTGATGGGCGTATAAATCGCATCAATCGGAATCACACCGATCACGGCATCCTTGGGGGCGCCGTCGTCGGCAGGCTGGTAGCCGCGGCCCTTGGAGATGGTGAGTTCGAGTTCGAGCGTGACGGCGGGTTCCATACGGCAGATGAGCAGGTCGGAGTTCATCACCTTGAATACGTTGGTGAACTCTTCGATGTCGCCCGCGCGGAATTCTTCGCGTCCGCTGAAAGTCAGGTATATTTTTTCAGGTTGTCCTTTATCGTCCTGAACAACCGGTTTGATGCGTACCTGTTTGAGGTTGAGCACAATATCCACCACATCTTCCACGACGCCGCGGATAGTGGCGAACTCATGGTCCACACCACCGATACGCACGGCGCTGATAGCATGGCCTTCCAGGGAGGAAAGCAGCACACGGCGCAGTGAGTTGCCGATGGTTTGGCCGAACCCGGGTTCGAGAGGTTTGAACTCGAAAGTTCCCTCGAAATCGGTGGCTTTCTGGAGCAGGATTTTGTCGGGTTTCTGGAAATTGAGTATACTCATATATGTGGTTGCTAGTACTATTTCGAGTAAAGTTCGACGATCAGCTGTTCGTTGATCTTCTCGGGAATTTGGTCCCGTTGCGGGTAGGCCAGAAATGTGCCTTGCATTTTGTCGGGGTTCCATTCCAACCAACCGAACTTGCGCACGTCATTGGTTTTGGAGCCGGCATGCATGGTGACGACTTCCATGTTTTTCGATTTGGAACGCACTGCTACCACGTCACCGGGTTTGAGGGAGTAGGATGGGATATTGACCACTTTGCCGTTTACCGTGATGTGGCGGTGGCCAACCAACTGGCGGGCACCGCGACGGGTCGGGGAGATACCCAGGCGGAAAACCGTGTTGTCCAGACGTGCTTCGAGCAGCTGAAGCAACACTTCACCGGTTACACCGTGCCGACGGGTAGCGTTGTGGAATGTACGACGGAACTGACGCTCCAGCACACCGTAGGTGTACTTGGCTTTTTGCTTCTCGGACAACTGGGTCGAGTAGTCGGACTTGGTTTTCCGCTTTTTCGATTGTCCATGCTGACCGGGCGGGTATTTGCGCCGTTCAAAGTATTTATCGTACCCAAAAATCGATTCGCCGAACGAACGGGATTTTTTAGTGGTTGGTCCAGTATAACGAGCCATTGTATAAAAATGTGGTCAATGCAAATTTGAAAAATCAACGGAGAAGCATGTGTGTAAAACACAAATGCCCATTACACGCGACGGCGTTTGGGCGGGCGGCAACCGTTGTGTGGGAGCGGAGTTACGTCATTGATAACCATTACCTTAATACCGGACTGGTCAATTGCCCGAATTGCGGCTTCACGGCCGGAACCCGGTCCTTTCACGAAAACCTCCACGGAACGGATACCTGCCTCAAACGCTGTTTTGGCAGCATCGTTTGCCGATACCTGAGCGGCGTAGGGGGTGTTCTTTTTCGATCCGCGGAAGCCGGATTTGCCTGCAGAAGACCAGGAAACCACCTCGCCTTGCTTGTTCGTAATGGAGATAATGATGTTGTTGAAGCTGGACTGGATGTACACGATTCCTTCCGGCGTGATCTTGACTTTGCGCTTAACAACTTTTTTTGCTGCTCCTTTTGCCATTTTATCGTAAGGTAAAAGTATTGTTTGTTGTCCGTTGCAGTATGCGGCAGAATGATGCGTAATCGAGCCTGCTGCAAACCGCACCCGAAAGGGCCGGTATTATTTCGTTGCTTTTTTCTTGTTGGCCACCGTTTTACGTTTGCCCTTGCGGGTACGTGCGTTGGTACGGGTACGCTGGCCGCGCAAAGGCAAACCTTTGCGGTGACGAAGCCCCCGGTAGCAACCGATGTCCATCAAACGTTTGATGCTGAGCTGGACTTCCGAGCGAAGCTGGCCTTCCGTCTTGTACTCGTCAGCGATGATCCGGGAGATAGTTTTGATATTATCGTCGGTCCATTGATCCACCTTCGTGCTGAGATCAATACCTGCTTTGGACAGGATATTTTCGGCGCTCGAAGGACCGATACCGTAGATATAGGTCAAACCGATGACCCCTCTTTTGTTTCGTGGCAAGTCCACACCTGCAATACGTGCCATAATCTGAGTTATGAGTTTTGAGTTTTGAGTTTTGAGTTTGGGTTTGAGTGGTTACTCAAAACTCACAACTCATAACTCTAAACTTGTTATTATCCTTGACGCTGTTTGAATTTCGGGTTTTTCTTGTTGATCACATAGAGCTTGCCCTTGCGTCGAACGATCTTGCAATCCACGGATCGCTTCTTGATTGATGCCTTAACCTTCATGACGGCTATAATTTCAGTATTTCAGTTTCTGTTAGTTTGATTTCAGGGGCTTTTACGGGTCATTTGTAGCGATAAATAATTCGTCCGCGCGTCAGGTCGTAGGGGGACATTTCCACCGAAACTTTATCGCCCGGAAGTATCCGGATGTAGTGCATCCGCATTTTACCGGAGATAGTAGCCAAAATAATGTGGTCGTTCTCCAGCCGCACCTTGAAGTTGGCATTGGAGAGCGCCTCGGTTACTTCGCCATCCTGTTTGATCAAATCTTCTTTCGCCATAAAAAAGGCCCCCGTTTTTGGGGCTGCAAAGTTCTAATTTTTCGGCAAAACTTCTTTCAGTTCCGGATTATTTTTTATCTCTTCCAAAAGGTACTCGTGAGTGGACAAAATATCGGGTTTCCCTTTTCGTACAGCCACGGAGTGTTCGAAGTGTGCGCTTGGTTTCCGGTCGCGGGTATGAATGGTCCAACCGTCTTCATGTTGAAAAACCTCTTTGCGCCCGAGATTAATCATGGGTTCGACGGCAAGTACCAACCCACTTTGCATCAGCGGACCTTTGCCGCGTTTGCCGTAGTTGGGCACTTCCGGGTCTTCGTGCAAGGATCGCCCGACGCCATGTCCAACGAGTTCGCGCACGACCGAGTATGGGTGTTCGCGTTCGCAGTAATACTGGATAGCAAACGAAATATCGCCGACTCGTTTGCCGGCTACGGCTTGTTCCAAACCTTTGTAAAGCGACGCGTATGTTACTCGGAGCAATTCCATGGTCGGCTCGGGCACGTCTTGAAAAGCAAACGTGAAAGCTGCATCTCCGAAATAGCCGTTGAGTTCCACCCCGCAATCCACCGAAACAATATCACCTTCACGAAACTCGCGTGCACTGGGTATACCGTGCACGACGATATCGTTGTATGAAACACAAAGCGAACTGGGGAAGTCGTTGTAGCCCTTGAAGGCCGGACGACCTCCATGATCGCGAATGAATTCTTCAGCTTTTTCGTCAATGGTTCGTCCGGTAATTCCCGGTTTCAAAATACTGGCTACATACGCCAGCGTTTTGGAAACCACCAGATTAGACTGACGCATCATTTCGATCTCGTCGTCCGTCTTGTAAAAGACTTTTTTCCCGTCTGAACCAGTACTGAAAAGACCCATGACAATATTTACTGCGGCTGCCCGATCTGAAGGCCCTGCGTAGAGCGCCCCTGAATGCGACCGGACTTGATCAAGCCGTCGTATTTCTTTGTCAACAAATAACTTTCGATAACCTGAAGTGTATCCAATGCAACTCCGACCATGATGAGCAGCGTGGTGCCACCAAAGAAGAGTGCGAACTGCTGATTGACTCCAAGCGTAGCCGCAATGGACGGCAGAATCCCAATCAGGCCGAGGAAAATCGAGCCGGGCAAGGTAATCAGCGTCATTACGTTCTCGATATAGGATGCCGTAGCCTCACCGGGTTTGACGCCGGGGATGAATGCATTGCTGCGTTTGAGGTATTCGGCATAGTTGGTCGGATTGATCATCAGGGCCGTGTACACATACGTGAATATGACGATCAGCAGGAAGAACACGACGTTGTACCCGAGGGAGTAGATATCGTTGAACATGTGGATGCGCCCTCCTGCGTTTGCGGCATCGCCGCCACTGATATACTGCATGGCTGTTGCAGGCAGGAACATCAGGGCTTGTGCGAAGATGATCGGCATTACGCCGGCGGAGTTGACTTTGAGCGGCAGGTAGTCGCGGGCGCTGGATTGCGGCAGCGAACCGCCGGTGCGTCCCACCATCCGTTTGGCAAACTGAATCGGAATGCGGCGCACACCCTGGATGACCAATACCGTAGCAAGCACCACGACAAACAGGAAGGCCAATTCCACTACAAAGAGCATTAACTGGCTTTCACCGAACAGTTTCTGGAACTCAAACACAAACGACTGCGGGAGGCGTGCGATAATGCCGATCATAATGATCATCGAGATACCGTTACCGATTCCTTTATCGGTAATTCGTTCGCCAAGCCACATACAGAAGATCGTACCGGCGGTCAGGATGATGATGTTGGAGAACCAGAAAAGTCCTTCCGGGATATTCGGGGAAACGGCATTCATGCCGGAGAGCAACTGAAGGTAGCCTCCGCCCTGAACCATACTGATCGCCACCGTGAGCAGGCGGGTAATCTGGTTGAGACGTTTGCGGCCGCTTTCGCCCTCGCGGGTTTGCAAGCGCTGGAAATAGGGCACGGCAAAACCGAGCAACTGCACGATAATGGAGGCCGTAATGTAGGGCATCACACTGAGTGCAAGCACGGCAGCGTTGTCGAAAGCGCCACCTGTGAACACGTTGATCAGCCCAAGCAGGTCATTGGCGCCACGGTCGGCGCTGGCTTTTTCCAGGGCAGCAGGAATAACACCGGGCAACACCACGAACGTACCGACCCGATATACGAGCAGCAGTGCCAGGGTGTAGAGAATACGGTCCCGGAGTTCCTTGATGCTCCAGATATTTTTGAAAACCGAAATCAGTTTCATTACGTCGGCGGATGTTTAGACGATTTGAACGCTTCCGCCAAGCGCTTCGATAGCAGCTTTGGCAGTAGCAGAAATAGCATGAACCGTCAAGTTCACTTTTGCGGTGAGCGTACCGTGGCCCAGCACTTTGATTTTGTCGGTGCGCTTGGCGATACCGGCATCGTGAAGGGCTTGTACGTCAAACGTATTCAGACCCGTCTTTTGCACCAACAGTTCCAGACTTCCGAGGTTGAGCGGGACAAAGTCCACGCGATTGATATTTTTAAAGCCGCGCTTGGGCAACCGGCGTTGCATGGGAGTTTGGCCGCCCTCGAAATTGCGCTTGCGGCGCGATCCGCTGCGGGACTTGTCGCCTTTGTGGCCGCGCGTGGACGTGCCGCCGTGGCCGGAGCCTGTACCGCGACCGATGCGTTTGCGCGTTTTGACGGCGCCCTGAGCCGGGCGAAGATTACCGAGTTCCATTATATCGTCGTGTTTGCGATGAATGTTACGAGTTAGTCGTTGTTGACCTGTACGAGGTGCTGCACGACCCGGATCATACCTTGAATCTGCGGGTTATTTTCGTGCTCAACGGTTTGGTGCATTTTGCGGAAGCCCAAAGCCTTCAAGGTCAGTTTCTGGCGCTTGGGCTTGTCTATGGGGCTTTTCACGAGGGTGATCTTAACCTTGCTCATGGTATGTTATCCGTTAAACAGTTTTTCCATCGAAATACCACGCTGACGGGCCACCTCGGCCGGGCTGCGCAGGCTGTGAAGGGCATCAATGGTGGCTTTGACCACATTGTGGGGATTGGAAGATCCCTGGGTTTTGGCCAACACGTCCTGTACACCTGCCATTTCCAGTACGGCGCGCATGGCGCCGCCGGCGATAACACCCGTACCATGTGCGGCGGGTTTGATCAGCACTTTGCCGGCGCCGTATTTGCCGTGCGCCTCGTGCGGAATCGTGCCATTGAGCAGCGGTACCTTGATGAGGTTTTTCTCGGCATCTTTGACGGCTTTTCCGATGGCTTCGGAAACTTCTCGTGCTTTGCCCAGACCGTGTCCGATTGTGCCGTGACCGTCGCCGATCACCACCACAGCAGCGAAACTGAACGTACGACCGCCCTTGGTAACTTTAGCCACACGGTTGAGCGAAACGAGCTTTTCCTTCATTTCGGACGATTCCGCGGCTTTTACCTTGTCAACTTCTTGCTTTGCCATTTTTGATATGCGTTGAATATCGGGGTCGTTTGCTGCGACGCCCGGAGGTATTTCTGTTAAAAGTTAAGACCGCCTTCACGTGCACCTTCAGCCAGGGCTTTTACGCGTCCGTGGTACAGGTATCCGCCCCGGTCGAACACCACAGTTGTGATGCCTGCCGCTTTCGCTTTTTCTGCAAGGGCTTTACCCACTTGCTTGGCCATTTCCGTTTTGTTGCCGCTGAAGTCTTTCTGCTCCCAGGAATCGGCGGCGGCGAGGGTGTGCCCCTTCAGGTCGTCAATGATCTGGCAGTAGATGGCTTTGTTCGAGCGGAATACGTTCAGGCGCGGGCGCTCGGGCGTTCCTTTTATTTTTTTGCGGACACGCAGGTGAATGCGTGCTCTACTTGCATTTCTGGTACGTTTCATTGTGTTGCTATACAGTTTTGACTTCGATTGCCGACCGAAGCCGTATATGATTTGCGAACGTGATTATTTGCCGCCGGCAGTTTTGCCTGCTTTGCGACGCAGGATTTCACCTTTGAAAATGATACCCTTCCCTTTGTACGGTTCCGGTTTGCGGAAGGAACGGATTTTGGCGCATACCTGGCCAAGCAGTTCCTTGTCGTGACATTCCAGTTTGATAAAGGGCGGAAGACCTTTTTCAGCGCCCGTCGTCACCTTGATTTCGGAAGGGACGGCGAAAATCACCGGGTGCGAATAGCCGAGCATGAAGGTGACGAGGTTTCCCTGGTTTTCTACCCGGAAACCGACGCCGATGACCTGCATTTCGCGCTCAAAACCCTCGCTTACACCGGTAACCATGTTGCTGAGCAAGGCGCGGTACAGGCCGTGCATGGCGCGGTGACGCTTTTGGTCGGTAGGGCGGGTTACGGTTACCTCGCCGTTTTCAAGCGACACCGAAATGTCGGGGTCAACTTTGCGGGACAAAGTCCCTTTCGGGCCTTTGACCGTTACCGTATTGTCGGAAGCCACCGTAACTTCAACTTTTGCGGGCAGCTTTATCGGCATTTTACCAATCCGGGACATATCTCTCCGTATTTAGATTTTTAAATTCAAACTCAATATTAGCAGACGTAGCAGAGCAGTTCGCCACCGACGTTGTGCTCGCGCGCCTGTTTGTCCGTCATCACGCCTTTGGACGTGGAGACGATCATAATACCCAGGCCGTTGATGACGCGGGGGATGCTGCCGGCCCCGGAGAACTTGCGCAGGCCCGGACGGCTTACGCGTACCAGTTCCCGGATGACGGGTTGCTTGGAAACGGGGTCGTATTTCAGGGCGATTTTGATGACGCCTTGTTTGTATGTCGCACTGTCGTCTTCAAAGGCATATTTGAGAATATAGCCTTGGTCGTACAGGATTTCGGTCATGCGCTTTTTCAGCTTGGAGGCCGGAATTTCAACGATGCGATGGCCCGCCATCTGTGCATTGCGGATGCGGGTCAAATAATCTGCTATCGGATCGGTGACGTGCATTCTATTGAGCGATTGAGTGATTGAGTGATTGAGTGATGTCCACGCAGGGCTTACCACGAGGCTTTGGTGACTCCGGGGATTTTGCCTTCGACGGCCATTTGGCGGAACTTGACGCGGCAGATACCGAACTTGCGCATGTAGCCTTTCGGGCGACCTGTAAGCAGGCAGCGGTTATGCTGGCGTACGGGACTTGCGTTGCGCGGAAGTTTGTCCAGCGCATCGTAGTCGCCGGCTTCTTTGAGCTTCTTGCGGAGCTCGGCGTATTTGGCGGCCATACGGGCGCGTTTGTGTTCGCGGGCGATGACAGATTTCTTTGCCATTTGTCAGATAGTCAAGTTTATGCGTTGCGCTGAAAATTTCAGAATTGGCGCTTAGCTTTGTTTTTTGAACGGCAGACCCATTTCCTTCAAGAGGGCGTATGCTTCTGCATCAGTGCTTGCGGTGGTGACGAACGTGATGTCCATACCGGCGATTCGGCTGACTTTGTCAATGTCAATCTCCGGGAACACGATTTGTTCGGTAATGCCCATGTTGTAGTTGCCGCGTCCGTCGAAGGCTTTGTCATTGATCCCGCGGAAGTCGCGTACACGAGGCATGGTGATGTGGATGAGGCGGTCCAGGAATTCGTACATGCGCTCGCCGCGGAGGGTGACGCGCACGCCGATGGGCATGCCTTCGCGCAGTTTGAAGTTGGACACCGAGGTGCGTGCGCGGGTTGGGACTGCTTTCTGGCCGGCGATGATAGTCATCTCCGCAGCTGCGTTGTCCACGAGTTTTTTATCGCCGGTTGCTGCGCCGATCCCCTGGTTGAGGCAGATCTTTTCCAGTCTCGGCACCTGCATGACGCTCGAGTAGTTGAACTGCTGCATAAGTGCAGGCACAACTTCTTTTTTGTATTTTTCTTTAAGACGAACTACGTATCCCATCACTAGATGATATTACCTGATTTTTTTGAATAACGCACCCATTCGCCGTTTTCCAGGCGGCGACCCACACGGGTTGCTTCGCCGGTTTTCGGATCAAGCAGGGCGAGGTTGGACACATGCACGGGCGCCGGCATTTCCACAATGCCGCCTTCTGAATCCTGCGTAGCCTTGGTGTGCTTTTTGACGATGTTGACACCTTCCACCACAGCCCGCATTTTGGCGGGTATCACCTGGATGACCGCACCGGTTTTGCCTTTGTCATCCCCGGCAATCACCATGACGGTGTCACCTTTGCGGATGTGCAGTTTGGGCTGATGGCGCTTTGTTTGTTGCTGAGTAGCCATGTTGATGTAATGATTTCGAATTAAAGCACTTCCGGTGCGAGCGATACGATACGCATGTAATCCTTGTCGCGCAGTTCGCGGGCTACCGGTCCGAAAATACGGGTGCCGCGCGGTTCGTCGGCAGCGTTAAGCAGCACGACGGCGTTGTCGTCGAAACGGATGTACGATCCATCCTTGCGGCGGATTTCCTTGCGGGTACGTACGATGACCGCTTTGGAAACCGTACCTTTTTTGAGGCCGCCCGGAGTGGCGTCTTTTACGGTAACCACGATCTTGTCGCCGACGCCCGCATAGCGCTGGCGTGTGCTGCCAAGCACCCGGATGCAGAGCACCTCTTTGGCGCCGGAGTTGTCGGCCACGTTTAAACGAGATTCTTGCTGAATCATGACTTGTTATTCGGTTGACGGTGGGCGGGGAGCGGGAAAGACCGGAGTCTCTCTTCGTTTACCGCCTGCCGGTGATGATTATTTTGCTCGTTCGAGTATTTCCACCAGGCGCCAGCGTTTCATTTTGCTGAGGGGGCGGGTTTCCATGATGCGCACCTTGTCACCAATGTTGCAGGTGTTTTCTTCGTCGTGTGCGAAGAACTTCTTGGAGCGCTTCACGAATTTGCCGTAGAGCGGGTGCATGAGGCGGCGTTCCACCTGGACCGCAATGGTCTTGTCCATTTTATTGGACACGACGACACCTGTTTTTTGCTTCCGAAGATTTCTGACTACTTCCATTATTCAATTGATGTGACTAAGTGCAATTAACGACGTTGGCGACGGCGGCGTTCGACTAATTTGGTGCGCATCATAAGTTGCTCCGGCGCCATAGCGGCCAGTTCGCGTTGGCGAACTTCCGTGTGGAAGCGGGCAATTCTGCGACGCAAGTGACGGATTTCGAGCGGATTGGCCAGACCCCGTACTGCATGGTCGAATTTCATCTGCTGGTATTCGTTCTGCATACTGGTGATTTCGGCCAGCAATTCCGGAATCTCCATCGTGTCCAGTTGCAAATTTTCCTTTGCCATGTGTTCGCGTAAAGTTTATATGGTTCAGTGGCTTATCCTTCAAAATCATGCCGGGTTACTGCCTTGCAAATGATCGGCAGTTTTTGCGCAGCCTTTTGCAGGGATTCGTATGCCAGTTCCTGGCTTACGCCTTCGATCTCAAACAACATGCGTCCGGGTTGCACCTCGCACACATAGTGGTCCAGCGCGCCTTTACCCTTACCCATACGCACCTCGGCAGGCTTGGTGGTGATCGGTTTGTCCGGGAATACACGGATCCAGACCTTGCCTTCCCGTTTCATGTTACGGGTCAGGGCGATACGCGCTGCCTCGATTTGGCGGCTGGTGAGTCGGGAAAATTCCATGGATTTGAGGCCAAAGGTGCCGAAGTTGATCGAACTGCCTTTGAATGCCAAACCCGTATTCCGGCCTTTATGCTGCTTCCGATATTTCTGACGTTTAGGCTGAAGCATCGTATGAAAAGTTTAAAAAACTGTCAATCAATATTTTGTGTTCTATAGCGCCGTTTTTTTGAAAAACGGCTGCAAAGGTACAGTGCATCGCGGGATTTTTGAACTCTAAATTTCTCACTCGCACCGTCAGGTTGTTGCTGTGCTTAGCGTCGGCGGCCACCGGCTCCGGCTCCGCCGCCACCACGGCGATCTCCACCACCACCGCCGCCGCGGCGATCTCCACCGCCACCACCGCCGCCGCGGCGATCTCCGCCGCCACTGCGATCACCGCGGTCGCGACCACCGCCGCGTTCGCCGCGATCCCGGCGTTCGCCGCCGCGCTCTCCGCGCTCTCCGCGTTCGCCGCCGCGTTCACCGGCGCGTTCGCCGCCTTCCACGCTTGCAAACGGTGTCAGTTCGCGTTTTTGCAGGACTTCGCCCTTGAAGAGCCACACTTTGATGCCGATTTTTCCGTACACCGTGAGTGCTTCGATCAGTGCGTAGTCAATGTCGGCGCGGAAGGTGTGCAGGGGCGTGCGTCCCTCTTTGTATTCTTCCGTACGGGCAATCTCGGCGCCGCCGAGACGACCGCTTACGCGTACCTTGATGCCTTCGGCGCCGGCGCGCATCGTTCCCTGAATAGCGCCTTTGACGGCACGGCGGAAGTTGATACGGGCTTCAATTTGCTTGGCAATCTGTTCGCCGACGATGTTGGCGTCCAGTTCCGGTTTGCGAATTTCGTATATGTTGATCTGGACGTCCTTTCCGGTCAAAACCTTGAGTTCTTCCTTGATCAGGTCAACTTCCTTACCACCTTTGCCGATAATAATGCCGGGGCGGCTGGTTTGGATCGTGACGGTAACCCGCTTGAGCGTGCGTTCGATGACGATACGGCTGATACCGTTTTGCATCGGCTTGTTGCGGTCACGCGGATCGGCAACTGCGGTTTTCGGACGGCGGACACGGAGGTAGTTACGAATTTTTTCGTCTTCCACCACTTTGAGGCCGTAGTCCTTGTCGGCGAACCAGTTCGAGTCCCAGCCGCGGATGATGCCTAAGCGATTACCAATCGGATTTGCTTTTTGACCCATTTTATTGAGTGATTGTAGATTTACGTTGAAGCGGGTTTATTCTTCGTCTTCGAGTTTTACACGGTTTGCAACGACCAGCGTCACGTGGTTCCGGCGCTTACGCACGCGGTATGCACGGCCTTGCGGCGCCGGCAGGAAGCGGTAAATAATGCTCCCCGGGTCCACAAAGGCGGTTTTGACGTACAGGTCATAGTCGTCGGCGCCACCTTCCATTTCCGTTTTCTGCTCCCAGTTGTTGATAGCAGAAAGGAGGAGCTTTTCCAGCCATACGGCGGATTCCTTGTTGGTGTACCGCAGGATGCTCAGGGCATCCACTACTTTCTTGCCACGGATGTGATCCACGACAAGGCGCATTTTACGCGGCGACATTGGGCAATTGCGCAATTTTGCTACTGCTTCCATTGTTCGATTTACGAATTTCGATTTACGAGTTACGAGTTACGAATGCAGGCGTTGAGGCCGTACAACCGGGTTTCGCGCATCGCTATTGTTATTTTCTGTTGCCGGCGTGGCCACGGAAGTTGCGCGTGGGCGCGAACTCGCCGAGTTTGTGGCCGACCATGTTTTCAGTGACAAGAATCGGGATAAACGTTTTGCCGTTGTGCACGGCGATTGTTTCGCCAACCATGTCCGGGATAATCATGGAGGCGCGGCTCCATGTTTTGATCACCTGACGTTTGTTGCTCTGTTTGGCCTTCGCGACTTTATCCATCAAAGCGTGGTGCACGTAAGGGCCTTTTTTAAGCGAACGAGGCATAACTTGTGTTGAGTTTTGAGTTTTGAGTTTTGAGTTTTGCCTTCAGGGCGCTGCTCAAAACACTAAACGTGTTTATTTGGACGAACCGCTTTTCCGGCGGCTGATGATCAATGCGTTGGACTTTTTGGTCAGGCTGCGCGTCTTCATGCCTTTGGCTTTCAGACCCTTACGGCTCCGCGGGTGTCCACCCGAAGCGCGGCCCTCGCCACCACCCATCGGGTGATCTACGGGGTTCATGGCTACGGGGCGGTTGCGTGGGCGACGGCCTTTCCAGCGGTTGCGGCCTGCTTTACCCATGATTTCAAGGTTATGGTCGGGATTGCTGACCGTACCCATCGTGGCTTTGCAAGTGAGCAGGATGCGGCGCACCTCGCCGGAAGGCATACGAAGCACGGCATAGCGGTCTTCGCGGCCCATCATGGTTGCGCTTGCACCTGCGCTGCGCACCAGTGCGCCGCCTGCGCCGGGGCGCATTTCGATATTGTGCACGAATGCACCCAGAGGCACTTCGGCGAGGTAGAGGCAGTTGCCGTTTTCAGGGGCAGCGCCACGACCGGAGATGATTTGGTGGCCGACCGTCACGCCATGCGGCGCGAGGATGTAGCGTTTTTCGCCGTCGGCGTATTCTACCAGCGCAATGTAGGCGCTGCGGTAGGGATCGTATTGGATGGACTGCACGGTAGCCGGAATACCCTCTTTGTCGCGCTTGAAGTCAATGATCCGGTAGCGGCGTTTGTGACCGCCGCCGCGGTAGCGCATGGTGCGGCGACCGTCGCTGTTGCGACCGCCGGTGCTGCCCATGGTGAGGAGCAACGACTTTTCAGGCTCGGCACCTTTTGTCAGTTCCGATTTGGTGACTGCGATGTGGAATCGCAGGCCAGGCGTGATCGGATTGAATTTTTTAACTGGCATATCCTGATTTTATTCTTCTCCAAAAATGTTGATGGTTTCGCCCGGTGTGAGGGTAACGAAGGCCTTTTTGTAGGAAGCCTTCACGCCACGGACAACCGTTGACTTGGTGTTGCGCGACTTCGGTTTGCCCGGCATGATTGCCGTGTTCACGCTGTCTACGCTGACGTTGTACAGTTTTTCGATCGCGTTTTTGATCTCGATTTTATTCGAGTCTTTGTTCACCACGAAGACGTACGTATTGCGCTTGTCCGCGAGTTTGGTCGCTTTTTCCGTGATGAGCGGCTTGATCAAGATTTGCTTGGCCATGATTATTCGCAGACTTCTTTAATTTTTGCAATAGCGCTTTCGGATACCACGAGGGTGCCCGCACGCATGATTCGGTAGGTGTTCAGGTCCTGGGCCGGAGCGATGTCGGCTTTTTCGATGTTGCGGCAAGACAGGTAGAGGGTCTTGTCGTAATCGCCGAGCACGGTAAGCGGCTTTTTGTCGGCCACTTTCAGCGCCTGAAGGATTGCCTGGAAGGCTTTGGTTTTGGGTTGGTCGAAGGAGAAATCTTCGACAACCACGATATTGCCGGCTTGCGCCTTGGCGGAAAGGGCGCTGCGACGAGCGAGGCGCTTTTCCTTGGCGTTCACCGTGACTTCGTAGTTGCGCGGACGCGGGCCGAACACGCGGCCACCGCCCCGGTACAGGGGGTTGTTGATGTCGCCCTTACGCGAACCACCGGTGCCTTTCTGGCGGTGGAGTTTGCGCGTGGAGCCGCTCATTTCGCTGCGCTCCTTGGACTTGTGGGTGCCTTGACGCTGCGCATTGAGGTAGCGCTTTACGTCGAGCCAAACGCTGTGTTCGTGCGGTTCGATGCCGAACACCTCGTCGGGGAGCTCTACCGAGCGGCCCGTGGCTTCACCTTTGATGTTATATACTTCGAGTTTCATGTTTCAGAACCGGATTTAGAAACGTCAGGTACCTTATTTTTCAATGACGACGAAAGCGCCTTTGTGACCGGGGATTGCGCCCTTGATCAGCAAGATGTTTTGGTCGGGAAAAACTTTAAGAATTTGGAGGCGGCGTACTTTCACACGCTTGTTGCCCATTTGGCCGGCCATGCGCATGCCTTTCATTACTTTGGCAGCGAACGAAGAGTTACCGAGCGAACCGGGGGCACGCAAGCGGTTGTGCTGACCGTGAGTTTGCTGCATGACACCGCCGAAGCCGTGGCGTTTAACAACCCCTTGGAAGCCTTTACCCTTGGAAGTGCCGACGATGCTCACTTTATCGCCCTCCTGGAAGATTTCTTCCACGGTGATGGTGTCGCCCAGCGATTTGGAGAGGTTCATGTCGCGGAACTCGAGCACCTGGCTCTTGGGTTCCGTACCGGCTTTTTCAAAATGGCCGGCCATGGATTTGGGCGTTTTGGACGCTTTGCGTTCGCCATAAGCCAACTGGAGGGCCGAATAGCCGTCCGTTTTTTCGTCAAGCACTTGCGTGACTACGCATGGACCGGCTTCAATGATCGTACAAGCGACATTTTTGCCGGTCTTGTCGTAGATGCTGGTCATGCCTATTTTTTTGCCAATCAGACCGTTCACGGTAGTTCGATTTTTATAGTTGAACGATTGGTGTTTTTATTTTTTTCGGGAGAAGCGGGTGGCGTCAAATGACGAAAAGCGTCTTTCCGTTTTATCGGAACCGCTTTCGACCGCATCAGTTGACCCTGTTTCGTTTCAGGGACACTTTGACGCAAGCCGGAAACAACCGCCTTGAATCCAAAAATGTACGAGTTAGGTGAGCTTGACTTGAATGTCAACGCCGCTCGGGAGTTCGAGTTTGGAGAGGGCGTCCACCGTCTTTTGTGTCGGTGTGTAAATTTCAATCAAGCGCTTGTGGGTGCGCAACTGGAACTGCTCCCGAGCTTTTTTATTCACGTGCGGCGAGCGCAGCACGGTGAAAATTTCTTTCTCAGTCGGCAGCGGAATCGGCCCCGTAACAACGGCCCCACTCGCACGCACAGTCTTGACGATCTTCTCCGTGGACTTGTCCACCAGATTGTAGTCGTAAGACCGGAGTTTAATGCGAATTTTCTGATTCATTACCTTGGAAAATAATTTTGTGTCAGGTGACTTGCTTTTCGACGTCGCCAAATTTGATTTGGACACCCTGCCCGAAAAGCGGCTGCAAAGGTAAGCACACCCACTCGGGTTTTCCAAAGGGGTTTCAAAAGTTTTTTAAAAAAAGTTTTCGCCCTCGTAGTGTGAAGTGTCACAGAGGCTCACAGAGGTTAGAGTGGCTCACAGAGTTTTCTGTCATTCCGAAGGAATCTGCCCACTCTAAATCGGAAAAAACTCTGTGAGCCTCCATTAACTCTGCGAGCCTCTGTGACATTTACTCTACGAGGAAAAAAACTCTG
This sequence comes from uncultured Saprospiraceae bacterium, assembly GCA_964392655.1. Lineage (GTDB taxonomy): Bacteria > Bacteroidota > Bacteroidia > Chitinophagales > Saprospiraceae > M3007. The sequence goes on from CAYMQY010000041.1 coordinate 19,505, forward strand.
TGAGCCTCTTTTCACTTTGTGAACCTCTGTGACACCGCCACGGCTTCCCGCACATTACCGTACTCCAGCAACAAGCGCTGCGCCGCCGGATAGTCCAGCCCGGTGGCCTGCATGACCATTCGGGTGCCGCGATCCACCAACTTGGTGTTGCTCAATTGCATGTCCACCATTTTGTTGTCCTGCACCCGCCCAAGGCGGATCATAGCGGAGGTGGAAATCATGTTCAGCACTAATTTTTGTGCAGTCCCGGCCTTCATGCGCGTACTCCCGGTCACAAATTCCGGCCCCGTCACCACCAGCACCGGGAAATCTGCTTCCGCCAGCACGGGCGCGCCGGGGTTGCAGGTAATGCAGCCCGTGGCAATGCCGCGCTCCCGGCAGGCGCGCAGGCCATGCACGACATAAGGCGTAGTGCCCGACGCCGCGATGCCCACCACCAGGTCCTGTGTGTCCACCCCGTGCGCGGCCAAATCTTCCCAGGCCTGTGTCGGACTATCCTCCGCGCCTTCCACAGCCTTGCGAATGGCGCCGTCGCCCCCGGCGATGAGGCCCACCACCCAGCCGGGCGGAGCGCCGTAGGTCGGCGGAATTTCGGATGCATCCAGAATTCCCAGACGCCCGCTGGTACCGGCACCTATATAAAAAAGGCGTCCGCCTTCGCGCATGCGCAGCACGACAGCCTCCACCAGTGCCTCGATTTGCGGGATAGCCTGCTCCACAGCCAGCGGCACGGTTTTGTCTTCCGTATTAATATGTGTCAGCAGTTCACCTGTGCTCAGGTGTTCCAGGTTTTGGTACTTCGAGGGGCTTTCAGTGATCTTTTCCATGCTTTGTTTTAAACTTCGTTTGCGGGCATTTGGAAGCCGTTCAGGTTTTTAACAAACCTTCAAACCGCCCTAACATTTTTTAAGAACGGACTTGCAGCCCGGCGACGGAACTTGCAGTCAAATTTGACAAAACAGAAAAAACGAAAGCCATGTCGGTTATGAATCGTATCCCGTTTGCCTTGCTGATGCTCCTTGCCCTTGTCGCTATTTTGCCGGCCTGCCGCTCCACGCAGGATTTAATCGAAAGCGGCGACTACGACGGGGCTGTTTCCTTCGCCGTGGACAAATTGCGCGGCAAAAAAAACAAAAAAACCGAGATTGTACGCGGCCTCGAACTCGCCTTCTCCAAAGCGCAGGCCCGCGACCTGAACACTGCCCGCAATCTCGCCGCCGTTGATCGGCCCGAAAACTGGGAGCGCATCAACACCATTCACCGGCAGATCAGCCGCCGCCAGAACCTGGTTGCCCCACTGTTGCCGCTTGTATCGAAAGACGGCTACCGCGCCAAAATCGAATTTGTAGACATCGCCCACATGGAAGCCGAAAGCCGCGAAAAGGCCGCCGAGTACCTGTACGTGTGCGCCGAAGACCTGATCGTTCAGGCTGAACGCGGCGACCGGCAGGCGGCCCGCAACGCCCACCGGATGCTGAAAGACCTCGAAAGCCGCTATTTCAAATCCTACCGGAACAAAGACCTGCTGCTGCGCGACGCCGTCAACCTCGGCACCACGCACATCCTGTTCGAGGTGCGCAACGAGAGCAACAAAATCCTGCCCCGCGACTTCAACGACCGCGTGCTCGCCTTCGGCGCGTCCGACCTCGAGAGCGACTGGAAAGCCTACCATTTCAAACCCGACCCCAAAATTCCGGTGGACTACCGCGTGGTGTTCAACATCCGGCAAATTGACATCAGTCCCGAGCGCATCAGCGAGCGCGCCTACACCGATGAAAAAGAAATCGAAGACGGCTGGGAATATGTACTCGACGAGCGCGGAAACGTGAAAAAAGACACTGCCGGCAACGACATCAAACGCCCGCGCAAGGTGCGGATCCGCGCCGACGTGCTGGAGGCGTTCCAGACCAAAGCCGCACGTCTGACGGGTATGCTGGAAATTTACGATGCCGTCCGGAACACCCGCGTACATGTCCGCGATGTGGGCACCGAGGTGCTGTTCGAGCATTACGCCTCCACGTTTCGCGGCGACCAGCGCGCCCTCAGCAAAGACTCCCGCGCCCGTATCGGCAACCGCCCCCTACCCTTCCCGCCCGACAGCGACATGCTCATGCAGGCTGCCGACCGGCTGAAGCCGAATATCCGGGACGAACTGCGCCGCAGCCGGGCGATTTTGTGATCACCCGATCGTAGCGTCAACGGCAACGCGGAGTACACGGATTAAACGGATTTTCACGGATTTTTTAAAATCTGCGGGCATCTGTTTAATCCGTGTACTCTGCGTTGCTATTGACGCTGCGCGATCAAAATCCGCGGTCATCCGAAAAATCCATGCACTCCGCGTTCCCATTGTTGTCGCGTGCGGATCACCCCCGGCGAGGTTCAAAAATAAATTATACCAAAATCGGTAGTCGGTCATACAATCGGACGGCTTCGGCACTACTTTTGTGACGTATTTATGGTAGTGCGACCTACACTTCAAATTGTAGGGTTGTCCTTTTTTTTAATCCGCCGATCAAAACAAACCGGTCGCCTTGACCTCCTGAAACAGGTAGCCGGCAAAACAACAGTTGTGCCTATGAGAAAGCATCTTACCCTGCCTGCGGGCGGTGTGATGTCCATGCCGCTGCACCCACCCGCCGATTTTCCCCTTGTCTTGTCCTGGTTGCAAGCCACGATGCGTATGTGTCGGGGCTACTTGTGTTTTCTGAGCCGCCACCAGTTTGTGGCGGATCATTTGCATCCGGGCAGGAGCACATAGCCTTTCGCCAAGCGCCTTTTCTCTCCTGCAGAATTTTCCATATTCCACCGTATCACATTCCAGCCCTCGCGCCGGTATCCTTTCTTCACCAATCAATTTTCTTCCTCCATGCCAACTTTTACGCGTTTTTTCTCAAACCCGTTGAAAACAACCTGTACAAACTCGTTTGCTTGTACCCTTTCACTTGCTATAACCTTGCTGGCAGGTATGCCGAACCTGAATGCGCAGGTGCGCTATGTAAATCCGGACGGTATATGCGACGGTAATTCTCCGTGCTACACCACGATTCAGGCAGCCGTGACGGCGGCTACTGCCGGCGATGTAATTTACATCGCCAACGGAACCTACAACGAACGGGTGGTCATTGACAAATCCCTTACACTCGACGGCGAAAGCGAAGGCGGGACGATTCTGGATGGTACGGGGTTGATGGGCACCGGCAAAGGCATCCAAATTAACGTTGGCGTAACCAACGTAACGATACAGGAACTTACGGTTCAAGACTACGCCGGTTCCAGCGGCAACGCCGACGGCGGCATTTACGCCATTGGAGAAAACAATAACCTGATCGTACAAAACGTGACCATCCAAAACAATGTGGGTGGCAGCGGTTTTTATGCCAATGGCCCCGTGGATGAGGTACTACTTGACAATGTGACCTCCTCCGGCCATACTGTCGGCGCCCGCGGCATCGTCATCTGGAACGGCCTGAAAAGCCACATCACCATCACCAACTGCACGGTGTACAACAACAACTGCTGCGGCATCGAATTGCAGGACGGCTCGGCCTCCGGCGTGACGATGACCAACAACACTATATACAATAACGGCGACAACGGGATCGGCCTTGTCGGACTGGACGGAAGCGTCGGTTCCAACACAATTTCCGGCAATATGCTGACTGACAACGGGCGCTTCGGCATCGAAGTAAAAAACCCGAATGGCAGCACCACCGTAACGGGAAACACGATATCGCGCACTATCGCTCCCGGCGACCTGCGCGACCTGGCCGGCATTGCCGTCATGCGGCGCGGACTTACGGGCAGTAACGTAGATGTGCCCACTGGCGTAACTGTAACCAACAATACCGTTTCCGGCTATACGCAGCCCAGCAACAGCGAAGGCTTCGGCATCGTCTTAGGCGGCACCAACCACACCGTAACGGGCAACACCGTGACGGGCAACGACGTAGGCATCCAGCAACAAGCCGGACATACGCCGTACCCAGGCGACGGCGACCAAAGCAATCTTCCCGATACATATTTCGGACGCGACAACTCGCCTATCGCCTGCGGCAACACCATCAGCGGAAACACCCTGAGCGGCAATACGGTGAACACGCGTGAGGTCGGCGGCCCCTTCGGCGATGGTTTTGTCACCAATGCTTCCAGCAACGAAACGTTCTGCTCCATCCAGTCTGCCATTACCGATGCGCAAACTGCCAGCGGCCACATCCTCGCCGTGAAGTCGGGCAGTTACACCGAAAACGTAGACGCCGCTACTCCCGGCAAAAACATCGCCCTTGCTCCCGGCTCCAGCCCCGGCTGCGTGACCATCAACGGCAATATGACCCTCAACAGCGGCGACGCCCTGAACATGGAGGTCAACAGTGCTGTGGCCTGCTCCGGTTACGACAAGTTCATCGTGAACGGTACGGTGAATCTGGGCAGCGCTACGCTGAATCTCACCCTCGGCTATACCCCGAGCGGCGCCGACGCCATCATGCTGATCAGCAACGACGGCGTGGATGCCGTGACCGGCACCTTCGCACAAGGCTTCACAATCACGGTGCCCGGCGCGGTGTTTATCATCAACTACGCCGGCGGCGACGGCAACGACGTGGTGCTCACGCGCCAGTGCGCTGATGTAGGTGTGGGAACCATCACGAACGTGGGCAACGTCACCCTGAGCACACAGACCCAGGTGAACAATTTCAAAAACGGCTCGAATTTCAAATACACCGCCATTACCGGCAACCTGACCATTGACGGCAACGGCAATGCCGGCACCGGCGGCGATGCTGCCGGCGTTGACCCTATCACCAACCTTTGTAACCTCTCGGAACTGGTTTCTGTGACCGGCAATGTGATTATCCGGGATTTCAATGTGGCCAACAACCCGACTACATTGAGCGACCTGGCCAAACTGACCACCGTCGGCGGCAGCCTCACCATCGGCAGCACCAATGCCCTCGACAATAACCTGTTCACATCCGTCGGTTTGCCCGCCCTGAATGCCGTGGGCGGTACGCTTACGGTGAACAACAACACCGTCGCTACCACCGTCAGCATTCCCACAGCATTCCCGGCAGCGAGCGCCGCCATTTCCGTGCTCAACAACGCCGCCTTGCAAACGCTGACCCTTGGCGTGTCGTCCACTACCGGCAACGTAACCATCAACACCAACGGCACAGGCGTCGGCACCATTTCGCTGCCGGCCCTGACCTCCATCGGCGGCAACCTCACCATGAGCAACAACGTCGCCAACGCTACGGCAGCCGCTATTAACCTGAGCGCCCTGACGACCGTGGGCGGCAGTGTCAACTTCACCCGCACCGCCAAGTCCTTGTCGGCGCCGGTATTGGCTACGCTCGGCGCCAGC
>CAYMQY010000042.1:0-24717 GCA_964392655.1 uncultured Saprospiraceae bacterium
AGCCGGGCCGCGAGTTCGTACATTTGCTGCTCATCAATACCGTGGCGCCGTTTCTGTTCCACTACGGCCGCACCAAAGGCGTAACTGAAAAGCAAGACCGCGCCTTGCAGTTGCTTGAAGGACTGCCGCCGGAAGCAAATACTGTGGTGGACAACTGGTCGGAACTGGGTCAGGCAGCCAACAATGCCGCCCGGTCGCAGGCCTTGTTGCACCTGAAATCGCACTATTGCGACGCCAAACGCTGCCTGGAATGCGCCATCGGTACTGCCATACTTCGCTGACTATGCCTCGATTTCTCGCACACCTGTTCTCCACGTTCGGCCACCCCATGCTGGTGCCGACATACGCCTTGTTGTTGCTGCTTTTTGCCAATCCGTACGCATTCGGTGTACACAATCCGGGCGACAAAAAGGCTCTACTCCTCTTGTTGTACGTATTCACCACCACGGCACTCATTCCCGGTATCGGCATCGCCGTGATGAAACCACTGGGATTTGTGCGCAGCCTGGAATCGCCCGACCGGCAGGAACGCATCGGGCCGTACATCGTTACAGGGGTGTTTTACCTGTGGCTGTACCAAAACCTGAAATCGGGCGGGCAGGCGCCGCCGCTGTATCAGGCATGCGTACTCGGCGCCACGATTGCGCTGTTTGCGGCTTTTTTCATCAATATTTTTACAAAAGTCAGCGCCCATGCCACCGGGATGGGCGGATTGGTGGGCATGCTGCTGCTGCTCACCTTTGAATGGCCGGGCAGTACGCTCGGCGTACCGGTACCCGGTGGATTGCTGGAAATCAGTCTGCCCGCTGCACTTGCCCTGATGGTCGTCATTGCCGGCTGCGTGGGCACGGCCCGCTTGGTGCTCAAAGCGCATGTGCTGCGGGATCTGTGGCAAGGGTATTCCGTGGGTTTCGGAGCGGCGTGTTTGGCGTGGTGGGTGGTTTGATTTTAACTCACCCCACCGCACACTCCACCCCCAACTTTTCCATCTCCATTGCAAAATCCGAATCGGCGTTCACCTTGCGGTCGGCGGCGGCGAAGGACAGGGCGTTTTTGTTCGTGCGGTCCACGAGGCGCATCTTGAGTGCGTGTTTGCCTTTGTGCGTTTTGCACACGTGGTCGAGGCGGTCGAGCAATTCGGTGGTGAGCAGTTCAACGGGAATTTGCAGCGTGACGGACGTGATTTGCGAGCCGCCGACGGATTCCATCAGTTCCACTTTTTCGGGGCGGAACTCGTGCTCATCGCTGTTGTATCGCTGGCGGTAAGTGCCGGTGATAAACAGGCAGTTGCCTTCCTCGAAAAAGTGTTTGAACTGTGCGTAATCGTTGCTGAACAACGCGATCTCGAGGTTGCCGGAGTAGTCGCTCACAGTGAAACGCCCCCAGCCCGTGCCTTTCTGGCTGATGCGGTGCTCGGCTTTGGTGACGAAGCCGGCGACACGGATTTTTTGACCCTTGAAATTTTCAATGCGCTCCAGCGAGCAGGTGGTCAGGTTTTCAACCTCGAATTTGTAGTCGTCCAGCGGGTGCCCGCTAAGGTAAATTCCGATCACGTCGCGTTCGCGCTGAAGCACAGTGAGCAGGTTCCAGGGGGCGACTTTGGGCACCACTGGTTCTGGAATACTCACCGAGTCGGACAGGTCGCCGAATAGCGAGTTGGTGGACATGATCTTGTCCTCCTGGTGCGCCGAACCGTATTTTAGCAGGTGTTCAATGAAGGATTCGTACTTGTCGGAGGGGGCAAAAAGCGTGGCGCGCGCGCCGCTGCCGTGGCCTTGCAGGGGTGGCATCTCGTCGAAGGCGCCGGCGAACGCCAGACATTCCATTACTTTTTTGTTCACGGTGCGCAGGTTGATACGCCGCATGAAGTCGAACATGCTGGAAAACGGTCCGTTCTGGTTGCGCTCCTGAATCAGTGCTTCCACGGCGGCCTCGCCCACACCCTTGATGGCGCCCATGCCGTATCGGATCACGCCGCGTTTGTTCACCGAAAAATTCACGCCCGATTCGTTGATGTCGGGGCCTTTCACGTCCAGGCCCATGCGCTTGCACTCTTCGAGGAAAAACGTGGTTTTTTCGATGTTTCCCTGCGAGTGCGTAAGCACCGAGGCCATGTACTCCGAAGGATAGTGCGCCTTGAGATAGGCGGTTTGGTACGCCACGAAGGCGTAGCAGGTGGAGTGCGATTTGTTAAAAGCGTAGGACGCAAAGGCCTCCCAGTCGGTCCAGATTTTTTCGAGTTTGTCCTGGGGCAATCCTTTTGATGTCGCCCCTTCGATGAACTGGCCCTTCATTTTATTCAGGACGGCGATTTGCTTTTTGCCCATTGCCTTGCGCAGCACATCGGCGTCGCCTTTGGAGAATCCGGCAAGTTTTTGGGACAGAAGCATGATCTGTTCCTGGTATACGCAAATCCCGAACGTATCGCTCAAATACTCCTCCATTTCCGGCAAATCATACGTCACTGCCTGACGACCGTGCTTGCGGGCAATGAAATCGGGAATATACTCCAGCGGCCCGGGCCGGTACAGGGCGTTCATGGCGATCAGGTCGTCGAACTTGTCGGGTTTGAGTTCGCGCAGGTACTTCTGCATGCCGGCGCTTTCGAACTGGAAGGTGCCGTTGGTGGCGCCGGCCTGGTAGAGTTCGTAGGTTTTGCGGTCGTCAAGCGGAATGGCGTCAATGTCAATTTTCAGGCCGTGGTTCTGCTCGATCATGCGCAGGGCATCGCGGATGATGGTCAGGGTTTTTAGTCCCAGAAAGTCCATCTTGATGACGCCGGCATCCTCGATGGTGTTGCCCTCGTACTGGGTGATGAGCAGTTCGGTTTCCTTACTGGTGCATACGGGAATGATCTCCGTAAGGTCTTTGGGCGCAATGATGATACCGGCGGCGTGGATGCCCGTGTTGCGCACGGAGCCTTCGAGCACGAGCGCTTCGCGGAGTACCTGGCCTTCGAGCGTGTCTTCGGCAGCGAGGTGTTCGCGCAGTTTTTTCGCGTTTTCGATATCGTCGGCGACGAGGCCTTCCTTGTCGCGCAGGGAGCCGTCGCCGTCCAGCGGGGCCGTGAGCACGCGTTTGAGCGAGATGCCGGGTTTTTCGGGCACGAGTTTAGCGAGGGCGTTCGCCTGGTCGAGTGGCAGGTCGAGCACACGAGCCACGTCCTTGATGGACATTTTGGCGGCCATGGTGCCGTAGGTCACGATTTGGGCGACCTGCTGGCGACCGTATTTCTGGACTACATAGTCGAGCACCTTTTGTCGGCCTTCGTCATCGAAGTCGGTGTCAATATCGGGCATGCTCTTGCGGTCGGGATTGAGGAAGCGCTCGAACAGAAGTTGATATTTGATCGGGTCAATGTTGGTGATTCCGATGCAGTAGGCCACCGCCGAACCTGCTGCCGAACCGCGCCCCGGGCCGATGAATACCCCGAGGTCGCGCCCGGCCTTGATAAAGTCGGACACGATGAGGAAGTAGCCCGCGAAGCCCATCGTTTTGATGGTGTGCAGTTCGAAGTTCAGCCGTTCTTCAATTTCGGGTGTGATGGTTTTGTAGCGTTCCCGGGCGCCCTCGTACGTGATGTGGCGCAGGTAATCGTCCTGTGTGGCGAATTCCTGCGGGATGACGAAGTTGGGCAACAGGATATCCTGCTTCAGTTTCAGGGTTTCGCACTTGTCCACGATTTCCATCGTGTTGTCCAGCGCAAAGGGCACGTCTTTGAACAAGGCGCCCATTTCTGCCTGGGTTTTGAAATAAAACTGGTCGTTCCAGAACGCGAAACGCCCGCCTTTTACCACCGTACCCTCGTCGGCAAATTCGCGAATGGCCGGCGTGGCCTGCTTTTCGCCGGTGTTGATGCACAGCAAAATATCGTGGGCGTTGTAGTCTTTCTGATCCACATAGTGGGAATCGTTGGTGCAGATCACCTTCACGTTGTATTCGGCAGCCCAGCGCAGCAGCACTTCGTTTACGCGGTCCTGCTCCTCCATGGAGTGGCGTTGAATTTCGATGTAGTAGTCCTCGCCGAAGATATTGTACCACCACTCAAACTCCTTTTTGGCTTCCTCTTCGCTTTTTTTCAGAATAGCCTGCGGTACCATGGCGCCGATGCAGCAGGTGGTGGCGATAAGTCCTTCGTGGTATTGCAAGATGAGTTCTTTGTCAATGCGAGGGTACTTGCCGTACAGGCCCTCCATGTAGCCGAGCGAGCAGAGTTTCACGAGGTTTTTGTAGCCCTCCGGGTTTTTGGCCAGAAACAACTGGTGGTAGCGTTTGTCGCGGTCTTCTTTGGTAAAGGTGCGGCGATGGCGGTCGGTCACCACATAAAACTCGCAGCCGACTATGGGCTTGACGCCTTCGTGCTTCGCTGCTTCGGCCACAAACTGAAACGCTCCGAACATGTTGCCGTGGTCGGTGATAGCGAGCGCCTTCATGCCGTCGTCCTTGGCTTTTTTGAACAAGGCCGGGATGGAGGCTGCCCCGTCGAGCAGGGAGTATTGGGTGTGGCAGTGGAGGTGGGCGAATTGTGGCATGTGTGGAGGTGCGAATTACGAAGTGCGAACCAGGAAGTGGATTGGCAAAGATAAGATTGGTTAGATTTCATTGTAGCCGTCAGACGAACAAGTTCGTACAGACGGCAACCTACGCTTGCATGAACTTGTTCGTCTGACGGCTACAACGTCTCCTTCTTGCAGAATACCTGAATTGTGATTAGATTTGCCTGAAAATCAGTCCATATAACACTAAAAACCTTTCAATTATGGTATCTCATCCCTACCATCTTTATCATGTCTACAATCAGGGTAACAACAGACAACTCCTCTTTTTTTGCCGAGAAAACTACCTGCTTTTTCTCGAAAAAGTAAACAAACACTTAAAGCCGGTTTGTGAAATATTGGCCTGGTGCCTGATGCCCAATCATTTCCATTTGTTGCTTGGCACTTCATGCATATCTTCTGAAAAAGTGCGGGCAGGTGGAAATGAGATGTCCCGGTTAAGTTATGGTTTCAAGGTGCTGGAATCTTCCTATTGCCGCGCCATTAACTATCAGGAAAAACGGACAGGCTCTCTTTTCAGACAACGGACAAAATCAAAGTGCCTTACAACGGAAGCATTTCTTTTCGATGAACCAGGAAACATGTTCCCGGCAGATTTTGCGGATTTTCATGCATTGACCTGCTTCAATTACATTCACGACAACCCGGTAAATGCCGGCTTGGTACAGAAACCGGAGGAGTGGGAATTTTCATCATTTCAAGACTATGCCGGATTGAGGCTTGGTAAACTATGTAATCAGGAGTTGTGTCGCAGATGGGTTGCCTATGACCTGTGTGATATTGTCGGGCCATTTCCCAGAGAGCTAAGTCCGGAGCGGGTAAAACTGATCTTTTAGAGTTATGTGTGTTGGCGTCGGTGTAGCCGTCAGACGAACAAGTTCGTACAGACGGCGGGCGCTTGCCGTCTGTACGAATTCGTTCGTCTGACGGCAAGCGCACTTCAATCAAACTCAATCGTATCCCCCGCCTTAAACGTTTTTTTCTCTCCCTCCTCTTTGGCCTTCGGTTTGTGTTCCACCATTGGCTCCGGCTCACCGAACAGGTTGCCCTGCAGAATGGGGGCTTCTTCGACTGCAGGAGTTTCCGCTACCGTTTTCCCGGGTTTGCTTTCCACTTCCTTGACACTGCTCAGCAACGCATCGCTGAGTTTGTTGCCCACCGCTTTCCAGCCTTTCACATCCATGAAATCGCCGAGACTGACCTCGCCCGGCATGGCCTTGCCTTTCACTTTGATGGAGTAGTGGATGCGCGGGTTGGGTTTCATGCTGGCAAACAGCAGTTTTGACTTCGGGTGGTCGGTCAGGAACGAGTACCGCTCTTTCAGTTTGGTGGTTTCAATCAGAAAGCGCTTGACCATCGTCCAGCCCTTGTTCCCATCGAAATGTACCGCGCTAACGGGCTGTTTTGGGTCGAACTTGCCGAGGTGTAGAATTTCTTTCGGCTCAAACCGCTGGAGCACGTCGGTATCGGTAAGTTCGTACGAACCGTCATTGTAGAGCACGAAAATGAGGTCGCCGGTATCAAATTCACCAAGCAAGGCGCCGCGTTCCTGGGTGTTGAGGCGCCCGGTAATGTCGTCGTACCAGAGTTTTTTGGCGCCGATGGTGCTTTTCCCCACTTCTTTCTGGCGAATGTTTTTCACCGGATACTTGGTTAGAATATTGCCCTGCGCGTCGCGGCCCTTGATGGCCAGTTCGCCAAAGTCGTAATCGAACACCTTGACCTTGGCCGGGCTGCCGGGGCTGAGCGTGACGGTCACTACCTCGCTCTCGCCGTTGGGGTTGGCCGTCAGGTACAGGATGCGCGAGCCTTTGCCGTCGCCACCGACGGGATACTCCTTGTCGCGTGTGATGGCGGTCACATTGAAGCGCTTGACCATGCTGCGCCCCGACTTGCCGTCTACATAAGCGAGGTTGTAGGTGGTGCGCTCGTCGTTCTTTTTCCAGACAGCAATGTGTTGAATGTCTTTTCCCACGAACACTTTTTCGCCGATGCGGACGACTTTCATCACGCCGTCGCGGCGGAATACGATGATGTCGTCAATGTCGGAGCAATCCTGAACGAACTCGTCTTTTTTGAGGCCCGTGCCCACAAAGCCACCGGCCCGATCCACGTACAGTTTGGCGTTGTTGGCCACCACCTCGGTGGCGCGGATATCGTCGAAAACGGCAATCTCGGTTTTGCGCTCCTGGCCTTTGCCGTACTTGTCGAGCAGGCGTTCGAAGTAGGCGATGGCGTACTCGGTCAGGTGGGCCAGGTGGTGCAGGGTTTCCTGCAGTTCGCCGTTCAATTTGGCGATTTCCTCGTCGGCTTTGAACGAGTTGAATTTTGAAATACGCTTGATGCGAATTTCAGTGAGCCGCACGAGATCGTCTTCGGTGATGTCGCGAAGGAGTTTTATCTTTTTGGTCTCTTTGGTATAGCCGGGATCGGACGGGAAAGTGACGTGTTTTTTCAGCCCGGTGTCAATCGCCTCCAGCACAGCCTCCCAGGTTTCGCATTCCTCGATATCGCGATAAATGCGGTTTTCAATAAAAATTTTCTCCAACGACGCGAAGTGGAGTTTTTCCTCCAGTTCGTTCCGCAGGATTTCCAGTTCCTGCCGCAGCAGTTCCGTCGTGTTTTCGGTGGAAATTCGCAGCAACTCGTTCACGTCGGTGAACAGCGGCTTGTTGTCAATGATCACGCAGCAATTCGGACTGATACTGACCTCGCAGTTGGTGAAAGCATACAGCGCGTCAATCGTCACGTCGGGGCTGACACCGGGTTGGAGTTCGATCTCGATATCTACTTCGGCGGCAGTCTTGTCAATTACCTTTTTGACCTTGATCTGGCCTTTTTCATTGGCTTTGAGGATGGACTCAATCAGGTCGCTAACGAATACGCCGTAGGGAAGTTCGGTGATCTGGAGTGTTTTTTTATCAATCTCCCGGATGCGTGCCCGTACGCGAATCTTCCCGCCGCGTGCGCCGCCGTTGTAGTTGGTCACATCAACAAGACCCGCTGTGGGGAAATCGGGATACAAGTCCACTTTTCGGCCCTTGAGCGCTGCAATGCTGGCCTTGATGATTTCCACAAAATTGTGTGGCATCACTTTGGTGCTCAGGCCGACGGCTATACCCTCCACGCCTTGCGCCAGCAGGAGCGGGAATTTCATGGGCAGGGTAATCGGCTCGCGTTTGCGGCCGTCGTAGGAAAGTTGCCAGTGGGTAGTGTCGGCATTGAACGCGACATCCAGCGCAAATTTGGTGAGGCGTGCTTCGATGTAGCGCGGTGCGGCGGCAGAGTCTCCGGTGCGGTAGTCTCCCCAGTTGCCTTGGCAGTCAATCAGCAGGTCTTTTTGTCCGAGGTTCACCAAAGCGTCGCCGATAGCGGCATCGCCGTGCGGGTGGTACTGCATGGTTTGCCCGATGAGATTGGCTACCTTGTGGTAGCGCCCGTCGTGCTGCTCGAACATGGCGTGCAGGATGCGGCGTTGCACGGGCTTCAGCCCGTCTTCAATGGCCGGCACGGCGCGTTCGAGTATGACGTAGGAAGCGTAGTCCAGAAAATAATTCTGGTACATCCCCGAGAGGGTAACGATGGTGTCCTCGCCGTTTTGCGACACGGTAGGCGGGACGGAGGTATCTTTTTTGGAACGCGCCATTTTTAGGTTGGAAAGTTTCTGGTCGGGCAAAAGTACGGGGTGGGAATTTTATTTTTTGAAATTTTTTGTTTTGAAAAAACAGAATAGATTTCAGCGTTCAACGCCGGTTGCGACAGAGACCTGTAAACCTGAAATAGTTGTGTAAATTTTTTCCGTCCAATGAGGGACCTGCCTAAAACCCTCGGGTAGTTCTGGAAAATATGAGGTGTATGGAAGGGGATAGGGCGAAAAAGAAAAACGCAACTGCCTTGCTACAAGACAATTGCGTTTTCAGGTTGCGGTCTGGACGGGACTCGAACCCGCGACCTCCGCCGTGACAGGGCGGCATTCTAACCGACTGAACTACCAGACCAATATGCTTTTCTTCAAAAGCGGGGCAAAGATATGCGAACACATTCCGCTTATCCAAGCAGCTGTGAAAAAAATTCTTGAGAAAGAGTTTTTGCCCGAGCAGGCGTACCTTTGCCCGCCGCCGCCCATAAATCGGGACGGAGGCGAGAACAATCTGTTCCTGACCAAAAAGGAACCTGGCAGTCACTTCATCCTTATCCAGATCATGGCAATGACCTTCATGGATTTCGAAAAACCACTGGAAGCCCTGTACGAGCAGTTGGAAAAGCTCCGGGAAGTCGGTGAAAAGGGCGAAGTGGACGTGACGGAAATGATCCGGGAGCTGGAGCACAAAATCCAGCATAAGCGCAAGGACATTTTTGCCAATCTCACCGGCTGGCAAAAAGTGCAACTGTCGCGACACCCCGACCGGCCCTATACGTTGTACTACGCCAACACCATTTGCCAAAAATTTATCGAACTGCACGGCGACCGCTGTGGCGGTGACGACCACGCTGTCGTGAGCGGCATGGCCAATCTGGATGGCCAAACCGTGGTCATCATCGGGCATCAGAAAGGTGTGAACACCAAAATGCGCCAGTACCGCAACTTCGGCATGGCCAACCCGGAAGGCTACCGTAAAGCGCTGCGCCTGATGAAACTCGCCGAGCGCTTCGGTTTCCCGGTGATCACCCTCATTGATACCCCGGGCGCATTCCCCGGCCTGGAAGCCGAACAGCGCGGACAGGCGGAGGCTATCGCCAGAAACCTGTTTGAAATGGCCCAGTTGCGCGTGCCTATCCTGTGCTACATTATCGGCGAAGGAGCATCCGGTGGCGCCCTGGGCATTGGTCTTGGCGACCGTGTGTTCATGCTCGAATACACTTGGTACTCCGTGATTTCTCCGGAATCCTGCTCCTCCATCCTGTGGCATTCCTGGGACTACAAGGAGCAGGCTGCCGAGGCGCTCAAACTCGACGCCGACCACATGCTGGAGTTCGGGCTGATTGACGGCATCGTCCGGGAACCGCTCGGCGGTGCACACAACGCACCGGAAGAAATGGCCGCTACACTCAAGCAACACATCCTCAACGAACTGGCGGCTTTAGTCAAACAAGACCCCGACGAGCGGATCACCGCCCGGATTGCCAAATACAGCAAAATGGGGCACTACCGCCAATTGCCGGCAACCCCGGCCGGTAAATAGCCCCGGGCAACCTTCTTTCGCAACGCCCAAACCTTTTGTCTATGCTGGAAAAACTGCGCACATTTTTTTTGAAAAGACTGCTACGCCGGACGCTGGCCGGTCAAAACCGCCGGCGTAAGGTCTACACCATTCAAAGCGCCCGCACGATCGCAATACTCTTTGACGCCACCGAGGAGAAAGACCGCAAGGATGTACTGGCGCTGGTCGAATTGTGGCAGGAAGAACAACGGAAAAAAGTTCGTCTGCTCGGATTCGTAGATGACAAACAGCCACTTGGCCAAACCCAATTCCCGCAGTTTACTCCCAAAGACCTGAAATGGAACGGCACGCTCGTCAGCGAAGCCGTGGACGCGTTTCTGGAAGATAAACCCGATTTACTACTTTGCCTGAATAAAAATCAGGTACTCCCGTTGGCTTGGGTAGCCGCGGCCTCGAAAGCCGCCATGAAAATCGGTTCCACCACCCCGTCCCCCCACGACTTCGACATGGTACTGGAAACGCCTGCAGAAAAAGGCGTCCGTTTTTTCGTGGATCAACTCGAACTCTATCTCAACAAAATAGTGCCGTCCAATCATGAGTCTGCATCAGCGCTTTAGGGGTACCGGCGTGGCATTGGTTACGCCGTTTAAGGAAGACCGGATTGACTGGGACAGCCTTGAAAAAATCATCGAACACGTCATCTCGGGCGGGGTGGAGTTTTTGGTCAGCCTGGGCACAACCGGCGAATCCGTCACCACCTCGGAGGCGGAACACCGGCAAATTCTGGACTTCACCATCCGGGTCAACCGCGGGCGGTTGCCGGTCGTGGCCGGAGTATTCGGGGGCAACAACACGGCGGAACTTGTCCGTAAAATGCAGGACTTCAATTTTGAAGGCATTGACGCGCTGCTGTGCAGCAATCCGGCCTACAACAAACCCGGCCAGGAAGGAATTTTTCAGCACTACATGGCTTTGGCCAACGCCTCACCCCGGCCCATCATCATCTACAATGTACCCAGCCGAACGGCCTCGAACATGACTGCCGAAACCACCTTGCGTTTGGCGCATGCGAGCGACAAGTTCCTGGGAATCAAGGAGGCCAGCGACGATATTTACCAGATCAACAAAATCATTCAGGGCAAACCCAAAGACTTTCTCGTGCTTAGCGGCGACGATTTTATCACCTTGCCGCTGATTGCCTGTGGCGGCGACGGTGTCATTTCGGTGATCGCCAACACCACGCCGCGCCCGTTCACCGACATGGTGCGGGCGGCCCTGCGCTTCGACATGCCGCAGGCCCAAAAACTGAACCTGCAACTTCTAAACCTGTACCGAATGCTGTTCACCGAAGGCAACCCTGCCGGCGTGAAAGCCGCCCTGGAAGTGCAGGGACTTTGCACGCGGGACGTGCGGCTTCCGCTTGTGCCCATGTCCGACGGCGGCCAGCAATTGATTCGCGCCGAACTGGCGAAATTGCCCGGCTGATAAGTTCAATTCAACCGCTCGTAAATCCCCGCAATGCCTTGTCCACCACCCACGCAGGCGGTGACAATGCCATACTTTTGGTTGCGGCGGCGCATTTCGTTGAGCAATTGCACCGAGAGTTTGGCGCCTGTACAGCCCAGCGGGTGACCGAGTGCGATGGCCCCGCCGTTCACGTTTACGATGTCGGGATCGAGGCCGGCCTCCTGAATGACGGCCAATGCCTGTGCGGCGAAGGCTTCATTCAGTTCGATCTGCTCAATCTGGCCGAGGTTCATGCCGGCCTGCTTGAGCGCTTTGGGTATGGCCTGCACCGGACCAATGCCCATGTGCAGCGGATCCACGCCGGCCACGGCGCAGGCCGCCAGCCGGGCGATGGGTTGAAGGCCCAGGTTTTTCATCATCTCTTCGGACATGACCAGCACGAATGAGGCTCCGTCGGAGGTTTGCGATGCGTTGCCTGCCGTCACCATGCCGCCGTTGGCGAAGGCCGGGCGCAGTTTGGCGAGGCCCTCCAGCGTAGTGTCGCGGCGCACGCCCTCGTCGGTGTCCACCGTGTATTCGCGGGACTTGCGCTTGTCGTTTTCCACCCACACTTCCGGCACCTTGACGGGCACGATCTCGTCGCGGAACTTGCCGCCGTCAATGGCCGCTGCGGCATTCGTGTGCGAGCGCACGGAGAACGCGTCGGCGGCTTCGCGGCTGATGCCGTACTTTTTGGCCACGGCCTCGGCGGTGAGGCCCATGCCCACGAGGTAGTCGGGCGTTTGGGCCGCGATATTGTAATTGGGCGCCAGTTTGTAGCCGGTCATGGGGATCAG
Organism: uncultured Saprospiraceae bacterium; assembly: GCA_964392655.1. Taxonomy (GTDB): domain Bacteria; phylum Bacteroidota; class Bacteroidia; order Chitinophagales; family Saprospiraceae; genus M3007. The sequence goes on from CAYMQY010000042.1 coordinate 12,022, forward strand.
GCTCATGCTTTCGGCGCCCCCGGCGATGTAGCAGTGGCCCATACCCGCGCGGATTTTGGCTGTGGCGATGCTGATGGTTTCGAGACCGGAAGCGCAGTAGCGGTTGACGGTCATGCCCGGCACGTCCTTGCCCAATGCCCGCACGGCGATGAGCCGCCCGATCTGCAAGCCCTGTTCGCCCTCGGGGTTGGCGCAGCCGACGAGCACGTCGTCTACCATACCGGGTTCGAGGCCGGGAGTGTTTTTCAGAATATGTTGAATAACCTCGATTGCGAGGTCGTCGGGGCGGGTGCTTTTGAATCCACCTTTGCCGGCTTTGCCGACGGCGGTGCGGTATCCGGTGATGATATAGGCGTCTTGCATTTTTGCTAAAATTTTGATTGTCAGACAATGTGGCCTGGAATTCCGTTCCGGGATTCTGCGGAACTCTGTTCCGCAACACTAATTCCGCAGCGGCTTCCCGTTCTCCAGCATGTACTGAATCCGCTCCAGCGTTTTCTGTTCGCCGCACAGGCTCAGGAATGCTTCGCGTTCCAGGTCAATCAGGTACTGTTCGGACACCTGCTGCGGGCTGGTAAGGTCGCCGCCACAGAGCACCCAGGCTACTTTTTGGGCGATCTTGATGTCGTGCTCGCTGGCGTAGTTGCCCAGTTTGAGGGAATGCGCCGCGATGTACAGGGCACCGAGGCCCGTGCGGCCCAGCACAAGGATGTCCTTGCGCGGGATGGGCTGCACATAGTCGGCGGCCAGCTCCAGCACTTTGGCTTTAGCTTCGGCGATGTTGCGGGCGGTGTTATGCACCACTGCATCTTTTTGCGGGAGCAGGTAGCCGTAGTTGAACGCCTCGTAGGCCGAGGTAGCCACCTGCGCCGTAGCGATGGTTTTGAATTTCTCGATCAGGGTCGGGATTTGCACGTCGCCCTCGCGGCTGTACGCATCGGAGGCGCGCACGGCAAACTCCTTGGTACCGCCACCGCCGGGAATGATGCCCACGCCCACTTCCACCAGGCCGATGTAGCTTTCGGCGGAGGCCATGACGGCATCGCAGTGCATGGCAAACTCGCAGCCGCCGCCGAACACATAGCCCTGCGTGGCCATCACCACCGGCACCGACGAGTAGCGCAGGCGCATGGAGGTTTGCTGGAAAATGTTGATTGCCATGTTCAGTTCGTCCCACTCCTGCTGATAAGCCATCATGGCAACCATCATCAGGTTGGCGCCCACGCTGAAATTCTGGGCGTTGTTGCCGATGACCAGGCCGCGCCAACCTTCCTCTTCGGCAATGCGTACGCTTTCGTTCAAGCCGCGCAGGATGCCCTCGCCAATGGTGTTCATTTTGGAATGGAACTCAAAGCAGAGTACCCCGTCGCCGATGTCATGCAGGGTGGCTTCGGCGTTTTGGAATACCGGCTTTTTGTCGCGGTAGGCATCCAGAATGATGAACGCCTCGCCGCCCGGCAGGGGTTCGTAGGTCTTGGAAGCCGGGTTGTAGCACAGCCGTTTGCCGTTTTCGGATTTGTAGAAACTCGTGTGTCCGGCGGCAAGCATATTCGATACCCAGGGCGCTATTTTTTCGCCTTTGGCTTCGGCAGCCTGCACGGCATCGGCCACACCTACGAGATCCCAGTACTCGAACGGCCCTTTTTCCCAGGCAAAGCCGGCGCGCAGGGCGTCGTCAATGGCGTACAGCGTGTCGCTGATTTCCGGCACGCGGTTGGAGGCGTAGGCAAACAGGCCAAGGAAGGAGCGCTGGAGCAGTTCGGCACCCATGTCCGTGCCTTTGAAAATCGCCTTCATGCGGCGCGGCAGTTCGTCTATCTGCTTGAGCGTGTCAAGGATGGGAAGTTTGGCTTTATGCGAGGGAGCGTACTCCAGCGTGTCGAGGTTGAGCGCGAGCACGACGGGTCGGCCTTTTTCGTCTTTCTGATCGGTTTTCTGGTAAAAACCCTTGCCCGATTTGTTTCCGAAAAACTTGTTTTCGATCAGGAACTGCAAAAATTTGGGCACCTCGAAGGCGCCGATCTGCTCGTCGTGCGGGCAGTTTTGGCGCATACCGTTGATGACGTGTACGGCGGTGTCCATACCCACGAGGTCGCCGAGGCGGAAGGTGCCGGTTTTGGGGCGCCCGATGGCCGGGCCGGTGAGCGTGTCCACCGTGGCGATGTCGAGGCCGATCTCGTGGGTGAGTTGAAAAATTTTGGCCATGGCGTACACCCCTACGCGATTGGCGATAAACGCGGGTGTGTCTTTGCAGAGCACGGTTTGCTTGCCGAGAAACACGTCACCGTAGTGCATGAAAAACGCCGTCACGTCCGGGTCGGTGTCGGGTGTGGGGATGATTTCCAGCAGCCGCATGTAGCGGACGGGGTTGAAGAAGTGCGTGCCGAGGAAGTGTTTTTTGAAATCTTCGCTGCGGCCCTCTGCCATCAGGTGGATGGGGATGCCCGAGGTGTTGGAGGTGACGAGGCTGCCGGGCGCGCGGTATTTTTCGACTTTTTCAAAAATCTGTTTTTTGATGTCGAGGCGTTCCACCACCACTTCGATGATCCAGTCGCAGTCCTTTATTTTCGGGAAATCGTCGTCAAAGTTACCCACCGTGATACGCGAGGCAAACTTTTGGTCATAAAACGGCGCGGGTTTGGCCTTGAGGGCGATTTGCAGGGCGGCCTTTCCGATCTGGTTCCGGTCGTTCCCTTCTCCGGCGGGGACAATGTCGAGCATCAGGACTTCGAGGCCGCAGCCGGCGAGGTGCGCGGCAATGCCGGTGCCCATGAGGCCGGAACCGAGGACGGCAACTTTGCGAATATGTTTGTTGAGCATGGTGGCTGGATTGGTTCGATTATTTCGATTGATCCGATTGATTCGATTGGAGGGTATTGCAGTGGATATCTGCGTTCAAAAACAGCAGCATTGGGCGAAAGTTCGCCGGGCGAAGGTAGTGCAAGCGCCCTCGTCGAACCAAACAACCTGTGAAATATTGGAGTTGTGTACAGGAAAAATTTGTCGTTCTTTTACCAAATCCCCTCCCGTACCGCCACCGGATTTATCCCCGGTACGCTGCGCTCAAACCATTTGAGCGGGGCCTGGGTTTTGTCGCCGGTCTGGGTGTCGCATTTGAAAAACAGGTAGTACAGTTGCAGGCAGTGGCCTGTGCGGGCGAGCAGAGCCGTGAGGGATTTGTGCGGGTTGCCGGCGCCAAACTCCTCGTGTTTTTGCGCCAGCCAGGCGTAGTAGGCGTCGTCGTGCATTTCCGTGATGTCGAGCACCGCCGGATCGTCGGTGTATTTTTCCAGGAAACGGCGGGCGAGCAAGCCGTGGTGTTTGGTCCAGTCGCGCGGTTGGGAGCGGTCTTCGGCGTATTTGAACGTATCGTGCGCGAGGGTGACGAGGCGCAATTGCCGGCGCTGGTCTTTCGTCAGCCCTGGTATCCGGTCTACGTTATCGAGTACTTCCCGGATGTGGAAAAGCACCTTGCCTTCCGGGTGCCCGAAGCGGGGCTCGCCCCAGAGCAGGCCTTTGCGAAACTCCGGCGCAGCCAGCATACGGCGCTCCAGGTCCGTTTCCGGGCGCAGCAGGGCTTCTGCAGCCTGAGGTTCGTTCAGCGGGAGTTTCATCCAGGGCAGTTGACGATAGGTGGCGATTGGAGGCAGCGTAAAATCGGTTTGGGCAAACATGTGGCATCGGTTTGGTCGTAGAAAAGGCCTTTTGTTCGACCCCGGGCAGTTCCACAGGATTAGCAAAGTTATGGCCCCGGCATAAACGAAAACGCAACATGGAATAAAAAATATCCGCCGGTGGAACAATTGCCTGGGAAACCTCCGCAAATTGTGCCCTGCACGCCCGGAACTTTGCCCCGGCAATCCCTGTTTGGCGCTTTCGTTCCCAAAATCTGCCATCGTTTTATCACCTAAATGCGACCGTAGCGGCAACCGAAACCACTTGCCGGTCGTCCATGCCTTCCATGCTGACAGAAACAAAACCGGAAACCCGTTTGCAACGCTGGCGACGCATCCTGCGCCAGGCCATCAACGGAGAAGAGCAGGATTTTACCTCGGGGAGTATTGACCGGGCCATCGTGCTGCTGTCCATCCCGATGATTCTGGAAATGGCGATGGAGTCGCTGTTTGCCATCGTGGATGCATTTTTTGTGGCCAGAATCGGCAACGAAGCGGTGGCTACGGTGGGCTTGACCGAATCGGTGCTGACGCTGATCTATTCCGTTGCTATCGGCCTGAGTGCAGCCGCCACCGCCATGGTGTCGCGGCGGGTAGGCGAAGGGAGGCGGCGGGCGGCAGCCGTGGCGGGTGCGCAAACGATCCTGATTGCACTGGTTCTGTCGGTGCTCATTGCCGTACCGGGATTTATTTTTGCCAAAGACATCCTCTTGCTCATGGCCAAAGATCCGGCTGTGGCCGAGTCGGGCGAATCGTACACCCGCCTGATGCTGACGGCCAACCTGCCAATCCTGCTGCTGTGGATGCTCAACGGGATTTTTCGCGGCGCGGGCGATGCGGCTACGGCCATGCGCGCGCTTTGGCTGGCCAACGGGGTGAACATTGTGCTTGATCCGCTACTGATTTACGGCATCGGCCCGTTTCCGGAAATGGGCGTGCTGGGCGCCGGGGTAGCCACCACCATCGGGCGATCGGTCGGGGTGGCATATCAACTCTGGCAACTCTTTCGCGTGGGGCGTATTGTGCGCCTGTACTGGCGGTATCTGAAGCCCCGGTGGGATGTGGTGCGCCGATTGCTTGTGCTGGCATCCGGCAGTACCGGCCAGTATTTGATCGCGTCGGCCAGTTGGATTTTTATGATTTACATTCTCGCCCAGATCAGTACGCAAGTGACGGCGGGTTATACCATTGCCATCCGGATCGTGGTGTTCACCATCCTGCCGTCGTGGGGCATGTCAAATGCGGCGGCTACATTAGTGGGCCAAAACCTGGGTGCCGGGTTCCCGGATCGTGCGGAAAAATCGGCCTGGCGTGCCGGTTTTTTCAACATGATTTTCATGGCTGTTGTCGGGATTACCTATCTGATCGGGGCGCCGCTGTTTATCGGCTTTTTCACACAAGACCCGGAAACGCTTAAAGCAGGCTCCATGGCCCTTCAGATCATGGCGGCAGGATATGTTTTTTATGGTTACGGGATGATCATTTCGCAAGCCATCAACGGAGCAGGCGACACCCGTACCCCCACGATCCTGAACTTCGTCTGTTTCTGGCTGATCGAAACTCCGCTTGCGTGGTTTCTGGCGCTGTACCTCGGGTGGGGACAAGGCGGCGTGTACTACAGCATCGTGATCGCGGAGTCAATTCTGGCGCTGGCGGCTATTTGGGTTTTCCGCAAGGGGAAATGGAAAACGACGCAGGTGTAAGCGGGAATCAGTTCCACCATTCCGGTTTGCCGAAATCATAGTCCAGAAACACCTCGTCGAGCAAGGGATCGGCACCTTCCTGATACCCGGCTTTGAGGTTGTAGTCCCATATTTTACCGAGATTGTGCCAGTAAGTGGCCGTTAATCCGCCACGGGTTTCCTTGATGAGGTCGTAGAAGGGTTTTTCCATCTGTTTTTCGATCATCTTGATCAGCACCTTTCCCTCGGTGCGAGAGAGGTTTTTCATCTGATCCTTGAAGTCCTCCTTCAGTTCCTTGTGTTCTTTGCGGATATAGCGCCGGCGCTGGCGTTTGGTCATATCCTCGGTGGCGCTTCGAATCTCCTCGTACAGGGCGATGGCTTGCAAGGCGAAGGGATAAACTTTGCGTGCGGCACGCATGTACAGGTAGTATTGCCGGCGCTCTTCCGGAGTTTTAAATTGTCGGGGGGCGGATATTTTCACCATGCGGAGGGTCATCACGAACGTGGAGTCGCCGTTTTCGACTTCCAGTCTGGCCCAGGCTCCCTGCGGTGCGGCAGGTGCATCCTGAAAAGGCGCGGGCGTTTCCTGAGCAGCCGGCCGGAAGGCGGTCAGGGCGAAAAAGAGGGCAGGTACGAACGAGCGTTTCACGAGAATGGGCGTGTGGTTGAAAAAATCATTCGGAAGAAACCTTCCGGATGCGATGTGTTTACAAAAACGCTCTGTGCTGTTTTTCGTTGTGCCGCGAAAAACACAGTGCCGATTTTGAAAAACACTTGAGCATGGGACGATTCCGGACACAAAAGTAACTCCTCGCGGCTACGCCCAAAGCAGGAATATGGGGTACTTTTGCGGCTCGATAATCGGTTTAATAGTCCATGCTCGCTTCCTGTTTCGGTTTTGTCACTGCTTTTTCGCTTGCTTACCTGGCTATTCCGGTCATTATTCGGGTTTCCCGGCAAAAAAAACTGTACGACCGCCCCAATGCACGCAGCGCACACGACGAACCGACGCCTTCGCTAGGTGGCATAGCCATTTTCGCCGGAGCCATCTGCGGCATCGTGCTTTGGGCGCCTGCCCGTACGTTCGGAGATCTGCAATACATCCTTGCAGCCCTGTTGATTATTTTTTTATTGGGCGTCCGAGACGACCTTATCGCGCTGTCGCCCTTGAAAAAACTGTCGGGGCAAGTGCTGGCCGCGCTGGTACTGATTTACAAATCGGAAGTGAAAATCACGACGCTGGAAGGGGTGGCCGGTATGCAAACCATACCGGAGCCGGTGTCTTTGGCGCTTTCGGGTGTTGCTATCGTAGGTATTGTCAATGCGTTCAACCTGATTGACGGCATCAACGGGCTGGCGGGCAGTGCGGGATTGCTGGCCTGCCTGTTTTTCGGCAGTTGGTTCGTAGCGGTGGAGCATGTCGAGTATGCCGTTTTGGCTTTTTCGCTGGCTGGCGCGCTGGCGGCTTTTCTCCGGTACAATTTTGCACCTGCCCGGATTTTTATGGGCGATACGGGCGCCATGCTCATCGGTGCAGTATGTGCCGTACTGGCCCTCAAGTTCATCGAAATCAACCGCACGTTGACGCTGCAAACAGCCCTTCGTTTTGAGGCAGGTCCGGCTATTGCCGTATCGGCTCTTATTCTGCCTTTGTTCGACACCTTGCGGGTTATTACCCTGCGGTTGTTGCAGGGCAAGTCACCATTTCATCCCGACCGGAGCCATATCCACCACTTTATGCTGGACGCCGGGCTGACGCATATCCAGGCCACATCCGTGCTTCTAATCGTAAGTAGCGGTTTTTTGGCCGTTACCGTAGCACTGCACACCTGGGGGAATACCGGGTTGTTGGTGCTTGAAATTACTGTGGCCATGCTGCTCTCCTACTGGCTGCGTCGGGAAGCCCGAAATCGCGCACCAGGATAGTTTTTCAGGAATTTGCCACCTTTGCTTTCCATCCGGCATTTATCGGGATCAAACGACTGCCGGATTCGCACCATGCTTCGCGTCTATATTTCCTGCGCACCGGCCGACAAGCCGTATCTGGATACCCTGCTCAAGTGGCTCAGGCCCTTGCAGGAAAAATATTTTCTGCGCATTTGGCACAACCCGGCTCCCCGGCCCGGCTACAAGGAACTGTACCAATGGGATGCCATGCTGGAAAACCTCGAACAGGCACACATTTACCTGTTTCTTGCCTCGAAAAACTCCCTCGGCACCGACTACATCGAGCGGGAAGAAGTGTCGCGCGCAGTAGCCCGGCACACCGAACTGGGTGAAAAATATGTGCGGATTCTCCCTGTAATTCTGGCGCCCTCAAATTGGAACAAATCGTCTGGGCTGTCCCGCTTCAAGCCGATTGGCGGGGTAAAAACGCTGCTGGACTGGAAAAGCGACCCGATGGGTTACCAGTTGGTCATCGCCGAACTGCAACGAACAGTGGAGGAACTGCGGCGCAACTGGATGGAAGAATATCACCGAACCGGGTTACCGATGGACGAGTTTTTCCACCCTATGCGGCTCGCGCCCGCCGAACCGGCGCTCAAGCCCATTCCCGGTTGGGCAGGAGTGGTTTTTCTGTTTGTCATTTTTTACATGGTTACCAGTTGGTACCTGAGCGGCTGCGCGCCGCGGATGTACCACATGTACGTGCCCAAGTCCTTGCCGTACCAGTCCTTGCCGGAACAATATTTCCGCGAAAACCCAGTGGCGCCGCCGCAGGAAGTACATGAAGTTAGCGATGAGTAATGAGCGATGAGTGCCCACGAAGTTCATAGCTCATCACTCATCGCTCATAGTTAATGTTCTTCCAGCCAGTAGGCTTCGATCATGTTGAAGAGGGGTTGGTGTTCGGGTACGAAGTGGCTGCTTTGCAACTTGTCCATATCAAACCAGCGCAGTTCGGCGATGTCGTCGTCGGGGCTTGGTTCGCCGTCGGACAAGATGCAGGCATACAGGTGGGTGATTACCGAATCGGAAGAACCCCGGTAGCGCCAGTCGTCAATGCGGCAGGAACCGAGGTAGGTGAGCGCGTCCACTTCGATGTCGCCGCACTCTTCGCCGAGTTCGCGCATGGCGGCCATTTCAAAACTGTCGTCTTCGGGGTCGGCAAAACCGCCCGGCAGCCGGAATTTGGTTTCATTTTCCTTGCGGGCAAGCAGGAGTTCGCGGTAATTGTTTCGGAAAACAGCCACATCCACGGTCGGGTACACGGTCGGAAATCTGGAGAAAGAGGCATACAGTGCCCCCGCCCGAAAATCGCGCAGGTTTTCAGTTTCCACAGGCACAGGGTCTTCAGGAAAATCTGCCACGATGGCATCCAGCGCTTCAGCAGGAAACCGGCCGGAATACCGCTCGACAAAATCGTCGTGGCTGCCGTACAGGGTAACCGTGCCTTCAGGCCGCAGGGCCATGATGCGCCGGTCGAGTTCCTGGCTCCAGATGCGGTCGTCCGGCAGGTCGGGCATTTCCAGCGTGGGAATTTCGTCGCCGTATTTTTCGTAGAACATCTGGCCGCGGAACTCCCAGTCCAACGGATTCCGGTCACTGGGTGCCGGGTTCGAGCCCAGAAACACCAGCACTTGCCGGTGTTTTTTTCGAACCGATTCGATCAGCCGTTCGTGTACGGGGTTGAGCTCAAAAACCTGAAAACGCCCGATAAGAATGCCTGTGCCGGATGGAGTTGCCATAATGACGCGTTTTTTGTGCGGGCAAGGTAGGGAAAGGTGTGGATAAATTCCCGGCTGGAATTTTCGACCCCGGCGGTATTCCCGGCTTGCGTAGTTTTGCTTCTCAATTTCAGCACACTCTGAAACGGTACGTCCTTTATTTCTGCCTTGTCTTGCTTTGCCCGTTACCTGGTACCGGGCAATCGGACATTGACGTACAAGCCTGGAGTATTAAGCCTCCGCCCGAGCGCCGGCGTGTGTTGCTGCAATCGAATTTGCGAAACCTCGATTCGGCTGCCTTTTCCTCCTGTTACCAACAACTTGCCGCCGCTTCAATAGAAAAACATGACCTCAAATCCGGCTGGGTACTTGATTTTTTGCGCTTTAAAAATCGAAGAACCCTGCACCTTGGCAGGGAACAAACGTTTTCGTTGTTGGCCAGCCTGGAAAAGAGAGCCGAAGACGAAGATTGGCCGATTGAGGCTATTGTAGCGAGGCACTATGCGCAGTTCGAGCTATTTCATGAAAAAAAAATAGCTTTGGAACAGCAGTATGCGTATTTGCTGCAAGAGTTTTCCCGAATGCAGGAACTCGGCTTCGAGCAATTTCTGGATTACGACGTTTCCGACCTTATGTACCATTCGGGGGAGTTCATGTTCAATCTGGAAGACTATGACAATGCGCTCCAGTTTTTGCTTGTGGGCGAACGCTTTATGGCCTCCCGAAAAACGCGATACCACACACAAGTATTGACGCTGAACCACATCCAGTCCATTTACCAGCAGCAGAAGGACTACTCCCGGGGTGTCGAATACGCCCGAAAAATCCTCCGGGCAACCGATTCCCTCCGCTTGCATGACCCCGGCGCTGCGGATTTTTGTCGTTTCTGGACAAGTCTCGCTACGATTGACATCGCTTCCATGCTGATCCTGCAACGGAAATTTGCCGAAGGCGAACAATATGCCGATCAGGGCTATGCCATGATGACTTCTGCCCGAACCGGCGAAGCGCAGGAACCCTATCTGGAAGGTGAATTCAATGCACTGGTGCCGCTGATTTTCATCAAATTAGAGTTGAACAAAATTGCCGATGCCGTAGCCCTCCTGCGGCGGGCAGAACGTATCTGGGCCGAAATCGGGCATAAAGAGTATAACTATTTCAAACAGATAAAACTGTGGGAGGCACATGCGCGAATAGCCGAAATGCGGGGCGACTATGCGACTTCGATGCGTTATGTCAGGCTCGCCAAACCACTGCAGGACAGCCTTGAACGCCAAACCGATATACGCAAACTGGAAAAAATCAGACAGCGCGTGGAGGCGCAGAAATACGCAGAAAAAATCAGTTTGATCGAACGCGAGAAACTTGTACAGAACCGGTTGCTTTACGCGACATTATCAGGGTTGCTGGGTTTTGCCTTTTTGACGTACTGGAATTATCGCCGCCTGCAAAACAAACGCCGACATGCTGTGATCGAACTGGAAGACCACCGCCAAAATGCACTCGAAAAAACTGCTCAGCGGACAGTCTATGCACGAGAAAACGGTCCTGTCCCGGATCCGGGCGAGCGTAGCCGGTACTTGCAGGAACTGCTGCAGAGCACCATTCTTACCGAACAGGACTGGGTGCATTTTCGGGCCTTGTTTGAAAAAGTTTACCCGTATTTTATGGAGGAACAAAAGACGCTTTATGCGGATTTGACACAGGCAGAGTTGCGCTATTTAGTGTTGGAAAAACTACAGCTCAGCACCCAGGAAATGGCCCGTATGCTCGGCGTTTCGGACGGAACCATACGCCAGACCCGTTTCCGTCTTCGCAAGAAACAATTGTAACGCTTTTGTAACGCGGTGTTTCACTATGTTCCGGGAGCTGTTTTGCTCCTTTGCCGCCTCAAGTTTTAGAGGTTATGGCTACATCCGTCAAATTTTTACGCCTTGCACCGGTTCGGTACCCCGGCGCCCCGGTTATGTTCAGCGCCTTGCGGTACTGGTTGTTCCGGGTATTGCTCATCGTCGTTTTGGGCTTGGGCATTAATGCTTACTTCGATTTTAGAAACCGGGAACTGGACAAACGCATCGAGCAAATTAACCGGAGTTGCCATCCCGGCGACCCTGAAGGTCTCCGGTTTTGAATAATACCCACGAGTACAGACGAAGGGCTTTACAACTACGGAATTCTGAATCTCTTTTTAATCCATCGTTTAAACGAAATCAAATCGTCTCATGACAAAGTCTTTACGCCTGTCCGCTGCTCTGGCAGCAACGCTGCTGATTGCCGGCTCCGCATTTTCCAACACTTACACCGTCACTACTACCTCCGATTCCGGCGCCGGCTCACTCCGGCAGGCCATCACGGATGCCAACGCCAACGCGGGGGCCGACAATATCGTGTTCAATATTCCCGGTGGCGGGCCGTGGAGTATTACAGTCTCTTCGGCACTGCCCGCTCTCACCGGGCCGACGGTCATTGACGGTACCACGCAGCCGGGTTTTGTTTCAGGTACGCAGGCCACCTACGTCAAGGTCGGCACCGCCTATACCGGCACCATTTTCACGGCTACCGGTGTGACGGGACTGACTGTCAAAGGACTTGACCTCTCCCACGCCTCGCCGCGCAACGGCGCCGGTATCGGTTGGACCAACTGCAATACCACCATCGTTCTGGATAATTTCATCCGCAACCGCCGCACGGGCATTGCCATCAATGGCGGGCAAGACCACACGGTGCAAAACAACGACCTGCTCGCCTCCGGCGAAAACACCAACGAGCCTTGCATTTATATGCTCAATATCACCCCCGGCAGCATTCCCGGCGGCGTGGTGATGAGCGGCAACAAGTTTGGCGGCAATGCCAACATGGGCTTCCGCATAGACAACATGAACAACCTCGTTATCGGCGACGCGTCGGTGAGCGGGGCGCATATCGTGATCGAAGACAACAGCGGCTTCACCGCAATGGGACTGGCCGGGCAGTTTATGCTGTGGTTCAACAACTGCAACAACATCACGATAGACAACGTGGACCTCTCCTGGTCAGGCGGCGGTGTGTCGAACTCGCATGGCGTTATTTTCAGCAACGCAGTCACCAACAGCACGTTTACCGTTAAAAACTGTAGCATCAAAAACCGCTACAGCGGCATCCAAATCGGCAACGGCAAGGACGTGACCATCCAGAACAACGACTTGCGCGGCAGCGGCCACGAAAACAGCTACGCGGTCAACCTCAACAACATCACCGAGGCCAACGTGAATGGCGGCATCCTGATGAGCGGCAACCTCTGGGGCCGCAATACCGGCGTAGCCGAAAGTAACGGCGGCCTGCGCCTCAGCAACACCAACAACCTGATCATCGGCGACGAGAATACAGGGGTGCATATCAAAATTGAAGACAACAGCGGTTTCAACGCCATCCTGGGCAACACCGCAGAGCGCAACGCGATCTATCTGGAAAACGTGTCCAACATCACAGTAGACAATGTGGATGCTTCCTGGTCGCTTGGCGGTGTCGCCAGCAGCATGGGCATTCGGGTGCAGAATACCGGCTCCAATGGCAACATCACGATCAAAAACTGCAAGGTGCAAAACCGCTACTACGGCATGTATTGCAACGACGGCAAGGACTACACCATCACCGGCAACGACCTGCGCGGCAGCGGACATGAAAACCAGT